>JBKPPO010000314.1:0-13876 GCA_046733635.1 Pseudomonadota bacterium | reverse complement strand
CCAGTGGAGTCCGGGCTGAGCCAGCAGTGGCTCGCGTGTCGGCATTTCGCCTACGAGGTTGATCATGGCCGAGTGACCCCGCGCCCGGGTGCTGCCGAGCGGCAATCCTGCGATGGCGCGCACGTGGTTCTCGAACTGGCTGGTCTCCGCCCCCTCGATGGTCCAGTGACCGGAGTTGTGCACGCGCGGCGCCATCTCGTTGGCGATGAGCTTGCCGCGTTTCACGAAGAACTCGATCGTCAGCACGCCCACGTACTGGAAGTGCTCGAGCAGCTTCTTCGCGGCGCGATGCGCCTGGCGGGTGATCGCCGCGTTGCCGTATGGCGCGCGCGTGAGCCGCAGGATGCCCTCGCGATGCACGTTCAGGTTGAGTGGATAGAACGCGGTGTCGCCATCCTGGCCGCGCACGGCGATCACCGAGACCTCGGCATCGAAGGGCACGAGATTCTCGTAGATCAGCGGGCTCTTGCCGAGCGCGTCCCAGGCGCGGTCGAGATCCGCGGGTTTGCGGAGCACGAACTGGCCCTTGCCGTCGTAGCCCAGGCGGCGTGTCTTGAGCACGCCCGGCAAGCCGATCTGGCTGACGGCCATCCCGAGCGATTCGCGCGAGTCGACGGCCGCGTAACGCGTGGTCGGAATGCCCAGTAGTTCGAAGCTGCGCTTCTCGGTGATGCGATCCTGCGCGGCGGCGAGCGCGCGCAGCGGCGGCGCGATGCGCGCCTTGCCGGGCAGGTTCTCGAGGCTCGTTACCGGGATGTTCTCCCAATCGAACGTGAGCACCTCGCAACGGCCGGCGAGCTGGCCTAACAACTCGCGATCGTCGAGTGCGCCCGCGAGCAACGGCGCGACCTGGCCGCCGGGCGTGCCCGCGTCCTTGTCGAGGAACAGGAAATCGAGGCCCAGCGGATAACCTGCGAGGGCCATCATGCGGCCGAGCTGGCCGGCGCCGACGATGCCGATGGTCATGCGTTCAGGCGGTCTTCGACGGATCGGGATCGTTCAGCACTTTCGCGGTCTGATCGGCGCGGAACTGCTTGAGCGCGGCGTCGATCTCGGGCCGCTTGTTCGCGAGGATGGCGGCGGCCGCGAGTCCCGCGTTCGTCGCGCCGGCGACGCCGATGGCGAACGTGGCCACGGGAATGCCGGCCGGCATCTGCACGATGCTCAGCAGCGAGTCCATGCCGTTGAGCGCCTTGGACTGCACGGGCACGCCGAGCACCGGCAACGTGGTCTTGGATGCGACCATTCCGGGTAGATGGGCCGCGCCGCCAGCGCCCGCGACGATCACTTCGATGCCGCGCGACTGCGCACTGCTCGCGTACTCGAACAGCAGGTCGGGCGTGCGGTGCGCGGAGACCACGCGCGTCTCGTAGGGCACCTGCAGTTTGTCGAGCGCCTCGGCCGCGGCGCGCATCGTCTCCCAGTCCGAAGACGAGCCCATGATGATGCCGACCAGTGGTTTCATCGCGAAATACTATCAAACAAGCCGCGCAGGGTCCGGAAGAGCTCGCGCGATGCGGCTTCGCGGCTGCCCGGGTCCACGCGCGGACTCTTGGCCTTGTTGATCAATTCCTGCAGGGATTTGCGATCCGCGGCCGGACACCACTTGAGCAGTTCGTCGAGCGCCGGCGGGCCTTCGGTCAGCAGCCGGGTTCGCCAGGCTTCGACGCGCTTGTGCTTCTCGGACTCGAACTTGGCATGACGGGCCTGCTCGCCGAGCGCCGCCTCGACGGGCGCGAGATCGATGCCACGCATGAGTTTGCCGATGTACTGGCGCTGACGTGCGAGCCCGCCCCGGCTCGTGATGCGCTGGGCGAGCAGGATGGCGTCGAACAGGATTTCAGGCAGGTTCAGCGCCTGCAGATCGGATTCCTTGAGCGCGATGAGCCGGGTTCCCAGGGTCTGGGCCGCGTCCGCGTCCCGCTTGCGCTGGCTCTTGCTGGGGCCGTCGTAGCCGAATTCCCCGCTGTCTTCGTCTTCTTGCATCGTACAATTCTGCCATGCAAGCCCCAGCCCAAGTCGACGCCAGCCGGATTCCCGAACTCAAGAGCATCGTCACCGAGTCCCTGAAGCTCGCGCGGGATCGCGGCGCCACCCAGGCCGAGGCGGACGTCAGCCTGCAGAAGGGCCTCACCACGACGGTTCGTCTCGGCGAGGTGGAGACGGTGGAGTACCAGCGCGACCGCGGCATGGGGATCACGGTGTACTTCGGCAAGCGCAAGGGCTCGGCCAGCACCGCGGATCTTTCCGGCAAGGCCGTCGCGGAAACCGTGGAGAAGGCCTGCGACATCGCGCGTTACACCGCGGAGGACGAGTGCGCGGGGCTCGCCGACCCGGAAGAACTGGCGCGCGACATCCCCGACCTGGATCTCGATCATCCATGGGACATCTCTCCCGAGCAGGCGGTGGACACCGCTCGTGCCTGCGAAGCCGCGGGCCGCTCGGTGGATACGCGCATCACCAACTCGGAGGGCGCCAGCGTGGGCAGCCACCGCGGTGTGCGTGTGTACGGCAACTCCCACGGCTTCCTCGAAGGATTCGCGAGCACCAGCCACAGCGTGAGCTGCGTGCTGCTCGCCCAGGTGGGCGAGGACATGCAGCGCGACTACTGGTATTCGTCCACGCGCGACGCGCGCGATCTCGAATCCGCGGAGTCGATCGGTCGCAAGGCGGGCGAACGCGCGGTGCAGCGCCTGGGCGCGCGGCGCATCGCCACGCAGAAGGCGCGCGTGTTGTACGCGCCGGAAGTGGCCCGTGGTCTCATCGGCCATCTGCTCGGCGCGATCCGCGGCAGCAGCCAGTATCGCAAGAGCTCGTTCTTGTTAGGTGCGGCGGGGCAGCAGGTATTGCCGGAGTTCATCGCACTGCGCGAACGTCCGCACATCCGCAAGGCGCTGGGCAGCTCGCCGTTCGACTCGGAAGGCGTGGCGACGCGGGACCGGGACATCGTCAGCGACGGCGTGCTGCAGGGCTATGTCATGGGCAGCTACTCGGCGCGCAAGCTCGGCCTCAAGACCACCGGCAACGCCGGCGGCACGCACAACCTTCTCGTCGAACCCAGGGGCGGCGGCGTGCCCGTCGAACAACTGCTGAAGCAACTCGGCACGGGTCTGCTGGTCACGGAGCTCATGGGACAGGGCGTGAACGGAGTGACCGGCGACTATTCGCGCGGCGCGTCCGGATACTGGGTGGAGAACGGCGTGGCCGCCTATCCGGTGCACGAGATCACGATCGCCGGCAACCTCAAGGACATGTACAGGAACATCGCGGCCATCGGCAGCGACGTCGACGTGCGTGGCGGGGTGCGCGTGGGCAGTGTCCTGCTCTCGGAGATGACCATCGCCGGCGAGTGAGGCCGGGGTCCCGCGCATGTCAGAGTCTCCTCCCGCACTGATCAACATCGTGAATGGCGACAGTGCGGCAGGCAGTTTGCTTCATGCCTTCGGCGCCAGTGATCGCCTGCTGATCCATCGTGATGTCCTGAGTTGCGGGCCGTTGCCGCGCCTCGCCAAGGTGGCGCCGTGGCAGAAGGCGCGCCTGGATTTCTGGCGCAACACTTTGTCCTTCCTGCGCAACTTCGACTTCGAGCCTTCGCCGATCGACCTGCTCAAGAACGCGGACCGGCTGCGCGGCGAAGATATCCCTTGCGTCTGGGCCGGCACCGGCAACAGCGATCAACTGCTGATCTCGTTCGTGCTGCATCTCGTGACGATGTCGGGCGGAGATGTGTCGCGCGTGCAGGTGGTGCAGATCGAGCAGAATTCGCGGACGGGTCAGCGGGTGCGCGGGATCGGGGAACTCACGCAGGAACAGGTGCGCGCGCATCCCGAGCCGCGGAAGCTCGCGCTGTTCGAGGTCGCCGCCTATCGCGACGCCTGGCTCGCAGTGACTTCCCCGGACCCGGCGTTGCTCGAAGCGTTCGCGCCGAAGCATCCGGACGCACCTCGCTATCTCAGCGAGGCCGTGACCAAGGTGCTGCGGCGATATCCGGAGCGCGCGTCGGGCCTGGACCATTGGGATCGCAAGCTCCTGGAGAACGTGCGCAGCGCGGGGCCCAAGGCATCGGACGTGCTCGCGGCCACGATCGCCGCGATGAACGCCGACGCGGATCTCGTGGGCGATCTCTACACCTTCTCGCGGCTGGTGCGTCTGTCGGCGCCGTCGGCGCCGCAGCCCCTCGTGGATCTGACCGGCAACCGCACGCAGATCGGCCGTTGCGAAGTAGTCCTCACGGAGTTCGGCGAGCAGGTGCTCGAGGGCAAGGCATCCTTTCATCCCGCAAATCCCTACGATGACTGGGCGGGCGGCGTGCACCTGTGCACGGCCAACGGGAATGTCTGGTTCGACGACGGCGGGAAGATAGTCCGCGCCTGATCAGGAGCCCTCGAGCAGATCCCGCAAGGTCATGTCGCCGGCGCTCTTTCGCCAGGCTTCGTCCATCTTCGCGCTGATCGCGTCGATGGCGGGTAGTTTGAAATTCCGCCAGCCCACCTGGCCGGCCTTTTCATTGCGGGCGATGTCGACGATCTCCTGGACCGTGATGCTCCCCAGGTCCCGTGAGGGCACGAGGTGCTCGTCTTCGGTCACCACGACCATGTTCGCGTCTTCGAGCGCATGAACGATGCGCGCCACCGCGATGCCGGGCATTCCCAGCTCGTGCGAGAGTCCGTCCAGCGACCAGCGCGTCTTGCCGTCCTGATAGGCGCGCCCGATGAGATACATGATCTTGAGCGTGAGCTGTTCACGCTGCACGGCCGAGAGCCGCAGCTCAGTGAGCCCCATGCGCAGGTAGTTCCTGTTCTGCACGTAGAAAGAGAGCTGCGCGCCGATGAGCAGGATCAGCCAGCCGAAGTACGTCCAGAGCAGGGCCACGACGAAGATGGCGAAGCCGGCGTACACCAGCGAGAGCCGCGAGGTGTAGACCACGAAGGCCGTGAAGAGATTGCCGACCGCGGCCCAGAGGATGCCCGCGGTGATGCCGCCGATGAGCGCGGGTTTCCACTTCACGCGCGTGTTGGGCACGAACATGTACACGGCCGTGAAGATGGTCGTGATCATGAAGAACGGCGCCAGCGAAAAACCGAGTTCCTTGATCTTCTCGAAGAACGGCATGTACTGGCCGACGCTCGCGCTCGCGGTCTCGACGGCCCGGTGTGAGAGTCCGAGGAAGCTGACCACCACGATGGGGCCGACGATGAGCAGGGACACGTATTCCATGACGCGCCGCGCGAAGCTGCGCGCGTGCTCGACGCGCCACAGGAAGTTGAAGCTGTCCTCCACCTTCTTGATGGTGCCCAACAAGGTCCACAGCAGCAGCGCCAGACCCACCGCGCCGACCAGGCCCGCGCTGACTTCATCGGCCATCGCGATCACGCGTTGCGTGAGCACGTGCGCATTGGAGCCCATGGGACGGAAGAATTCCTCGATGAGCGGCGCCAGTTCACGGTGTGCGCCGAACTTGGTGAGGATCGCGAACGCAAAGGCCAGCAGAGGCACGAGCGACAGCAGCGTCGCATACACCAGCCCCATTGCATGCAGGTTGATCTGGCCGCGCGACAGATCGCGCAGGATGGCATAGGGATAACGCAGCACGCGCAGCACGCGGCCGCCGGGGGTGTTTCCCTCGGAGTACTCGCCGAAGAGATACCGGTCGAGCCAGTTCCAGAAAGCGAGAATCATGGGGCCGGCAGAATAGATTAGATTGGCGCCGATGTCCTATCCGTCACGCATCGTCTGCCTCACCGAAGAGACCACCGAGACGCTGTACCTGCTCGGCGAAGACGCGCGCATCGTCGGCATCTCGGGATTCACGGTGCGGCCGCCCCGCGCGCGGCGCGAGAAGCCACGCGTGTCCGCGTTCACCAGCGCGAAGATCGACAGGATCGTGGAGTTGAAGCCCGATCTCGTGCTCGGCTTCTCCGACCTGCAGGCCGACATCGCCGCCGAGCTCATTCGAGCGGGCATCGCCGTGCACGTGTTCAATCACCGCAGCGTGGGAGAAATCCTGCAGATGATCGCCGTGTTAGGTGGCATCGTGGGTTGTCAGGACAAGGCCGCGTCGCTGATATCGCGGCTCGAGGAAGGGGTGGAGCAGGTGCGCCGGAGCGCCGCGCGATTCGAGCGGCGGCCACGGGTGTATTTCGAGGAGTGGGACGAGCCGCAGATCTCCGGCATCCGCTGGGTCTCGGAGCTGATCGGCATCGCGGGCGGCGACGATGTGTTCCCGGAACTCGCGAAGGAGTCGTTGGGGAAGAACCGCATCATCGCGGATCCGCAGGAAGTGCCGAGGCGCGCGCCCGACGTGATATTCGGCTCCTGGTGCGGCAAGAAATTCCGTCCGGAGCACGTGGCAGCGCGGGAAGGCTGGAGCGATGTGCCCGCGGTGCGCGCGGGCCAGCTCCACGAGATCAAATCCTCGATCATCCTGCAGCCCGGTCCCGCCGCATTGACGGATGGACTACGCGAGATTCACGCGTGTCTGGCGCGTTGGGCGAACGTCACGCCGTGAGGCGCTTGAGCGCCTCGCGGTAGTTGGAGCTCGTCTTCGCGATGATCTCCGCCGGCAGCTTGGGCGCGGGCGCCTGCTTGTTCCAGTCGAGCGTCTCCAGGTAATCGCGCACGAATTGTTTATCGAACGACGGCGGACTGATGCCTTCGCGCCAGGTGTCCGCGGGCCAGAAGCGCGAGGAGTCGGGCGTCAGCGCTTCGTCGATGAGAACCAGGGAGCCGTCCGCAGCGAGCGCGAACTCGAACTTGGTGTCGGCGATGATGATGCCGCGCTGCCGTGCATGCTCGGCCGCGAACTCGTAGAGCTTGATGGCGGTGTCGCGCACGCGCGCGGCAACGTCGGCTCCGACGATTTTCTCGGCCTGAGCGAAGCTGATGGTCTCGTCGTGTTCGCCGATGGCCGCTTTGGTCGACGGCGTGAACAGGGTGTGCGGCAATCGCGCAGCCTGTTTCAGACCCGCGGGCAGGGCGATGCCCGAGATCGCGCCCGTCTTCTGATAGTCCTTCCAACCCGAGCCGATCACATAGCCACGCACCACCGCTTCGAGCGGCACTGTCTTGAGGCGTTTCACGATGACCGCGCGGTCTGCGAGCATCGCGCGCTCGGCGGGGTCCGTGACGACCCCTTCCACCCTCCGTCCCGTCAGGTGGTTCGGGACGATGTGACGCGTGCGTTCGAACCAGAAATTCGAGATCGAATTCAGCACGCGGCCCTTGTCGGGAATCGGATCCGGCAGCACCACGTCGAAGGCCGACAGCCTGTCAGTGGTGACGATGAGCATCGAATCCGCGTCGATCTCGTAGATATCGCGGACCTTCCCGGTGTGGATTTTCTTGAGCCCCCGGAGCGCCGTGGTGTGGACGGGCGGGGTGGCGGCATCGGCTGGTAGCATACGTGCCATGAATCTTAACAAGCGGCCTCGATGAGCATTACGGGAAAACTCATCGGGGCCATCACCGGCCTGCTCCTGTTCCGCAGCGTCTGGGGCGCCGTCATCGGCCTGATCCTCGGCCATTTCTACGATCAAAGCGTTTCCGCGCGCAGGCGTCCTGCCGGGAACGCGTCGGGCATGGTCGAGGTCGGACAGCGATTCTTCACCGCGACGTTCGAGGTCATGGGTCACGTGGCCAAGGCCGATGGCCGGGTGTCCGAGGCCGAGATCGCCGCCGCGCGCAAGGTCATGTCGGAGCTGCGGCTCGACGGCGCGCAGATCCACGCCGCCATCCAGCATTTCACGCGCGGCAAGAATCCGGGATTCGACCTCGAGGACACCATGGACGAGCTGCGCGATGCCTGCGCCGATCGGCCCGAGCTCATCCGCGTGTTCCTCGAATTGCAGGTACGTGCGGCGCTCGAGGGCGTCGACATGCAGGGTCCCGCGCGCATGACGATTCAGCGCGTGGCCGAGCTGCTCGACGTGTCCCGGCTGGAGCTCGCGCACATGGAGGCCGTGCTGCGCATCCGTCGCGAGCAATTCCGCCAGTACGCGGGCGGCCAGGGCGGACAGCAGCGTCAGGGCGCGGGCGCACCGCCGCGCGCCGGCATGCAGCTCGAGGCGGCCTATCAGATCCTCGAGGTGGAGTCGAAAGCCAGCAACGACGAGGTCGCGAAGGCCTATCGCCGCCAGTTGTCGAAGCATCATCCGGACAAGCTCAAGGCCAATGGCCTCCCGGAGTCCATGCTCGAACACGCCAAACAACGCACGCAGCAGATCATCGAGGCCTACGACCTCGTGAAGGCCGCGCGCGGGATGACCTGAGCCATGAACTTCGGCGAAGCCGCGATTCTGGTCATGCTCATCATCATCAACGGGTTGTTTGCCGGGTCCGAACTCGCGCTGGTGTCGGCGCGCAAGGCGCGGCTGCGGACCCGCGCGAGCCAGGGACATCTCGGCGCGCGCGCTGCGCTGCAGTTGCTCGAGAATCCGACGCGGCTGCTGTCAACGGTGCAGATCGGCATCACCCTGGTGGGTATCCTCACCGGCGTGTACAGCGGCGCTGCTTTCGCCGAAGACCTCGCAGTCGTGTTCATGGAAATCGATTGGTTGCGCGAGTACGCGCAGGAGACGGCGTTCACGCTCGTGGTCATCGTCGTCACCTATCTATCGCTGATCCTCGGCGAACTGGTGCCCAAGCGGGTCGCGATGGCGCATGCCGAGCGCGTCGCCGAATTCGTCGCAATACCCATGCAGTGGATCATGCGTGCGGGCTGGCCGCTGGTCTGGCTGCTGCAGGTGTCGACCGAGGCCGTGACCAAGCTCCTTCCGGTGGCGAGCGCAGCGGCGTCGTCGATCACCGAAGACGAAGTGAAGCAGCTCGTGGCCGAAGGCGCGCGCGAAGGCGTATTCCACCGCCGCGAGAAAGATCTCATCGAGGGCGTGCTGCGGCTTGCCGACAGCCCCATCGAATCCATCATGGTCCGCCGCGGCGACATCCTCTGGCTGGACTCCAACATGGCGCTCGAGCTCCAGTGGCGCGAAGCTCGCGGCAGCGGCCATTCCCGTTTCCTGCTGTGCGACGGAACGCTGGAGCAGATGCGTGGCGTGATCACGCTCGCCGATCTCGGCGAGGCGCTGAGGCTCGGCGCGCTGATCCCCGAGCAGCACATCCGCCAGCCGCTGCACGTTCCGCCCACGGTGTCGGCCCTCAAACTCCTCGACATGTTCCGCGGGGCGAACGTGCACCTGGCGGTGGTGACCGGCGAATACGGCGAGATCCTGGGTCTCGTGACCCCGGTCGACATCCTGCGGGCCATCACCGGTGGTTTGAGTGACATCGGCTCGCGGGAACGCAGCGAGGCCACGCGCCGCGATGACGGCAGCTGGCTCATGGACGGCCAGATTCCGATCTACGAGGTGGAGCGGCTGCTCGAGCGCAACGACCTGGCCTCGGGCGACAACTTCAACACCATTGCCGGCTTCCTTCTGTGGCACCTCGGGCGCCTGCCGAATTGCGGTGAAAGGCTGGTGTGGCGTGACCTCATCATCGAGGTGATCGATCTGGATGGTCAGCGCATCGACAAGGTGCTGGTGTCCGTGCGTCCGCCCGCGCCGGAAGCGCCGGCGCAGGACGATTGACGTACACTCGCTGCTCATGATGCAGCCCTGGATCGCGCCCTCGATTCTCTCCGCGGACTTCGCGCGGCTCGGTGACGAAGTGAATGCCGTGCTGTCGGCCGGCGCGGACGTGGTGCACTTCGACGTGATGGACAACCACTACGTGCCGAACCTCACCATCGGCCCGCTGGTCTGCGAGGCGCTGCGCAAACATGGCGTGAAGGCGCCCATCGACGTGCATCTCATGGTGAAGCCGGTGGACCGGATCATCCCGGATTTCGCGAAGGCGGGCGCCACGTACATCTCCTTCCATCCGGAAGCCAGCGAACACGTGGATCGCACCATCGAGCTCATCCGTGAACACGGCTGCAAGCCAGGGCTGGTGATCAATCCCGCCACGCCGCTCGACGTGCTGGATTACACGCTCGCGAAGCTCGACCTGGTGCTGCTGATGTCCGTGAACCCCGGCTTCGGCGGGCAGAAGTTCATCCCCGGCGTGCTCGACAAGGTGCGCGCCGTGCGCAAGCGCATCGATGCGGCCGGCCGCGAAGTGCGGCTGGAGATCGACGGCGGCGTGAAGGTGGACAACATCGGCGAAATCGCGCGCGCGGGCGCGGACATGTTCGTGGCCGGGTCGGCCATCTTCGGCGCCAGGGACTACCAGGCGACCATTTCCGCGATGCGCGCGGCGATCGGCTGACGAAGACGCCGGTCGGCCAGACTAGCTACTTCGCCGGCGCCTGGAGATAGGCGGCCCGTGCTGCGCCAGCGAGACGCCCCTTGTCGGGATACTCAGCCGACATCTCTTCCGTGACGATCGCCACCGATTCCTCCTGCGTCTTGCCCGCTTTTCGCAGCTCCGCCGTGCGGTCGCGGATACGCGTGAGGTAATCGCGGTAGCCCTGCATGATCGAGGCGTCGCCGAAGGGGCCGTGGCTGGGCACCACTCGCTTCGGCTCGAGCTTCTCCAGCTTCGTGAGGCTTTCGAGCCAGTGATCGATGCGCGCCGTGGGGTTGGCGAAAGAGGGCTGCGGCTTCATCGCCACGTCGCCCGAGAACAACACGCCATCGACGAACACCACGGTGTCGCCATGGGTGTGATTCGTGCCCATGGCGAAGATCTTCGCTTTCACGCCGCCGAGGTCCAGCGAGTATTTCTCGTCGAACACGATGTCGGCGTCGCGATGCTTCGCGCCGGCCAGCAGTTCCTTGTTGAGATCCGAGCGCGAGGCGAATACGGGGATGAGATTGGTGCCCGCGCCGTTGGCGATGTCTTCGAGCTGATCCTTCGAGCGGATCAGCCTGGAATCGGGCGGGAAGGCATGCGCGCCCATGTCGTGTTCGGGATGCACGTGCGTGGTCACGAGGTAGATAGGCTTGCCCGCGCCCACCTTGATCACCTCGCGCAGCACGGTCTGGGCGTTGCGCGTGCCCATGCCTGTGTCGATGACCAGCACGGCTTTCTTGCCGACGACGATGCCCACGTTGGGCACCAGCGAAGCCGAGCCGTCGGGGATCGCCCAGACATGGGCGGTGAGTTTCTCGGTGACGCCTTCGCGCACCAGCGAGGCCTGCGGAGTGGCGGGCGCCTGCGCGAATGCGAGGGGACTGGCCAGGGCCAGCATCAGGGCGGAGAGGGAGGCCTTGCTCATGTCTATTCCTTGACGGGTGGCGCCGCCTTTTCCGTGGACGACGCCGGCAATCTGCCCGGGACCAGGCCCAGCTGCAGGTACATGCCGAGATCATCGCGTGTCACCTGGTGCCACACGATCTTGCCGGACTCGTTGAAGCGCCACCAATGCGTGACCAGCACTTCGAAGCGGCGGCCTGAGGGCGGGGCGTCCTTGAGCAGGCCGCCGAAGATGGTGGTCTGCGCCATGCCGCGGTGCGTGCCGGACATGCGCGACATCTGCGCCACGGTGTCGCCGGAGGCACGGGTCTCGAGGACCTCGGAGTTGTAGTCCGGGAACGTGCGGTGGATGTCCTCGATCGCGATGCGCACCGAGTCGTGTTGCACGGGGCGGCCCAGGTTGATGGCGTCGGGCGCCCACATCGCGGCTTGCTTCTCGTGCTCGCGGGCTTTGCCGAGCGCGTAGTACTGCTTCAGGAGCTCCACGTTGCGGGCCGACTGATCGGCCGGCGTCCGGGCGTGGACGGCGAGGGCAAACAAACAAAGCAGGGCGAAGGTGGTTTTCATGGTCCGATGGTATCCGGGCATCTGCACGAGAGCCGAAAACGAAAACGCCGGCGTTGGCCGGCGTTTGGGTCGCGGTGACGGGGACAGTCCCCATTCTCCGCGGACGTAATTGGGGACAGTCCCCTATTCGTCGTCGTCCTCGTCGTCATCATCATCGTCGTCATCGACGCGCGAGTTGCTGACCTTGCCGGTGCCGCCCTTGCCGCCCTGCACGGGCACCACGACGGGGCGCGTCTTCATCTTGGGACGCGCGTTGAACACGACGATGGTCTTGCCGGTAGCGCGCAGCAGGCCCTGGTCTTCGAGCACCTTGAGCACGCGGCCCGCCATTTCGCGCGAGCAGCCGACGAGACGTGAGAGTTCCTGGCGGCTCACCTTGATCTGCATGCCTTCCGGATGCGTCATCGCGTCCGGTTCGCCGCAGAGGTCCATGATGGCGTGCGCCACTCGGCCGGTGACGTCGACGAAGGCCAGGTCCGAAAGCTTGCGATTGGTGCGGTCTAACCGTGTCGCCAGTTGCGTGGCGAGTTCGAACACCAGGCCGGGACTTTCCGCCGCGATCTGGCGGAAGCGCGGATAGGTCATTTCCGCGAGTTCGCAATGATTGCGCGTGCGCACCCAGGCGCTGCGCAGCGGCGATTCGTGGAACAGGCCCATCTCACCGAAGAACTGGCCCTTGTTGAGATACGCGAGGACCATTTCGTTGCCTTCCTCGTCTTCCACCATCACTTCGACCGAGCCGCTGATGATGTAGTAGAGGACGTCTGGCAGATCACCGGCGTGGATCACCACCGTCTTCGAAGGAACGGTGCGAATACGGCAATAACTCAGGAATCGGTTGATTGCCGGAATGTCGCTGAGGGGTTTTACCGCCTCTTCCATCTGACTCTCCCTTGCTGCTTGCATCTGATCGCCCTTTGGCCCGAGTGAGCCTGCGACTCTGCATTAAGTCTTATTACATAACTTACTGCCGCCCCAAGCAAAAGGCCACGGGGCAACCGTGACCTTCATCACTAAAACCGGTACGCAGTATGCGTCATAACCTTCGCCGTCCGCCGCATCAATTCGCGAACGGGAGCGGGGAGCCTGACCGCGCCGGCGTTCTCGGCCTGTCGTCCGTGTCCGACCTCGTCGTCACACATGGCCTGGACGATGGCGCGGCTGCGCGAATCCTCGGCAGGGAGTTTGTCGAGATGGCCCTTCAGATGGCCTTCGACCTGGCGCTCGGTTTCGGCCACGAATCCGAGGCTGGCCTTGTCGCCCATCAGTGCGGCCAGCGCGCCGATGCCAAAGGATCCTGCGTACCAGAGCGGATTCAGCACGCTGGGCCGCGAGCCCAGTTCCTTGAGCCGGGTTTCACACCAGGCGAGATGGTCGGTTTCCTCGCGGCCCGCCTGGAGCATGAATTCGCGGACATCGGCGTCGCGGGCAAACAAGGCTTGCGCGTGGTACAGCGCCTGCGCCGCCACCTCGCCCGCATGGTTCACGCGCATCAGGGCCGCGGATTCCCGCTTGTCTTCGGCGGTCAGGGCCGCATCGCCTTGGACGGAGTCATTGCCCACCGGGGTGGGCGGAACGGGCCGGCCGGCGACCGGCGGGGCGAGCAGGGCCCGGAGGGCACGGTCTGCCGCCGTGATAAAGGAGTCGAGATTGGGGCCACGCGCCATGGGGAGCGAGTATAAGCCTCCGGGGCGTCAGGGGTTTTCCAAAGCCCAGGGTCCGCGGTCCGGCCGCATTTCTTTGCTTTGCAAAGGAAAGTTCCGTTGAGTACACTTGCGCCCCTTTTTCAGGGCCCGCCCGCGTCTGCGCGGGTCCTTCCGGTGGTCTGGAGTCTGAGATGTCTAGTGTGTTGTCGACTGCTTTTGCGAAGAACGAAACCGTGCGCGGCGACTGGTACGTCGTCGATGCGACGGACAAGGTGCTGGGCCGCCTCTGCACGCAGATCGCGATGCGCCTCAAGGGCAAGCACAAGGCCAGCTTCACGCCGCACATCGACACGGGCGATCACATCGTCGTGTTGAACGCCGACAAGATCAAAGTCACGGGCAACAAGCTCCAGGACAAGATCTACTGGCATCACACCGGCGCCATCGGCGGCATCAAGTCCATCGCCCTC
>JBKPPO010000313.1:0-14329 GCA_046733635.1 Pseudomonadota bacterium | reverse complement strand
CGCACTTCCTCGAAGAACAAGTCCACGAGCTCGCGAGCTTCGCGTTTGTTGAGACCCAGCTGATTGAACAGCGCCTCAGCCATCTCCGCTTTCGTCAGAGCCATGCTTTTATTCTCGAAATCCTGCGCCCAGCGTTGCACTCAGGTCGGCACGAATCGCAGCTAACAAACGATCTGCGTCCTCGTCCGCGAGGGTGCGAGAATTATCCTGAAATATCAAGCCTAAAGCGACGCTTTTTCTTCCGTTTTCTATGCCGGGCCCCCGAAACACGTCGAACACCCGGATGTCACGCAGAAGGCTCGACGCGGCAAAGGTTACACGTTCATGTAGCTGAGACAAGGAGACTTTCTCATCGACGACCACCGCGAGGTCGCGACGCACTCGCGGGAACCGGGAGATCTCCTCAAAACGCGGCATGTTGGCCGCCAGTGCCGGGCCGTACTCCACCTCGAACAGGATCGGCGCATATGTGAAATCCAGTTCACGCACCAGTTCGGGGTGCAGCTCGCCGATCCAGCCGATGGTCTTCCCGCCGCGCGTGATGCGCGCACTGCGTCCCGGATGGAGGCAAGGCAGCGCGTCCGCGATGTACGCGAATTCATCCGATGCACCACTGCGCGCGAACAAGGCTTCCACATCCTGCTTCACGTCGAAGAAATCCACGCCCGTGGCCTTGGCGCCCCACTGCTCGGGTCGTCGGCTGCCCATCGCAATGCCGGCGATGAGGCCGGTCTCGATGCCGCCGCCTTCGAAGCGCGCACCATGTTCGAACAGACGAATGCGATCCTGCTGCCGGCGCTGATTTTCGAGCGCGGCCTTGACGAGGCCGGGCCAGAGCGACGCGCGCATCACCGACATCTCCGACGAGATCGCATTGGCGAGCACGGGAGTTCTGGCGTCCGGGAACAAACGCGCTTGCAGCGCCGGGTCCACGAAGGCGTAGGTGATGGCTTCCTGGTAGCCGCGCGTCGCCAGGATCTCGAGTGCCTGCGACTCCACGGGCGCCGACTCGGGCAGCTTGCGCACCACCTGGAACCCCGCGGCGGGCGCTTCCGGGATGGCCTCGAATCCCACCACTCGCGCGAGCTCCTCGATGAGGTCGGCTTCGATGGTGATGTCGAAACGGTGCGGCGGCGGCGTCACCAGCCAGCCATCCCTGTCCGCCAGCACGCGCATCCCGAGCGATTGCAGCGTGAGCTTGACGTCGTTGTCGGCGATCGTGGCGCCGAGGAGCCGTGCGATGCGATCGCGGCGTAATTTCACTTCGAGGCGCTTGGGCAGTCGATCCGCTTCCTGCACCACCTGCAGAGGACCCGGTTTGCCGCCCGCGATCTGCACCAGCAGTTCGGCGGCGCGTTCCTGCGCGCGCTCCTGGTTCAGCGGATCCACGCCGCGCTCGAACCGTTGGCCGGCGTCGGTGACCAGCCCGTAGCGGCGGCCACGGCCTGCGATGGCCGTGCCAGGGAAGAAGTTAGCCTCGAAAAGGATATCGACGGTCTCGGCGCTGCAGGCAGTACGCAGACCGCCCATGACGCCGCCCAGGCCCACGGGGCCGTCGGCATCGGCGATGACCACGACGTCGGCGGTCAGCTCGATCTCCTTGCCATCGAGCAGCGTGATCTTCTCGCCATCCCGGGCGAAGCGGGCATCCAGGCCGCCCTTCAGCTTCGCGAGGTCATAGGCATGAAGAGGCTGGCCCAACTCCAGCATCACGTAATTCGTCACGTCCACCACGGGGCTGATGGCGCGCAGACCCGCGCGACGCAACCGTTCGCGCAACCACAGCGGCGAAGGCCTCGTGTTGTCGATGCCGCGCACGACGCGCGAGGTGAACTTCGAGCAACCCTCCGCGTTCACGATCCGCGTGGGGAACGTGTCCTTGAGCACCGCGGGCACGGCGGGCGCCTTGGCCGTCTTGTAGCCCGTGATCGGCTGGCGCAGCAGCGCTCCGACTTCGCGCGCCACGCCCAGCACGGACATGGCATCGCCGCGATTCGGTGTCACGTTGAGTTCGAGAATGGTGTCGTCCAGGCCCATGTAGGCGCGCAGGTCCTGGCCCACCGGGGCATCGGCCGGCAACTCGAGGATGCCATCCGAGCTATCCGCCAGACCCAGCTCCTTGGCCGAGCACAACATGCCGAACGATTCGACACCGCGCAGCCTGGCCGCCGTGATCGACTTGTCGCCGGGTAGTTTGGCGCCGACGGTCGAGAGCGCGGTCTTGAGCCCGACGCGCGCGTTGGCGGCGCCGCAGACGATCTGGATCGGTTCGGCCGAGCCTGCGCGTACCTTGCACACCTGCAGCTTTTCGGCCTGCGGGTGCCGCACTGCTTCGACGATCTCGGCGACGACCACGCCCGAAAATGGCGGCGCCGCGGTTTCGATCGCTTCCAGCTCGAAGCCCGACATCGTGAGCCGGTTACCGAGTTCCTTCGCGCTCCACGGTACGTCCACGAACTCGCTGAGCCAGGAAAGAGGAATACGCATCGCCTACCCTGCCTTGAACTGCGACAGGAAGCGCAGGTCGTTCTCGAAGAACAGGCGCAGGTCGTTCACGCCATAGCGGAGCATGGTCAGGCGATCGATACCCATGCCGAACGCATAGCCCGTGTACTTCTCGGGATCCACACCGCCGGCCTCGAGGACCTTGGGATGCACCATGCCGCAGCCGGAGATCTCGAGCCAGCCCGTGTGTTTGCACACCCGGCAGCCTGCGCCGCCGCACAGCACGCAGCTCATGTCAACTTCCGCGGAAGGCTCGGTGAAGGGGAAATACGACGGCCGCAGGCGCATCTGCAAATCGCGCTCGAAGAATGCCTCGAGGAACCCGTGCAGCATGGATTTCATGTTGGCGAACGTGACTCCCTCGGCGACCACCAGGCCTTCGACCTGGTGGAACATCGGCGAGTGCGTGACGTCGTGATCATTGCGATACACGCGGCCGGGCGCGATCACCGCGATGGGCGGCTTGCCCGCCAGCAACGCGCGGATCTGCACCGGTGAGGTATGCGTGCGCAGCAGCTTGCCGTCGGGAAAATAGAAGGTGTCGTGCATCGCGCGCGCGGGATGTTCCGCGGGGATGTTCAACGCCTCGAAATTGTGGAAATCGTCTTCGATCTCGGGGCCCGTGGCCACCTCGAAGCCGGCTTGCCGGAACAGGGTCTCGATGCGCAGGCGCACCTTCGTGACCGGATGTAATCCGCCACGCGTTTCGCCGCGACCCGGCAGCGTGACGTCGATGGTTTCCTTCGCGAGTTTGGCCGCGACCGCGGCCTGCTCGAGCTCCGCACGCTTCTTGTCGATGGCGGCGGCGATCTCTTCCTTCACGCGGTTGATGCGTGCGCCGACTTCCTTGCGCTGCTCCGCGGCGAGTTTGCCCAGCTCCTTGAGCTTGTCGGTGAGCCAGCCGCTCTTGCCGAGCACGCGCACGCGCGTCTCTTCGAGCCACGCGATGTTGTCCGCGCTCGAAATCGCGCCGAGAGTTTCCTCCCGGCGCGAGTCGAGATCGTTGGGAGCCTCCCCGCTCACTTGAACGATGGCCGCTGCTTAAGCAGCGGCTTTGTCGAGGGCGGCCTTGGCCTGCTTGGCGAGCGCCGCGAACCCGTCGGGCTGGTTCATGGCGAGGTCGGCGAGCATCTTGCGGTCGATGTCGACACCGGCCTTCTTCAGCCCGTTGATCAACCGGCTGTAGCTCAGGTCGAACTCGCGGGCGGCGGCATTGATGCGCTGGATCCAGAGCGCGCGGAAATCACGCTTCTTGAGACGGCGGCCGCGGTAGGCGTACTGGCCGGCCTTGATGACGGCCTGCTTCGCTGCGCGGAATACCTTGCGGCGGGCGTTGTAGTAGCCCTTCGCCTTGCCGAGAATCTTCTTGTGACGGCGTCCAGCTTGGACGCCACGCTTTACACGTGCCATTAGTTAGTCCTCGCTTCCGTTACTTGTGATTCGGCATCAGCTGATCGATACGGCCGGAGTCACTCTTGTGAACGAGCGACGATCCACCGGAGCGCAGCTGGCGCTTGGTCTTGCGAGTCTTATGGCCGAGATTGTGGCGGCGGCCAGCCGAATAGGACTTCCATCCCTTCGCCGTCTTGCGAAAACGCTTGGCCGCTGCCCGGTTGGTCTTCAACTTGGGCATACATCTACTCCTTAACTTTTGGCTACCGATCGCAAGACGCCTGCGCTCACGCGCACGCATCCGCTACGGGCGGACCCGCCTGATCCTTTCGAAACTGACGGGTTACTTCTTTTTGGGCGCGAACATCATGACCATCTGCCTGCCTTCCATGAGCGGGTTCTGCTCGATCCCCGCGTGTTCGCGAAGATCGTTCACCAGCCTGTCCAGCAACTTCCGGCCAATCTCTGTATGCGCCATCTCACGGCCGCGGAAACGTAACGTCACCTTGGCCTTATCACCCTCGGTCAGGAAGCGAATGATGTTACGCAGTTTGATCTGGTAATCATTCTCGTCCGTACCGGGACGAAACTTGATCTCTTTGATCTGGATGTTCTTCTGCTTGCGCTTCGCGGCGTGCGATTTCTTGTTCTGTTCGAACAGGAATTTGCCGAAGTCCATGACACGGACCACCGGCGGATCGGCCTGCGGCGACACTTCGACGAGATCCAGCTCCGAGCTCCTGGCGAGGTCGAGTGCTTCGAATCGAGTGAGCACACCAACCTGTCCACCATCGGCACCGATGACTCTCACCTTCGGTGACGTGATCTCTTCGTTGCGCCGTACGCGCTTGCTTGCAATAGCTATAAATCAACCCTCTAACAATGTGCGACCGTGGCTCTCGACTTCCACGCGGAGCCGACTAACAAAGTCTTCCGGGGACATCGTGCCGAGATCCTTGCCACTCAAGGTGCGCACGGAAATCTGGTTTGCTGCCACTTCCTTGTCGCCTGCCACCAAAAGATATGGCACGCGCTGCAGCGTGTGGGCGCGAATCTTAAAGCCGACCTTTTCGTTCCGCAAGTCGACTTCGGCGCGAACCCCCTGATTTCTAAGAGTTTCCGCAACCTTCGTCACGTAGGCGTTCTGTTTGTCCGTGATGTTCATGACCACGGCCTGGGTCGGGGCCAGCCAGGTGGGCAGCTTGCCGGCGTGATGCTCCAGCAAAATGCCGAAAAACCGCTCCAGGGAGCCAAAAATGGCCCGGTGGAGCATCACGGGCGTCTGCCGCTGGCTGTGCTCATCTATATAGGTGGCGCCCAGGCGCCCGGGCATATTGAGGTCCACCTGGAGGGTTCCGCACTGCCAGGTCCGCCCGATGGCGTCCCGGAGGTGGAATTCCAGCTTCGGACCGTAGAAGGCGCCCTCTCCCGGGTTGTACTGGCATTCGATGCCCGCCGAAGCGGCGGCTGCCTTGAGAGCCTTCTCGGACTTGTCCCAGATCTCGTCAGAACCCACGCGTTTCGGCGGGCGGTCCGCGAACTTCACCGCCACGTCCTCGAATCCGAAGTCCTTGTAGATCGAAAGCAGCAGCTTGATGATCAGCACCGATTCCTCGGTGATCTGTTCTTCGGTGATGAAGATGTGCGCATCGTCCTGGTTGAATGCGCGGACGCGCATGAGGCCATGGAGCGCCCCCGAGGGTTCATAACGGTGCACCTTGCCGAACTCCGCGAACCGGATCGGCAGGTCGTTATGGGAGCGGATGCCCTGGTTGAAGATCTGGATGTGGCCCGGGCAATTCATGGGCTTGATGGCGAAGGTGCGCTCGTCGGGCGTCTTCGTCAGGAACATGTTCTCGCCGAACTTCTCGAGATGGCCGGATCGCTGCCACAGGGAGGACTCCATGATCTCCGGCGCATTCACCTCGCCGTAGCCCGCCTCGTCCTGCCGCTTGCGCATGTAGGCCAGGAGCTGCTGGAAGATGCGCCAGCCACGCGGATGCCAGAACACCGCGCCCGGAGCCTCTTCCTGGAAATGGAAGAGATCGAGCTCGCGGCCGATCTTGCGATGGTCGCGCTTCTCGGCTTCTTCGAGCCGGTGCAGGTAGTCCTTGAGGTCCTTGTCGTTGAGCCAGGCGGTGCCGTAGATGCGCTGGAGCATCTCGTTGCGAGAATCGCCGCGCCAGTACGCGCCGGCCACCTTCATGAGCTTGAACGCCTTGAGCTTGCCCGTGCTGGGTACGTGCGGTCCGCGGCACAGGTCGAACCACTCGCCCTGACCATAGAGGCCGATGGGCTCGTTCGACGGGATGCTCGCGATGATCTCCGCCTTGTACTTTTCGCCCATGCTTTCGAACAGCTTCACAGCGGCATCACGCTCCATGACGCGCCGCGTGACCTTGAGGTCCTGCGCGGCGATCTCGCGCATCTTGGCCTCGATCTTCTCGAGGTCTTCCGGCGTGAACGGGCGTTCGAATGCGAAATCGTAGAAGAATCCGTCTTCGATGACGGGGCCGATCGTGACCTGCGCCTTCGGGTAGATAGCCTGCACCGCCATCGCGAGCAGATGCGCCGTGGAGTGGCGAATCACATCGAGCGCGGCCGGATCCTTGTCCGTGACGATGGCAAGACGCGCGTCTTCCTTGATGACGAAAGAAGTGTCGACCAGCTTGTCGTTCACGCGCCCGGCGATCGCAGCTTTGGCGAGGCCCGCACCGATGCTCGCAGCCACGTCGGCCACGCTCACTTCTTTGTCGAAACTTCGGGTGCTGCCGTCGGGCAGCGTGATGACTGGCATAGCGGTTTTTGAAACAGGATCAAGCAGTTGGAAGGCCGCGCATGGTCGCAGAGGGGAGCGCGGGAATCAATCGCCACGGCATTCTGATAGCTTTGCCGCGGGAGGGACTCAATCATGCAATTCCGGATCGACGCCGCGCTCACCACGGGGCTCTCCGCGCTCGCACTCCTGTCCGGGTGCGGTGGCGGAGGCGGCGGCAGTGGGGCGACGCCTCCACCCTCACCGCCTGCGAATCGCGCCCCGACGCTGCAGGCCCTGAGCCTGACGACCAGCGAAGATACGGCGACATCCGGACAACTCTCGGCCACCGACCCCGATGGCAACCCGATCACCTTCTCGCTGACGGGCACTGCCCAGCACGGGACCGCGACGGTGACGGCCTCCGGCGCCGTCAACTACACACCGGCATCCAACTACTCCGGCGCCGACACGATCGGCGTCACGGTCAGTGACAACGCCGGCGCTCAGACCGCGGGCACCATCAACGTCGTGGTGAGCCCGGTGAATGACGCACCCACGCTGACCACGACGCAGTTCGCCACGGATGAAGACACCGCCGTGGGCGGGCAACTGACCGGCGTCGACGTGGAGAGCAGCGCATTCACATTCGAGTTGGTGACCGCCGCGCAGCATGGGACCCTGACCCTGTCCCCCTCGGGGGCCTACACGTATTCCCCCGATTCCAACTACGCCGGCACGGATCAGTTCCAGATACGCCTCGCCGAGACCGCCACGATTTCGCCGCAGTACACGGTGAACGTGCTCGTTCGCCCGGCGAATGACGCGCCGGTCGCCACCAGCGACACCCTGCAAGTACCCGCCGCCGACGGTCAGCCGGTCACACTGCCGGTGGCCGTCAACGACATCGACATAGAAGGCGACGCACTCACGCCGGTCGTCGTCACACAGCCGCGCGGCGGCACCGTCGTCGTGGATGCAACCACACGCGCCCTTCGCTTCGAGCCCGCCAATGGTTACGTCGGACCGATCTCGTTCACCTACCGGATGAACGATGGCAGTGCGCAGTCGAACATCGCCACCGTCAATGCCTACATCGGCGATCCCGAGAGCGTGGTCTTCCTGTCCGACTACACGACCCCCGGCGTCCTCGAGCTGCATCTCTTCGACGGACTCGAAGTTCGCCGCGTGAGCGACGACCTGCCGGCCGGCCGCAGGATCTCGACCTTCTCGGTGTCCAGCGATTCGCGCATGCTCGCGTATGTCCTCGACGCCGACGACGCCGAGCGCGTGTATGTGAAGCCGCTCGACGGCTCTGCACCCGCCGCGCTGCGATACACCTCACCCGCGAAAACCGTGCCCTCCGAACGACGCCTGACTGCATCGCTCAATGCCAACGGCACACATCTGCTGCTCCGCGACGGCTGGACGGGCGCGCTCAAGAACTCGTTCGTAGTGAACGCCAGCACGGGTGTGGCGCGGCGAGTTGGAGAATCGATGCCCGGTGTCGTCGACACACGCATCGTGCTCTTTCACCCCTACGAACCCGATCTGATCCTCCTGCAGGGACAAACCTCCGGGAGCGGCCCCAATGACCTGATCAACCGAGCTACCACGGCCTTCACCGCGAACGCCGCCGACCCTCGAACCTTGACTCAGATCGGCCGGACCTACACCGCGGGTCAATGCGGCGGCGGCGAAGGCATCTACGTCGGCAACGATGGTCGCTACATCTATCACGGCGAATTCCTCTGCGCCGCCGGCGTGATCAATCTGATCGCATACGATCGGCAGACGATGTCCGAAGCCTACGTCGTTCGCCAGGCGGTCGCGCCCGATCGCGGGCTCAACGGCGTAGTCGCGCCGGTGTTCGCGTTCGACAGGATGTGCTTCGCGTTCTATCTACCGACGACGACCACCCATGACGGCCCGTCGCGCTTCTATTCGCTGGACACGGCAAATCCGGCATCGGCGATCGTCGTCAGCCCGAGCCATGACCGCACCATGCAATGCACGATGGCTGGCGACAATCGCACGGTGATCTACCGGCTCAACACGCCGGGTCTGGTACTGCAGCAGGTTTACGCGGTCGATGCGGTCTCTCCGGGTACTCCTCGGCTGCTCGTGCCCGGGGCGGAAGCGGCCTCGGAACAAGGGGCCTGGCAAGTGGGCTTCGACTCGCCGCGTATCGCCATCCTGTATTACGACCATGACGGGGTTGGCGGGATGGCAGCGGGACAGGTCGGCCGCTACTACTCGCTGTCTGCACTCAACAGTCTCGATGCATTTCTGTTCTCGGATACGTACGTGCAACCCTCCGTGGGAGCGGGATCGAACGCCGCCAGCGAGGACGGCGCATTCCTTCTGTACGCGCGCCCCCGCGGAGCCATCTCCGCGCTGGAGCTCATGAGCACGCACGGGCTGAATCTTTCGATTCCGTTGTCCCGTGACAGCGAGACCCTGGGCGTCACTTCGATGCGATGGTTACGCCGTGGCAGCGCGCGCATCAATTAGTTGTCTGGTTGTCCCTCGGAGTCTGACACGCCTGCGGCCGCTTGGCTGATATCCACCCCGCGCCGCTGAGTTTTAACTCGTCGGGGATGAAGCCCCGAAACCGAAAATCCACCGCCGGCAATCGGCCACTGCGCTTCGCGGTAGTTGGTCTCGGTCACATTGCCCAGGCCGCCGTCCTCCCTGCCTTCCGCCATGCGCGGGGTTTCGCTGAACTCACGGCGCTGGTCTCGGACTCGAAGACCAAGCTCCGGAAGCTCGGCCAGCGCTACAAGGTGAAACACCTGAGCTCGTACGGCGACTCGCGCGACCTCTTCACGAGCGGCGAGATCGACGCAGTCTACCTCGCGTTACCCAACAGCATGCACGCCGCGTGGACCATCCGCGCCGCGGAAGCCGGCCTGCACGTGCTCTGCGAGAAGCCGCTCGCGGTCACCGTGAGCGATTGCGAACGCATGATCGACGCCTGCGAGCGCAACAACGTCCTGCTGATGACGGCCTACCGCCTGCACTTCGAGCGCTGCAATCTCGAGGTCGCGGACCTCGTGCGCAAGAAACGCATCGGCGAGGCACGCTGGTTCGACTCGCAGTTCTCGATGCAGGTGAAGGAAGACAACATCCGCATCGACCGCGAACTCGGGGGCGGGCCCGAATACGACATCGGCATCTACTGCATCAATGCAGCGCGCTACGTGTTCGCGGCGGAACCCACACAGGTATTCGCAACGGCGACCAACAGCGGCGACAAACGCTTCCGCGAAGTGCCGGAAACCGTGCACGTGCTCATGAAGTTTCCGGGCAACCGCCTCGCGAACATCACCTGCAGCTTCGGCGCCGCGGACCGCTCGCGCTACCAGGTGGTCGGCACGAAGGGTTCGATCGTGTGCGAACCCGCGTACGAATACGCGGAGGGACTCGGCTACGAACTCACCGTGGGTGAGAAGAAGAAGCGCAAGAAGTTCGCGAAGAGCGACCAGTTCGCGCCCGAGCTGATCCATTTCGCGAAGAGCGTCCGCGCCGGCCGCAAAGTGGAGCCTTCCGGCAAGGAAGGCCTCATCGACATCGCGATCATCGAAGCCATCCACCGGTCCATCTCGAGCGGTGGATGGGAATCCCTCGAGGTCCCGGGCAAACGCAACCGGCCTTCGCTGGACCAGGAAATCCGGAGGCCCGCCGTGCCGCGCGAGCCGCCCATCGTCGACGCGGAGAGCGCTCATTCCTAAGAAACCCAAGCCCCAGACCGAGGGCGACGCCGAAGGCGGCACCCGCAAACGTGGTGCGCGTGGCCTCTGGAATGGCGCGATCAGCTTCAGCCTCATCCACATCCCGGTATCGCTGCACACCGCCGCCAAGGCAAACAACATCGACCTCGATCTGCTCGACAAGCGCGATTTCGCGCCGGTGGGCTACCAGCGCTACAACAAGTCCACGGGCAAGGTGGTGGACTGGAACAACGTGGTCAAAGGGTATCAGCATGAGAAAGGTGAATACGTGGTGCTCACGGACGAGGACTTCCGTCGCGCGAACGTGGAAGCCTCGCGGACTATCGACATCGCGGCCTTCGTCGACCGCAGCGCGATCGCGCCTTACTACTTCGACACGCCCTACTACCTCGTGCCCGACAAGAACGGCGAGCGCGTCTACGCGCTGCTGCGCGATGCGCTGGAGCAATCGCAGAGACTTGCCGTGGCTACGTTCGTCCTGCGCAGCCGGCAACACGTCGCGGCGCTGATGCCCGTCGACAAGGTGATCGTGCTCAACACCTTGCGTTACGAGGACGAGATCCAGCCGCACCCGAACGTGGTGGCGGCGGCCGCGAAGAAGGCGTCGAGCGGCGCCGGCAAGGAATTGCAGATGGCGCTCAAGCTCATCGACGAGATGAGCGAACCCTGGAAGCCTGAAGCTTTCGAAGACACCTATCGCAGCGACCTCATGAAGCGGATCGAACAGAAGGTGAAAGCGGGACAGACTCACACGCTCACCGAGCCCGAAGAGGAAGCCACGCAGAAGGCCACGGGCGGCAAGGTCGTCGACCTCATGTCGCTGCTCCAACGCAGCCTCGATCAGAAAGGGAGTGCGCGATCGCCCGACAGCAGTTCCGCTACGCGCGGCAGCAAACGCAAACACAGCGCCGCGCGCCGCCGTAGCACCAGCGGTCGCGCGGCCCGCCGCGCCTGAGCCATGGCCGACGCGGGCCGGCAATCCGCAGCGAGGCTCAGGAAGTACGCTGCCAAGCGGGACTTCAAGAAGACCGCCGAGCCTTCTCATCGGAGCCGCGCCAAACGCGGCAAACAACTCATCTTCGTGATCCAGAAGCACGCCGCGAGCCGGCTGCACTGGGACTTCCGGCTGGAATGGGAAGGAACACTGCGTAGTTGGGCTGTGCCGAAAGGTCCCTCGCTCGATCCCGAGGACAAACGGCTGGCGGTCGAAGTCGAGGATCATCCCATCGCTTATGCGACATTCTCCGGCGACATTCCCGAGGGGGAATACGGCGCGGGACACGTCGACATCTGGGACAGCGGCGTCTGGTTGCCGGATGGCGATGTGGAGAAATCTTTCAAGAAAGGCCATCTGGAATTCGTACTGCGCGGCAAGAAGCTGGGGGGCCGATGGCACCTGGTGCGCACGCGATTGCAGGGCAAACAACAGCAATGGCTGTTGATGAAAGGCAAGGATGAATTCGCGCGCATGGCCGCGGACGCGGATGTGATCGATGCCGGACTCGCAGATCAGCCCAAGCGCCTGCCCAAGCCGACCGCGGCGAAGAAGACAGCCGCTCCCGCGAGCAAACCGCGCAAGCCCGCGCGCGCCCGGAAATCCTCCTCCCTGCCCGACAAACTCAAACCGCAACTGGCGACGCTCGTCGATTCGGTCCCGGGCGACGAGGGCTGGGTCTACGAGTTGAAATACGACGGCGTCCGCCTGCTCGCCCGCTGCGACGGCAAGGACGTGCGCGCCATCTCGCGCAATGGCATCGACTGGACGCACAAGATAGGCCCGGTGGTGGAGGCTCTCGCAGACAGGGACCTCGAAGGCGCCTGGCTGGATGGTGAGCTCATCGCGACCGACGAAAACGGCCGCTCCGACTTCTCCCTGCTCCAGCACGTCATGGAACAGGGGCGGATTTCCGAATTGCAGTACTGCATCTTCGACCTGCTCTTCCACGAAGGTGAAGATCTGCGCGGCAGACCTCTCTCCGAACGCAAGACACTGCTGGACGCCACGTTCGCCAAACTACCGGCCAAGGGCGTATTGCGACTCGCCGATCAGATCCAGAGCGAGGACCCGCAGTTGCTCTCGCGGGTCTGCAACCAGCATCTCGAAGGCCTGGTGGCCAAGCGTATCGACTCTCCGTACCGCGGCGATCGCTCACCCGACTGGCTCAAGATCAAATGCCACCGCGAGCAGGAGTTCGTGGTGGGCGGCGCTGCGTTCCTGCCCGGCCGTGGCACCGGCACTTTTTCTTCGTTGCTCGTGGGTGTGAAGTCGGGCAAAGGACTGAAATATGTCGGCCGCGTCGGTGGTGGCTTCAACGCCCGGGAGCGCGCCGAGTGGCATGCGAGATCGAAGAAGGTGGCGCGCAAGGACAGCCCGTTCGACCAGCTCCCGGACAAACGCTCGGGTGAGATCTGGCAGTGGATGAAACCTGAAGTCGTGATCCAAGTGGCGTTCGCCGATTGGACGCACGGCGGCATCCTGCGTCAGCCGCGCTATCTCGGCATCCGCCAGGATCGCGATCCCAAGACCGTGGTGCGCGAAGAGCCTGCGCATACCGATGAGGTGGTGAAGAAGCCCCGCGCGAAGGCAAAGGCGGAACCGAAACCGAAGAGTAAGGCAAAGGTGGCCACCAAAGCTGCCACACCGGACACGGGGCCCCTGGGCATGAGGCTCACACATCCCGACCGGATCCTCTTCCCGCGCGATGGGATCACCAAGCTCGAGCTCGCGGAGTACTTCGCGGCGGTTGGCGAACATGCACTGCCCCACTACGAAGATCGTCCGCTCAGCATCCTGCGGAACACCCACGGCACGCAGCCCTTTTTCCAGAAGCATTTTCTCGAGAAATCCACCAACGGCCTGCGGGTGGTGAAGATCCCGAACGCCGACAAGGATCCCGACTTCGTGGTCTGCGATTCGGTGGAAGGCCTGCTGCACCTGGCGCAAGTGGGCGCCGTCGAGCTGCATAGCTGGGGCGCACGCATGCCGCGACCGGACAAGGCCGACCGGCTGACGTTCGACCTCGATCCCGGCGAAGGTTTGCCCTATGCACCATTACGCGATGCGGCGCTCGCCATCCGCAAACTACTCGAGGACCTCGGACTCGAGAGCTGGATCAAGACTTCGGGCGGCAAGGGTCTGCACATCGTGACCCCGTTGAGCTCGCCGCTCCCGGACTGGGAAACCGCCAAGTCCTTCGCTCGGGGGGTCACGCTGTTCATGGAGCGTCTTGCGCCCAAGATGTTCACCTCCAAGACCGGCGAGCGGAATCGCAAGAACAAGATCTTCGTCGACTATCTACGCAACGGCTTCGGCGCCACCGCCGTAGCCGCGTTCTCGCCGCGCTGGCGCCCGGGTGTCGGCATCTCGACGCCCGTGACCTGGGACGAAATCGACGAAGACATCCGCGGAACGCACTTCAATATGCACAATGTCCCGGCGCGGCTCGCGAAGCTGCGCAAGGATCCCTGGGCCGGTTACTGGTCCTGCAAACAGGCGCTGAGCAAGGCCGTGATCCAGCGCCTGGCCGAACACGACTCCCGGTAATGTGGCGGAACATCGCAAGCGACATGGCCTGATGCTCCTGCTGGGAGCCGCCGGCCTGCTGGTGCTCGGCGGCCTCATTGCGTCAGCGGTATTGCTCTCGGGCGTCATGAGCACGGCGGCGACCAAACAACATTTCCGGATCACTCATCAACTGCTCGATCTCGGACTGGCGTATTCGGTACGGGCGAAAGCGGACGACATCGAGGCGCCGCCGCTCGACGATCCGGCGATGATCGCGCGCGGAATGGGCTGTTACCGATTGCACTGCGTGGATTGCCACGGCGCACCCGGGGTGGCGCCCGGCGCCGCGGCGCTCGGCATGATGCCCGTGCCCACGAATCTCGCGGCCGCGGCCGCAGGGCAGACGCCGCAATGGCTGTACTACGTGACACGCAAGGG
>JBKPPO010000312.1:0-4234 GCA_046733635.1 Pseudomonadota bacterium | reverse complement strand
GAAGTAACCTTCGCGTTTGCGGTTCTCCATCGCCGCGGCCGATTCCGCGTCGATGGCGCGGCTCTGCCGCTCGGAAGTGGTGGTGCGCAGCATCTCTTCGATGATCTCGGGCACGTTGGCAGCCTTTGATACCTGCGCACCGGTGAGGGGGTAGCAGCCGAGCGAGCGGAAGCGGATGGTCTCGAGCTGCGGCTTCTCGCCGGGCTTCAGCGGCAGACGGTCATCGTCCACCATGATCTTGAGTCCATCACGCTCCACGATCGGACGCGGCTTGGCGAAATACAGAGGAACCACGGGGATGCTCTCCGCGTGGATGTAGGTCCAGATGTCGATCTCGGTCCAGTTGCTGAGCGGGAACACGCGGATGCTGTCGCCGCGGCGCAGACGGCCGTTGTAGAGGTTCCAGAGTTCGGGGCGCTGGTTCTTGGGATCCCAGCGGTGCTGGGCATCGCGGAACGAGAACACGCGCTCCTTGGCGCGGGACTTCTCTTCATCGCGGCGCGCGCCGCCGATGGCGGCATCGCAGCCGTACTTGTCCAAGGCCGCCTTGAGCGCCTCGGTCTTCATGATGTCGGTGTAACGCGCGCCGTGCGTGAACGGCGTGACGCCTGCGGCGCGGCCGGCTTCGTTGGTGTGCACGAGGAGTTCGGCGTTGAGCTTCTTCGCCGTCTCGTCGCGGAAGGCGATCATCTCCTTGAACTTCCAGCCCGTGTCGATGTGCAGCAGCGGGAACGGGATGCGGCCGGGGAAGAAGGCCTTGCGGGCCAAGTGCAGCAGCACCGAGGAGTCCTTGCCGATGGAGTACATCAGCAGGGGCTTGGAGAATTCGGCCGCCACCTCCCGGAAGATGTGGATGCTCTCGGCTTCGAGGCGCGCCAGGTGGGTCAGGCGCGCCGCCGTGGCGTTGCGCTTGGGGGTCGGGACGGCCTTCAAGGGCGTAACTTGTTGAATCTGCACGAGTGCTGGGCCTTTTCCAGGATGCGAGCATCCGGCCGGGGGGCCGGTTTACCAAAGTGGGGCGCACTCTATGGGTCCTGCCCCCGTCCACGGAAAGCATTATTGGTTATGCAGCAATAACACCGGGGTTACAGACCGGGTAACGGCGGCGGCATTCGTCGTGTTCTCGCGTCGGCAGACGAGAACGGGGACGTGCCTTCCCAGGCGCGTCCCCGTTTTCTAGGAAACGAGGAATGTCCCCATTCAGACGGAGAGCAACAGCGCCCTCAGGGACGCGACGTCCGCCGCCTTGAGCACCCGCAGACGCACCAGCAGGTCGATCTCCGCGACCGTCGCCCGAAGCACCAGCCGGGCCGCCGGCAGATTCCCCCGCCCGATCAGCACCTGCGCCGCGATGACCTGCGCCTTGAAGGCGATTCCCACCGCGCGCGGCATCTTGCCGCCGGCGATGAGCTGGTCGATGAGCGTGAGGGCTTGGCCCAGCGTCGGCGCCGGCTGTTCCACCGTCACGGTGTGTGTGGTGGAGCCGGACCCATCGCCATCGGCGATCTGGATGCTCACCGGATACGAACCCGCCGCGGTGTAGATGTGCGTCAGCGTGAAGCTGCGTCCACTGAGTGCCACGACCTCCGGCGCGCTGCCGTCACCCCAGACCACCGTGGCGGTCCAGGTGTCAGCGCCCGGATCGACGAAGCTGCCGCTCACCGCGTAGGTGGCGCCCAGCGTGACCGAGCCGTTGGGCACGGCGTTCACTACCGGCGCCACGTTGTTCACCGTGAGCGTGAACAGCGTCGTGTCGTTGAGGCCGTCGTTGTCGGTGAGCGTGAGCCGCACCGTGAACACGCCATCCTGCGCATAGCTGTGGCTCGCGGTCATGCCCTCGCCCGTCGTGCCATCGCCGAAGTCCCAGGCGTAGCTCACGATGGAGCCGTTGGGATCCAGCGAACCCGTGGCGCTGAAGTTCACGGTGTCGCCCTCGAGCACGTTGGCGGGAGCGACGATCGCGCCGATCGGCGGCTGCGTGCCCGACTCCACGGCGTTCTCGATGTCGTCTTCGAGCAGCGCCAGCACGTCGTAGCCGCTCAGCGTCTCCACCGCATCCACGGTAGTCAGGTAGGTCTGCCACGGCACATTCCGGATGCCGGGCTCGTTGGGCATGATCACCGAGAGCACCTGCACGTCGCGGTAGTCACGCACGTCGGCGAGGCCCTGGTCGCGCGGCAGGATCAGCGCCACCTTCCACGTGTGGGTCGGGATGACGATCTTGCCTTCGTTCTTGATGGTGCCCTTGTTGCCGGCCACGCCCGCGAGCACGTAGACCTCGCGATCCTGAAGCCGCGCGAAGTCGCCCAGATGGTTCTCGAACTGCGCCCACGGCCCCTGATTCTGGTCCGCGGCCTGCGGAACGATGTTGCTGAAGTAGAACGTCGTGGCGTTGTCGAGACTACCCGCGGTGCGATCGAACGAACGCGCGAGATGGCCGCGATCGATGCCGTAGCCGTGGAAGTCGCCGGCGCCGGTGTAGTCCGCGGTGTCGATACGCGGCAGTGAAGCCGGTAGTTCGGCGTCCATCGTGAAGCAGTCGCAACGGTCCTGCGCGCCGAAGTGCGTGGCGTCGATTTCGTAGGCCACCCAGTTGGGCGAACCGCGATTCGAATTCCACGAGGACGTGAATTGCGGACGCTCGATGATGAGATCGTCCGTGGGATCGTTGTCGATGGGTTCGCCGAACTCCGCGTTGTTGGCGTACTGCGCGGTGGTGCTGGCAGTGGCGATCGTCGTCGGCAGCGTCCACGTCGCGGGGGTGCCGTCAGCGCTCGCGGTCGCGCGGAAGGTGGCATTGCCCACGGCCACCGCACGGATCACGCCGCGCGCGTCGATCGTTGCGATCTCCGGCGTCAGCGCTTCCCAGGTGAAGTTGCTGGGGATGGTCTGGTTGCTCGGGCTCGCGAGGCGGCCGAAGAGCTGGTCTTCGAAGCCCACCGGCAGCGGCACATCCGAGGGCGTGCGGCCCGTGAACTGGATGGTGTTCGTCGGCGGCACCGGCGATTCGGGATTGCAGGCGCCGAAGCTCGAGGCGCCCGAGTCCCAGGCGCCGGTAGATAGACGCTGGAGCGACGTTCCCACGGGCGCGTTGGTCTGCGTCGCGATGATGTCGGTGGCGGTGAGGCCCGACGCCGGACCGTTCGTCGCGGTGAGCGGGCCTTCATAGGAGATGAAGTCCAGCACCTGGCCGAGGTCGTTGACCAGCGCGACGCCATCGGGCGAGCCGTTCTGCAGGCCGTCGGTGGGGAAACTCACGAACGCGACGCCCCGTCCCTCGCAGCTCGCAGGCAGGTTGCCCGTGAACACCTGAGGCGTGCCGTACGTGACGCCGCCGTTGCCGTTGTAGGGAACGATGGAGAAGCCCGCGATGCTGGCGCCCGCAGGACCTTCGATCTCCACCGCCTCGCCCGCGTCGGTGCCGAGATTGTCGTAGTGGATCTCGTTGATGCGGAAGTCGGTGACGGGCGGCTGGGTCACCGCGGTCACGGTGAGGGAGGCTGCGCCAGCGATGCCATTCGCCGCGGTCGCGGTGATCGTGGTCACGCCCTCGGCGAGCGCGGAAGCGACGCCGGTGGTGCTCACGGTGGCGACGGCAGGATTGCTGCTCGACCAGGTGAACGCGACACCGGCGATGGGCGCACTGCTCGCGTCGAACGCTGCGCCCGAGAACGACACGCTGCCCCCCACGGCGACGGCGCCGTTCGCGGGCGATACGGTCACGCTGGCGACTTCCGGATCCGGCGGCGTTTCACCGTCGTCGTTGCAGGCGCCGAAGGTGCCGTTGGCCAGCGCCCAACTACCGGCGGCATTCCGCTGCAGCGTCTCGCCGATCGGGCCGTTGCCATTCTGGAAGGCCACGATGTCGGTGGCCGTCAGTCCATTGGCCGGGCCGTTGGTCGCGGTCAGCGGACCTTCATAAGATAGGAATTCGACGACGGCGCCCGTGTTGTCGACGAGCGCGATGGCATCCGGCGCTCCGTTCTGGATGCCGTTCGCGGGATAGTTGAGGACGGTGACGCCGCGCGTGCCGCAGCTCGCGGCGACGATGCCGGACAGGGGGTCCGTGTCGTAGCTCTGGCCATTGGAGCCGTTGTAGAGCACCACGTTCCAGCCGGTGAGATCCGTGCCGGCGGGCGCAGAGACTTCGATGGCTTCGCCGGTGTCGGTGCCAAGATTGTCGTAGTGGATCTCGCTGATGCGCACCTGGGCGCTGGCGAAGGATGCGAGGGTC
>JBKPPO010000311.1:0-2948 GCA_046733635.1 Pseudomonadota bacterium | reverse complement strand
GGAAAGCTTTTCGGTTTAAGTTTCAGCAAGTTAACAGCGGTTTCAGTACAATCGCGCGCCTTTCAAGTCCCCACAAGGAATCTCTCTCATGGCGCTCGAGCGCACTTTCTCCATCGTCAAGCCGGACGGCGTCGCCCGTAATCTCATCGGCCAGGTTCTCGCCCGTTTCGAAAAAGCCGGCCTCAAGGTCGTCGCTGCGCGCATGCAGCACCTCTCGCAGCGCGAAGCCGAAGGTTTCTACGCCGTGCACTCCGCGCGTCCGTTCTTCAAGGATCTGGTCAAGTACATGACCTCGGGTCCGGTGCTCCTCCAGGTGCTCGAAGGCGAAAACGCCATCGCGAAGAACCGCGAGATCATGGGCGCTACGGATCCCAAGAAGGCGGCCCCCGGCACCATCCGCGCCGACTTCGCCGAGAGCATCGAGGCGAACACCGTGCACGGCTCGGACGCTCCGGAGACGGCCGCGATCGAAATCGCGTACTTCTTCCGCGGCACCGAGATCTGCCCGCGCGGTTGATGCGCGCGACCTGATCCATGTCCGACGCCCAACTCCAACGCACCAACCTCCTGGGTCTTCCGAAGACCGAGCTCGAGGCGTACGTGGCGGAGCTGGGCAGCAAACCCTTCCGCGCCCGTCAGCTCATGAACTGGCTGTACAAGCGCGGCGAGGGCGACATCGCGAACATGACCGATCTGGCCAAGGACTTCCGCGCGGAGCTCACGCAACGCGCGGAAGTCAAACTACCCGAGATCGTGAAGGTGCAGGTCGCCTCGGACGGCACACGCAAGTGGCTGCTGTCGGGCGGCAACGGCCAGGCCTTCGAAACCGTCTTCATCCCCGAGGAAGACCGCGGCACCCTCTGCATCTCCTCGCAGGTGGGCTGTGTGCTCGACTGCTCGTTCTGCTCGACCGCACAGCAGGGCTTCAACCGCAATCTCACCACCGCCGAGATCGTGGGACAGGTGTTCCTGGCCAACAAGGAACTGGGCTGGACCGTCGGCGAGAATCGCATCATCACCAACATCGTGCTCATGGGCATGGGTGAGCCGCTCGCGAACTTCCGCAACGTGGTGCCGGCCATCCGCCTGTTCCTCGACGACCTCGGCTTCGACATCTCGCGCCGCCGCGTCACGCTCTCCACCTCCGGCCTAGTGCCGCAGATCTACAAGCTTGCCGAGGAAGTGAACTGCGCGCTGGCCGTATCGCTGCACGCGCCCAACGACGAGCTGCGCAACGAGCTCGTTCCGATCAATCGCAAGCACAACATCGCCGAGCTGCTCGAAGCCTGCTGGCATTACCTCGACGAGCAGAACGGCCGCAGCGTCACGTTCGAATACGTGATGCTCGACGGCGTGAACGATCAGCCCGATCACGCGCGTCAGCTCGCCAGATTGCTGCGCGACAAGCCGGCCAAGCTCAACCTCATCCCCTTCAACCCTTTCCCGGGAACGCAATATCGCCGCTCGCCGCAAACGGCCATCGAGCGTTTCCGCGACGAGCTCATGCAGCGTGGGCTCATCGTGACGATTCGCAAGACGCGCGGCGACGACATCGATGCGGCCTGCGGACAGCTCGCCGGCAAAGTCACCGACCGCACCGTCGTGCGGCTGGGCTCCAAAACCTTCGGATTGCAGGTGCGCGCATGAAACTCTCGAGCGGTCGAGTCGCCGTCTGGTCGGCGTTGCTGATGGTCTCGCTGCTGTCGGGGTGCGTCGAAGCCCCGGCCGAACGAAAGCAGCTCAAGCGCGAGAGTCCCGAGCAGACCGCCGCGAAGTACAACATCCAGCTCGGCGTGGGTTATCTGCAGAAGGGCAACTATCTACTGGCGAAGGAGAAGCTGGAGCGCTCGCTTGCGCAGAACCCCAAGGATCCGGATGTGCACACCGGCCTGGGCCTGCTGTACGACCGCACGGGCGAGACCAAACTCGCCGACAAGCATTTCCGCGAGGCGCTGCGCCTGGCGCCCGACAAGCCCGATCTCGCCAACAACTACGCCGTCTACCTCTGCAAGAACGGCCGCGTGGACGAAGGCGTGGAGCGTTTCAGCGCCGTGGCCGCGAACCGCTACTACCAGACCCCGGAAGTGGCGCTGACGAACGCCGGCGTCTGCCTGCGCGGCGCCAAGCGCCTGGAAGAAGCGCAGCAGAAATTCAACGGCGCCATCCGCATCCGGCCGAACTACAGCGAAGCCACGGTGCAGCTCGCGAGCCTCCTCGTCGAACGTGAGCAGTTGGCCGAAGCCCGCAAGATCGTCGATACCTATCTCGGCGCGTTCCGTCCGAATCCCGACGTGTTGCTCGCGGCCGTGAGCGTCGCGCGCGCCGCGAAGGATCGCGTCGCCGAGGAGAAGTTCTCGCGCACGCTGCGCCTCGAATTCCCGGAATCCGCGCAAGCCAAGTCGCTCAATCGCGGCAGCTGATCCATGGACACCGCCGCCAGCCCGCCCAGCCAGAGCCCGGAGGCGACCCCGCCGCCCGCGCCCGTGGTCCGGACGCCGGTGGCGCAGACGATAGGCGAGCGGCTGCGGGCCGGACGTGAGAAGTCGGGACTCTCGGTTCCCGCGGCCGCCGAAAAGCTGCATCTCGATCCCAAGGTCATCGAAGCGCTGGAGGCCGACCGGTTCTCCGAGCTGGGCGCCTCCGTTTACGTCCGGGGCCATCTCAAGCGTTACGGTGACTTCGTCGGGGAACCCGGCGCCGAGCTCGTGGCCATGTATGGCAACCGGGAAGCGCGTGTGGCTGCGCCCGATCTCACCCAGGCGCCGCAAGCCGAACGCCGTGCGGACCCGCGAGCACTCACGAAGCCGTTGCTGAAGCTCGGCAGCGCCGCCGCGTTGCTCGCGGCAATCTGGTGGGTGCTCGCAGGCTCGCGTATGGGACAAGAAGCCGCGCCGGAGGCGCGGCAGACACCGGTGGTGCCGGGCGATGCGGCGCCGGTAGTGAGTTCG
>JBKPPO010000310.1:0-5717 GCA_046733635.1 Pseudomonadota bacterium | reverse complement strand
TTGATCACCTGGTGGAGATCGAGCGGTTGCACATCGAGCTGGACCTTGCCCGCGATGATGCGGCTCATGTCGAGCAGGTCGGCGATGATCTGCCCCTGGATGCGGGCATTGCGCTCGATGGTCTCGAGTCCGCGTATGTGGTCGTCGCTGCCCGCGGGCAACCGGCGAAGCAAAGTGGACCAGCCGAGAATGGCATTGAGCGGGGTGCGCAGCTCGTGGGACACGGTCGCCAGGAACTCGTCCTTCAACCGGCCGACGCGTTCGGCCTCTTCGCGCGCCGCGCGTTCAGCCCGGAGCGTCTCCTCGCGATCCGCCTCGATGCGCTTCGCTTCGGTGAAGTCCACACACGAGCCGATATATCCCGAGAACGAACCGCCCGGCCCTTCGAACAGGGGATTCGCATGTTCGATGAGCCAGCGCGCCTCGCCGTTCGCGCGCCGGATGCGGTACTCGTGTTTGAAAGGCTGTTTGGAGTCGAAGCCCTCGCCATACACCTGGAGGCATTGCGCGAGATCGTCCTCGTGCACGTTCTGCGTCCAGCCGAAGCTGGCTTCCTGCTCCGAGGGGCGACCGGTGAACTCGAGCCATCGCCGGTTGAACCAGTTGCGCGCCTTCGTCTTGTCCGCGATCCAGATGAGCACGGGCGCGGAATCCGCCATGAGCCGGAAGCGGTCGTTCGTGCTGATGAGGATCTGTTCCGCCCGTTTCTGCGCGGTGATGTCGCGCGCGATCTTGGATGCGCCAACGATAGTGCCATCCGCATCACGCACGGGTGAAACCGTCAGCGAGACATCGACGAGCGATCCATCCTTGCGCACACGCACCGTGTGGAAATGATCGACGCGTTCACCGCGCCGCAGTCGCGCGAGGATCGCGGGCTCCTCCCCCTGCCGCTCGGGCGGGATCAGGATCGTGACGGATTTGCCGATGACCTCATCGGGCTCGTAGCCAAAAATGCGCGATGCGCCTTCATTCCACGTGACGATGATGCCATCGAGCGACTTGCTGATGATCGCGTCGTCCGACGAGGCCACGATGGCCGCGAGCCGGTTGCGGAGCAGCTCCGCATCACTCCCCTGATTCTGCATTCCCCATACTAGCCTCGCAGCGCAGCAAGGTTGATAGGCCCAGTCCTACACGAATAACCCGAGCGTTTCGGCAAGTTTTGCTAGTCGAGCGCGCAGATACCGAGCAGGACCCCGGCATCACCTCGCGAGCGGCCACACCATCAGGATGAGCGGCGTGCCGACGATCAGCACCAGCAATGACAACGGCGCTCCGAGCCGCGCGTAGTCACCGAACTTGTAGCCCCCGGGCCCGTACACCAGCATGTTGCACTGGTGCCCGATGGGCGTTAGGAAGTCGCAGCCCGCGCCCACCGCCACGGCCATGAGCAGCGCGTCGGGCGCATAACCCAGGCTCTGCGCAAAGCTCACGGCAATCGGCGCCATCACGAGCACGGTGGCCGCGTTGTTGAGGAACGGCGTGAGCAGCATCGCCGCGGCCATGATCAGCGCGACCGTGCCCCAGGGCGGCAGTGACTGCGCGACGTTCGCCAGCGCATTGGCAATCACTTCGGCGCCTCCCGTGGTGCGGATCGCGTCGCTCACGGGAATCAGCGCGCCGATCATCACCAGCAGCGGCCATTCGACGGAGGTGTAGGCCTCGCGCACGGTGAGGGAGCCGAACAGGATGATGGCGAGGCCGGCGCCGAAGAATGCAATGCCGACGGGCAAGGTACCGCTGGCGGCGAGCACCATGGCGACCGCGAGCACCGCGATCGGCACGATTCCCCGCCGCACGGTGCCAAGGTGAATGTCGCGCGGCGCGAGCGGCAGACAGCCGAGTTCGCGCAGCACGTCGCTCATGGAATTGAGCGGCCCTTGCAAGACGATGACGTCGCCGGGATAGAGACGGATGTCGCGCAGGCGTTCCGTCAACCGTTCACCGCTGCGGCTCACCGCGATCATGTTGACGTTGAAGCGTTCGTGCAGCGCGAGGGTCGCCGCCGTCTTGCCGGCGAGCATCGAATCCGGGCCGATCACCGCCTCCAGGGTCCCGATCTCTTCGTCGGGCTTGTCGACGACGGTCTCGCGATCATCGCCTTCGAGCTCGAGGCCCGCCTTCTTCACGACTTCATCCAGCGCTCCCGGCTCACCCTCGAGGATGAGGTGATCGTCCTCGCGGAGAACCGTGTCCTGGCTGGCCTTTTTCTCGCCTTCACGCACCACGGCGTTCACGGACACGTCGCCGCTCAGCTTCTTGCGCACCGCGCGCAGCGTTTCGCCCGCGAAGCTGGACTTGGGGCCGACGCGACCTTCGGTGACGTAGTCCTGAATGTCGATGCCTTCGGCGAGCGTGCCCTCGCCTTTGCGATCCTGCGGCAGCAGCTTGTAGCCGAACGCGAGGAAGGCGATGCCGAGTAGTGAGAGGCCGAGCCCGACGGGCGTGAAGTCGAACATCGAAAACGGCTTGCCGGCGAGCTCCTGCCGCAGCTCCGAGACGATGATGTTCGGCGAGGTGCCGATGAGCGTCATGAGGCCGCCTAACAACGAACCGAACGCCATGGGCATGAGGAGCAGCGATGGCGACACCTTGGATCGCTTCGCCATCTGGAACGCCACGGGCAACATCATGGCGAGCGCGCCGATGTTCTTCACGAACGCCGAGAGCACGGTGACCGCGGTCACGAGCACGATGACCTGGGCTCGCACCGAGGAAAGCCCCGGGCCGAGTTTCTGCAGCAGTCCTTCCATGAGGCGTGACCGGGTGACGGCGGCACTCACCAGCAGGGCCGCACCGACGATCACGAGGATGTCGTTGCTGAACCCGGAGAACGCCTGGTCGTACGGAACGACGCCCACGAGCAACGCGACGAGGAGCGCGAGCCCGGCCACGAGGTCATAGCGGATGCGGCCCCAGATGAACAAGACCATCATCCCCGCGATGACGCCGAAAGCCAGGAGCTGGTCTGTTGTCATGGCTTCGGGCGTTGGCAGCAGCTCGGGCGGATGGACAGGCGGCGGAATCCCATATTGACGGTGGTGGCGGCTGACAAGCCCGACGAGCGTCGCATCGTATCCTTCGGCGGCTGTGATCGAAATCCCCGGCTCCACCAGACATCCGGATCATGCGGGTGTGCCCCTTCCCGCTACCGCGCCCGAAGCGATCACCATGCTCGCTCACTACTACCGCGGCGAAGTCACGCGGATGATCAGTTGGCGCGATCGGCTGGACCGCACGACGAACTGGGCGATCGGCGCGCTCGCGGCCATGCTGTCGATCTCGCTATCTACCGAACAGGCGCATCACTCGGTGCTGCTGTTCGCGATGCTGCTGATCCACATGTTGCTGTACATCGAGGCGCGGCGGTATCGGTTCTATCACGTGTACCGTGGGCGGGTCCGGCTGCTGGAGCGCGAATACTTCGCGGCCATGTTCGCGCCGGAATCCTCCCCCGGGCATGCAACGCTTGGCGACCTCAGCGAGAACCTGCGCGCGCCACGCTTCACGATCTCGCTGTACCAGGCCATGTCGCGGCGGCTGCGGCGCAACTACTGCTGGATCTATCTCGTGGTGTTCCTGGCGTGGCTGGTCAAGACCACCTCGTTCGCCGCCGATGGCCGCACGCGGCTGGTCCACTCGACGCAGGAGTTCCTGGGCAACGCGGCGATCGCGGGGATTCCCGGCATGGTGGTGGCCGTCGGGATCATTGCGCTGTATGCCTGGTTGGGATTCATCATGATCCACTACGAAGTGGACGAAGATGAGCTCGGCCCGGGACAGGTCCACGTCTGAGGGCGAAGGAGCGCGAATGGCGAAGCGGAAGGCGGGAAAGATCTACGTGGGCGTGGGCGGATGGAACTTCGCGCCGTGGCGCGGCACGTTTTATCCGGAGGGCCTCACGCAAGCGCGTGAACTGCACTATGCCAGCCGCGAGCTCACGTCGACCGAGATCAACTCGACGTTCTACCGGCTGCAGACGCCTGCGACATTCCAGAAATGGCACGACGACACGCCGGCCAGCTTCGTGTTCAGTTTGAAGGCGCCGCGGTTCGTGACTCACCGTCGCGTGCTGGCCGAGGCGGGACCGAGCATCGAACGCTTCCTCGGCAGCGGGCTACTGAAGCTCGGCGACAAGTTGGGCGCCATCAACTGGCAGCTCGCGCCGACGCACAAGTTCCAGGCCGAGGACCTGGCGAAGTTCCTCTCGCTGCTGCCGCGCAAGGCGGAGGGCCGCGCGCTGCGACACGCGCTCGAGGTGCGGCACGAGAGCTTCGACAACGAGGAGTTCACCGCGATCGCGAAGGAGCATGACGTGGCTGTGGTGGAGGCCGGCGATTCCGAGCATCCGCACATCGATGCGCGCAGCGCGCCGTTCAGCTATCTACGGCTCATGGGCAGCAAGGCGAGCGTGGCCAGGGGATACACGCCGGCGGCGCTCAAGCGTTGGCGTGAACATGCCGAGGCGCTCGCGCGCGACGGCGACGTGTACCTCTACTTCATCAGCGGCGCGAAAGAACGCAACCCGCTGGCGGCACGGGCGTTGCTGGACGCATTGGCGGGTGGTTAGGCTGGATCGATCAGGCGAGCTTGATGAGGTTGAGTCCGGGCGTGACGCCACCCGGGAACTGCTGCAGACGGCTGCCGACCGCGAGTGCGCCCAGGTCCACCAGGGCGAAGCCCGCCTTGCCGAGGATCGCGGCCACTTCTTTCTTCGCGGTCTCGTCATCGCCGGACATGAACAACACGCGGTGACCGTCGGCATGCCGGGGATCCGCGGCCAGCAGTTCCGGCGTGAAGTTGTTGGCCGTCTTGACGAGCCGGGCGCCGGGCGTCTTCGACGCCACGATCTCGCTGGAGCTGCGCCCGCCGAGTTCGGCCATGCGGAAGTCCGGCAGCAACACCGGGTTGGTGGTGTCGATGAGGATGCGGCCCTCCCACGGCGGCAGGTCCGCGAGTGCGGCATCGATCTGCTGCCAGGTCACGGCCAGCGCAACGATGGGCGCACGCGCCGCGTCTTCACGCGTGCCGGCGCGCGCGAGCGGGCCCAGTTTGCTGACTGCCTCGGACAAGGAAGCCGGCCCGCGGCTGTTGCTCAAGATCACCTGCTGCCCGGCGCGCACGATCTGCGCCGCCAGTGCCAGCCCGATTCCGCCCGCACCGATGATTCCGACTGCCATGTAGCCTCCAGTGTGCGTCAAGCATGCCGGAATTGGGGTCAGACCCCAATTCCAGGAAATGGGGTCTGACCCCGATTCCAGGAATGGGGTCTGACCCCATTTCTCGTCAGGCGGCCTGGAACAGCGGCGTGGACTGCGCGAGCGCGCGCTCCTCCTCGTTCATCTCGATGTCCACGCCTTCGAACAACGGCGTGGAAAGATAACGCTCGCCGGTATCCGGCAGTATGCAGACGATGTTGGAACCCGCGGGTGCGCGGCGTGCGATCTCGAGCGCGGCCGCCAGCGTTCCACCACTCGACGTGCCCACGAAGATGCCCTCCTGCCTCGCGAGCTCGCGCGAGAGACGCATGGCTTCCGCACCTGCCACGGGCACGATCTCGTCGATCAACCCGGCCTCCACCGCCTGCTCGGTCAGCGAGGAGATGAAATCCGGCGACCAGCCCTGCAGGGGATGCGGCTTGAACGCTGGATGGGAGTTGGCGGGCCCGCCGAGCGTGTTGCGCGACTGCGGCACGCCGCTGCCTAACAATGGCG
>JBKPPO010000309.1:0-2569 GCA_046733635.1 Pseudomonadota bacterium | reverse complement strand
AGCCAAGGCGCCGCCGGTTGCTCCGGCTCGTCCTGCAGCCGCGCCCGCACGCCCGGCCTCGCCGCCCCCGAAGGCGGCGCAACCGGCACGTCCTGCTGCTCCGCCGGCGAAGCCGGCGCCTGCCACCGCCAAGCCGGGTGGACCGCCGCAGCGCACGTCGGGCAGCGCCGAAAGCGACTCGATCGCCTTCGAGATTTCCGATATCGACCCGAAGGCCTTGCTCAAGGGTCCCGCGCGCGCGGCCGCTCCGGAGGCCAAGCGGCCCGACCTGCGCGTGATCCAGACGGACCGCTTGCCGAAACTCGAGCTCTCGCTCGAAGGCGATCCGGTTCCCGAGCTCATCCCGGACGAGCCGGTGGCAGACGAGGCCGTCGAAGCCGTTGGCGAATTCTCGGCCGAGGAAGAGACCACCGAGGTCGAGGCGCTCGCCGACCAGATCCTCGAACAGGGCGACATGAACGTGGCGCCCGAATACGTGGCGGAAGAACAGCAGCTGGCCGCAGGCGCGGGACAGTTCGAATACTACGGCCAGATTTTCGAGCTGCACGTGCAGCAGCTCGTGAAGCTCAAGGGCAGCGGCGGCACGCGCCGCTACGAAGTGCTGGTGCGCGACGCGCATGCGGACAACGAATTCGGCGTGGCGCCGGAGCGGGTGATCCAGGACGTGCACGATCCGAGCGCGAACTCCGACCTCGATCGCATCGTCGTCGACCAGCTCGTGAGCTGGATGGGCTCGAACCGCGAGATCTGGGAGAACGAACCCGCCAGCTTCTCGGTGAACGTGGGCATGGGCACGATCGCGGATCCCAAGTTCGCGACCTTCGTCGCCACCACGCTCAAGAATCACAAGGTGCCGTCGAAGGCCCTGGGCTTCGAGATCACCGAAAAATCCTGCGTGGAGCAGGTGCGCGACGTGGACCTGTTCATCCAGGCCTGCGAGAAGATCGGCTGCCACGTGGTGCTCGACGACTTCACGCTGCATCACAACGCACTGCGGTGGTTAGGCTCGCCGGCGCTCAAGTTCCTCAAGCTCGACGCGAAGATCACGGCCGTGGCGATGAAGGAACGCGTGCCGCAGGCGCTGGTCGTCGCGATCGCGCAGGCGTCGAAAGTGCTGGGACTCTCTTGTGTCGCCAAGCGTGTCGACACCCCGGCAGTCCGTGACTGGTTGTCAGCCGTGGGCCTCGATTACGCGCAGGGGTTCCTGCTCGACCAGCCGCGCGCGCTGACCGGTCTCAAGGTCGAATCCGCCAAATAGCCCAGCCGAGTCCGGTCCGCGCCAGGCCGTTTGTGACCGGCCAGCCGGCGTCGTACCTTTACCGGATGTTCGGACGCCTCGATCCACTGCTGAAAAACCGCGAGTCCCTGTTCTGGGTACTGCAGGTCGGCGGCTGGCTCGCGTATGGCATTTCGCAGTACCTCGGTACGTTGTTCTACGAGAACAAGTACGAGCACCTGCAGGGATACGCCAAGGTCATCACGATCGCCGCGATCACCGGCTTCCTGCTGAGTCTCGAGCTGCGGTACATCTATCGCCGGCTCTGGAACCTCTCACCGCGCATGCTGATCCTGGGCGCGCTCGTGAGCTGCTACCTGTTCGCGCTGCTGTGGCGCGTGGTCATCAACTCCTCGTTCCTGCTGTACTCGAGCGCGATGGACTGGGAGATGAAATCGCCGCTGGAGTTCTTCAGCAACGCGATGGCGTCCACCTACCTGCTGCTGTGCTGGACCGGGCTGTACTTCGGCTTCAAGTACTACGACAGCCTGCAGAAGCAGCGCGAAGCCACGCTGCGCGCGGCCTCCCTGGCGCAGGAAGCGCAGCTCAAGATGTTGCGCTACCAGCTCAACCCGCATTTCCTGTTCAACACGTTGAACGCCATCTCCACGCTGATCCTCGACAACGAGAATCGCACCGCGAACCAGGCGGTCATGCGGCTGTCGGAGTTCCTGCGTTACACGCTGGACCAGGACCCGATGAAGAAAGTGACGCTGCGGCAGGAGATCGAGGCCATGAACCTCTATCTGACGACGGAAAAGCTGCGCTTCGCCGATCGCCTCAAGCTCGAATTCGCGATCGAGGAGCGCGCGCTCGAAGCGCTCGTGCCGAGCCTGCTGTTGCAGCCGCTCATCGAGAACGCGGTCAAATACGCCGTCTCGCCATCGGAAAAAGGCGGCAGCGTTCGCGTCGAGGGCCGGGTGCGCGGCTCGATGCTGGAGCTCGTCGTGGCCGATGATGGTCCGGGCCTGAACACCGGCGCGGCGCCGGGCGCCGGCCGCGGCGTGGGACTGCGAAATTCGCGCGAACGGCTCGCCGTGCTCTACGAAGACAACCATCGCTTTGCCACATTGGACAACAAGCCCGGGCTGCGCATCGAGCTCGGCCTGCCGCTCGAGATGGCGCCCGCGACATGAACGAAGCCCGCAAACTGCGCACGCTGCTCGTCGATGACGAGGCGCTTTCCCGGCGCGGCCTCGAGTTGCGGCTGCGCATGGCCGCGGACGTGGACATCATCGGCCAGTGCTCGAACGGCCGTGAGGCTGTCTCTTATACACATCTGACGCTGCCGAC
>JBKPPO010000308.1:0-31043 GCA_046733635.1 Pseudomonadota bacterium | reverse complement strand
CCGGGATCGCGCGGTCGGCGAGGAATAGCGAGCACCGAGGAGCCGGCGTACATGCGCGCGGGAACAATGCCCCTTTCAGCGTTACCGCTTCAGATGGAGCGCGCATAGCCGGCGACGAGGGCACCCCGAAGGGGTGCTCGCTCCTGACGAGTCGGCCGCGCGATCCCGGCATCGGACGCGCCCGAAGTGAGCCCCGTCCCCGTTTGCTAGGAAAAGAGGAATGTCCCCATTCATGACTCGGCTTTGTTTTGTCCCTGCTTGATCCGCGCATCACACAATATGTCGATCGTGAAGATCGTTCCTTCCGACACGCTGCTCTCCACCCCCACACTGCCGCCGTGGGCCTCGACGATCGCCTGCACCATCATGAGCCCCAGACCCCATCCCGCCTTGCTGCTCTTCTCGGCCGCGAGCGAACGCCGGAATGGCTGAAACAGCACGGGGATCACATCGGGCGGGATCGGTTCCCCGAGGTTGTGCACGGAGAGGAACAGCCGGCGCTCGGTCACCCCGATGCGGCAAGTGATGAGCGAATCCTCCTTGCCATATTTCACGGCGTTCTCGAGCAGGTTGTTCAACGCCTGCTTGAGCCGGTCGCCATCCCAATAGCCACGGACTTCATGTTTGACGTCGAGCACGAAACGCTCGCCGGCGCGCAGCGTGAGATCGCCTATGACCTCGCGCGCCAGTTGCGCCGCGTCGCAGTGTTCGAGACGGAGCGCGAGCTGCGCGCCCGCATCCGCGCGGGTCGCATCGAGCAGTTCGCCGATCATGTTGTCGATGCGTTTGAGGTTGTAGAGCGCACGCGCCGCGAAGTACGCGTGTTGACCCGGATCGGCATTGCGCCGGACGAGATCGATGTAGTTCACCGCGTTCGCCAGCGGTCCGCGGAAGTCGTGCGACAGCGCGGCGGTGAACAGGTCGCGGAACCGCTGATGCACCTGCATGAAGGCGGATGCCGCCTCCGCCGTGGCTTCATCGATGGACCGATGGATCACGCCCAATTCATGCGGCGAAAGCGGGTGTTCCGGCGGCACGACTTCGATGAGGATTTGACGCAGGATCTGGTATTCGCGTACCAGGTCCGCGAGCGAGTAGCCGGTGAGCTTGGCGCGCTCGTTGCCATGCGCCAGCGCGATGTTCGAATACTCCGAGGCGAAGTCGATCTCGTTGCCCGGCGTCAACGCCATCGCGAGGCGCGTGATGAACGCGGGTAGCGTGTTGATGATGATCGGCGAAGCTTCGGCGCGCGCCGCGGGCAATCTCGCGCGCACGCGATCGCGGAACAGCACCATGATGCGCTCTTTGACGCGGATCACCGCGGCCGGGGTGCCGCCGGCGGCCAGCAGCGAATCGTCATGATCCTGGGGCGTTTGCATGGGCCCTATCACGACCGCATTGGCGATTCGGGGGCAGCGGCAGTCATCACCGGGATTGATCGGACGTGTCTGGCGCGGGATCAGGGCGCGCCAGCGGCTGTCGCCGGGCTGTCGTTTGTCCGCGCGCGCCGGACCCTCTATCCTCGCGGCCCCCGGCCAGGCGGATCCGCAGAGGGCTCGGGACAAACTCGGAGAAGAATCATCAACGCTTCCGTGCTGTGGCGCTCCCTGGCGCTGGGATTGGGTTTCGTCCTCGAAGTGCAAGCGCAGACTGCGCCGGCGGCCACGGCTTCCGACCGCGTGATCTACGAGTCCTCGTTCTACGACGCTTTTGCGCCGCGGACCGCGCTCGACATGATCGAGCAGACGCCGGGCTTCAAGCTCGACGCGCCGGATGACGACAGCGAAGTCCGCGGATTCTCCGGCGCCGTCGGCAACGTGCTCATCGACGGCCAGCGTCTCGGCGCGAAGAGCCAGTCGCTGCGCGACGTGCTGGGTCGGGTGGGCGCGCGCGAAGTCGTGCGCATCGAAGTGCTGCGCGGCGCCGCGGTCGCGGGTGACGCGTCGGGCGCGTCCGTGCTCGCGAACGTGGTCCGCACGCCGACCGCCGGCGGCGGTACCTGGCAGGCGGGCTTCGAATACGCCAACGAACACACGTTCAAGCCGAACGGCAACTTCGGCTGGAGTGGCCGCAAGGACAGAACCGAGTATTCGATCGGCGCGAACATGTTCACGCACGACCACACCAACGCCGGCTGGTTCGCCATCACCGACGGCAATGGCGACCTGATCGCGCGGCGCCGCGACGGCATCCCGCATGCCAACGATGAATACGTGGTCAACGGGCAGGTGTCGTTTCCGGCTGGCGAAGGCAAGCTGACGGCGACGGGTCAGTTCAAACATTTCGAGCACGACGAGCAGTTCACGCAACTCTGGACCACGCCCGAAGGCGAGCGCACGGAGTTCGAAGAATTTCCCTTCGAGGAACGTTCACGCACGGGCGAGGCGGGACTCACCTGGCAGCGTCCCGTGGGTAGTTGGGACATGAACCTGACCGCGCTGGCCACGCGCAAGTACACGCGATGGAATGCGTTGGCCGAGCTCTACGACGCGGCCGACGTCCTGCAGCAGGTGTATGCGCAGGATGCGCGCATCGACAGCGGCGAAAGCATCGTGCGCGGCACCTTCGCGAAACCCATCGAGAAAGGCCGGCTCGAGTTCGGCGCGGAGGCCGCGGTGAACACGCTGGACAGCGCCTCGGATCTCACGCTCGACACGGGCGACGGTCCCGAACATGTCGACATCGCCAACGCCGACCTGCAAGTCGAGGAGACGCGCGGCGAGGCGTTCGTGAGCCACGCCTGGCATTTCAGCGATCGGTGGTCGCTGGACTCGCGGCTGGCCGTCGAGACCTCACGGCTCTCGTTCTCGGGCGACACCGATCAGTCCGTCTCGCTCACCTACGTGAAACCACGCGTGCAGATCACACGGCAGCTAGGCCGGCACCAGCTTCAGATGCGCGTGTTCCGCGACGTGGGCCAGCTCGACTTCAACGACTTCGTGTCCACGGCGGAGCTCGCGGACGACATCATCGAAGGCGGCAACCCCGACCTGCGGCCGCAGACGGCGTGGGCCGTGGAAGCCGATGCGGATCTGCGATTCGCCGATGACGGCGCGTTCCGGCTGCGATTGTTCCGGCACTTCGTCGATGACGTCGTGGACTTCGTGCCCGTGGGTCCGCCCGGCGATCAGTTCGATGCGCCCGGCAATATCGGCGAAGGCAGCATCATCGGCGCGGAGATCTCGCTGCGCGTGCCGCTGTCGCCGCTGGTGCGCGGCGGAACGTTCGCCGTGTCCGGCACCTGGCAGGACACGGAGGTGGACGATCCGCTGACCGGACGCGCGCGCATGTTCAGTTCCCTCTACGAGAACCAGATCAAGGCGGAATTCCGCCAGGATCTGAGCGCCGCGAGATTCGCCTGGGGCACTGACTACAATGCGTACTCCACCGACACGGAGTTCCGGCTCGCGGAGATCAACCGGTTCCGGCAGATCCAGCAGCTCAACGTGTTCGTGGAGACGACGCGATTCGCGAATCTCAAGTTCAGGCTGGAAGCGCAGTCCGTGCTGAATTCACCGGAAAAGCGCGACCGCCGCCTCTACGCGCCCGACCGCAACGGATCGCTGCTGCGTCGCGAGCGCGGCACCTATCAACCTGGCCACTGGTGGCTGTTCTCGGTCTCCAGCGCCTTTTAACGGTTAATGGGGTCACTCCCCATTCGCTGGCAGAAGGGGTCAGGCCTGCCCCTGCGTCGCTACTTCCTCACCTTGGCAATGAGCTGAACTTCGACGATGCCGGTCTCGGCCAGCAGACCCGTCGTCCCGACCGCCGTCCACGCCGGATACGGCGCCTTCATGAACTCGCCGATCACGTCCTCGAAGGCCTTGAACTGTTCGTCGCGCGTGCCGGAGAAGTTAGGCCCCTGCCAGACGTGGAAGCTGTTGATCATCACCACGTGCTGGAAATCCGAGCCGCCGGCCTCGAGATTGCGCTTGAGGATGTCGAGCGCGCGCCGCACCTGCAGCTTGAACGCGGGCACGTCCGTGGCTTCGTCCGGGCGGCGATAGGCGATCACGCCGGACACGTACAGCATGTCGTCGACTCGACGCACCGCCGCGAACCGCCACTCGTCGTGGTTCTGGTGCGAACCCTTGTCCGGCAGGATGACCTCGCCGCCGGGCGCGGGAATGCGCAACGGGTACTTTGCGGGCTCGGCCGATTGAGCCGCCGCCGCGGCGATCAGCAATGGGATGAACGCAATCTTCTTCATGTTGGCTCCTCGAGGTCTGACCCTTTTTGCTAGCAAATGGGGAGTGACCCCATTTCTGCCTACTGACGCTTCGCCTCGAAGTCACCGTCGCCGGGCTGATAGCCGACGAAGCCGGTGACCTTGCCTTCGGCGTCCTTTTCGAACGTGACCCAGACGTTGAATTTTTCGCCGTAGTAGGTCGCCTCGTCCAGTGGCACGAACCCGAGTTCGTCGCCGCCGACTTTGGCCCACAGGCCACCGTCCTTGCGCGTGACCTCGACCACGCGCCCATTCCGCAGCGCATACGTGCCGACACAGGCGTCGAGCACCGACGCCGCCACCTTCACCGGATTCGCGACCGACGGGAGTTTGCGGCCCTTGTCGCGAATCGCCGGATCACCGCGCTGCACATGGGCCATGTCGAGCCGCCAGTTCGAATCGAACGCGCCCGACGCCACGTTCGTGCGCTCGGGCTGCGCGGTCTGCCTCGGCGCGGGGATGGTGCCGTCGTGGATCACGAAATCCCAGTCGTAGGCCAGGAATGGCGAAGGCCGGAGCAGTTGCAGCGCCTTCGACGAGTTGGCGGCGAACAACCACACATAGCGCTCCGCATTCCGCGGATGCGGATACAGCAACTGCAGCGCCGAATCGCGCGCCTGGAACACCTTCCCATCGATGACGATGCGATCCGCGGCGAGCTTCACCGGTAGTTTGCCCGCGAGCTTCGCCGCCACCGCATTCTCGGCCGCCCCGCCGATCAACAGCAGCGAGTACTTCGCAATGTCGGCATCACTCATCTCCACGTCCTTGAACACCCGCGGCTCGAATTTCTGCCAGTCGCGCCACGCGCCCACGAACTCCTGCGCCTTGCGGGCCAGGAGCTCGCGTGTGGCCGGATCCTTTGCGGTGCTGCCGATCACCACGGCGAACGGCGTGTTGAAGAAGTCACCCGTTCCGCCGGGCAGCGCCGGCGACTTGTGCGACTTCGCGGGTTCGTAACCGGCGCGCGCGAGGCGGAGCTCACCGTTCACCAGCCGCAGGGCCTGCGCCACCCCGTTCCAAACCACCTTCACGGGCATCGTCGCATCGACCAGCTTCGACGACGGCGTGAGCACGATCTCCGCCACGTTGTCCGTATCCAGCCGGATGAGGTTGCGGTCCATGACCTCCGCATCGACGCGCATGAAGTCCATGGGCTCTTCGAATTGCATCACCCGTGCCCACCAGGCCTGCGCGTTGCGAAGCTCGGCAGAACGGATGCGAACCTTGCGCGGATCCGGATCGCGCTGGTGCGCCAGGAACCAGTCGAGGTTCATCGTGCCGTTGTCGACCTGCAACGCCTCGTGGATCTTTCCCGGGTATTCGCGATAGCGAATGTCGTAGCCCCAGCGCTGCAGCAAGCGCACGCCGTAACGCGACCATTCCACGTTCACCGCCGCATCCTTGTCCCCGTGATGGACAAAGATCGGCGTGTTCAGCAATCCGTCCGCCATCGCCCACGAACTCCGGCGCTCCTGGATGAAGCGTTCCGCGGGCGAGAGTTTCGCCGCGTCTTCTCCCGACATCGTCGAGTGGTAATCCACGCCACCGAACACCGGCGCGATCGCGGCAAACAACTCCGGATGCCGCGAGGCGACGTGCCAGGTGCCCCAACCGCCCATGGAATCGCCCGTGAGATAGACGCGATTCTCGTCCACGCTGAAGAGCGCGCGCGCCTCTCGCAGGCAGCGCAGGACGTCGCGATCGCCGAGCGCGAGGTACTGCGTGTTGCCGCGTCCGTGCGGCTCGATGTAGATCACTCCGCCATGGCCCGCGATCTCCGTTTCCACGTTGCCGTATCGCTCGTCGGCGCTCCACCAGTCCCAGTAGTCCGGGTTGGCGGGATTGAAGCCGTGGAGCTGCAGAACCAGTGGCCACTTCCTCGTCGTGGCGTATCCGCCCGGTAGATAGGCGCGGCAGAACTGCGGCGTGTTGTCGACGTCGTCGATCCACGCCAGCCGCACGAATCCCCAGGGCCGGACTCGGCCGACGTTGCCCTGGCGCTCGAGCATCAGCTCGTCATATTCCATGAGCGCAGCGTGGATGCTCGCCCACGGGTTGCCGGTGGCGTCCGCCACTTTCACGCCGAGCCGGTCGTCGACCATCCTGGCGAGCATGCGCAGGGTGATGCTCTCGGGACGCCAGTCATCGGCTTTCGCGGCCGCCGCGGCGAGCTCACGCGCCTTCGCGAGCGCGTCCCCCTTGTACCAGGGGATGTGTGTGGTGTAGCGCAGACCCCGCGCGTTCTTGGTGATGAACCGCGCGTCATAGGGACCGTCGGGCCAGCGGGCCGCGTCCACCGGCACGCGATCGCCGCGTTTCGCATTTGCGCGGAAGACCACCTCGCCGCCCGGCCGGATCACTTCGATGTCCACGGCATCGTGCGCGGCGCGCACCGCGCTCACATCCGTGACCAGCGTGAATCCGGACACGCCGGCCTCCACGAGCGACGGTGTGATCTCCTTGAGCCGATCCGGCACGGCGCCGGTCTCCAGCACACGAGCGATGAACGAAGACGTCGACGCGAGCTTGATGAGCAAGGTGTTCTCACCCGCATTCAGATCCACGTCGACGAGATCGTTGTCAGGCGACCAGGCGCGCTCGCCATCACGAACCAGCACGGATTTCCCGTTCACCCAGGCGCGCAGCGCGTTGACGCAACCGAGCGAAAGGACGGCTTTGCCAGCCTGATCACGCCGGATCGTGGCGAATGCGTAAGCGATCTTGTCAGGCGCTGGATTCTCGCCGCCCGTGCTGACGGAGTCGCCCCAGGGGCGGCTGGCACGCCACTTCACGCTGCCGCCATCGGTCCGCCTCGATTCCTCGTCGGCCTTCGGCCGCAGGCCAGCCTCGCCGGCCAGGCATTCCTCATCGAGCTTGCAGGCGATCGGTCCCGCGACGATCCAGTCGCGGATGTAATCGGTGCTGCCACGAGTCCAGGGCTCGCGAAATTCCTCCTTGAAAGTGTCCGCACTCCGGGACGCCGGCATCTGCGCCATCGACGTTCCGGCCACGACCATGAACACCGCGGTGAATACTGCTTTTCTCACTGGTTTTCCCTCGGGCACACGAAGACGAGCCGAATAGCCCCGACCTTGGACGACGCGCCGGGCCGTTCGGTTGCATTCGGCTCGTCGCGGCGGCGGCTCACTCCGCCTTTCCATTCAACTTGGGTCGCGCTTCCCAGCCGCGACAAAGTATGCGATTAGTTGGCCAGGGGGATCTCTTGACCGAACAGACAGCCGGCGCGCGGCCGACCCGCACGCGATACATCGTCATCGCCTTCATGGTCACGCTGGCCATGGTCACCTACCTGGACCGCGCCTGCATAGGCGTCATGAAGACGAAGATCCAGGCGGAGTTCGGACTCGACGACGCGCAATTCAGTTGGGTGTTCTTCAGCTTCATCCTCGCCTACGCCCTCTTCGAGATCCCTACCGCCCGCTGGGCGGATCGGCGCGGCGCCAAGGGTGTGCTCTCGCGCATCGTGATCTGGTGGAGCGCCTTCACGCTGCTCACCGCCGCGTCCTGGAACTACGTGTCGCTGCTCGTGAACCGCTTCCTGTTCGGCGCGGGCGAAGCCGGCGCGTTTCCCTGCGTGGCCCGTGTGTTGTCGCGGTGGGTTCCGCTGCGCGAGCGCGGCACCGCCAAGGGGATTTTCTTCGCGGGCGCCTATACCTCCGGCGCTCTCACGGCCATCGTCGTCACCGCCCTCCTGCCGCTGTTCACGTGGCGCGAGATCCTCGTGATGTTCGGCCTCGTGGGCTTCGTGTGGGTGTTCGCGTGGCATCGCTGGTTCCGCGACGAGCCCGCGGACCACCCGCAGGTCAACGAAGCCGAGAAGCAGATCATCCTCGCGGACCGGCCGCCCGAAGTGACGCATCGCACGGGCTGGGCGTTCTGGAGTCACCTGCTCCGGCAGCGCAATGTCCGCCTGCTCTGCCTGCTCTACATGCCGAACTGCGCCACGTTCTACTTCTGCATCACGTGGCTGCCGAGTTATCTTGAGAACCAGCATGGCTTCAAGAACACCGAGCTCGGCCTCGTCGCCTCGCTACCGCTGTTCCTGAGCATCGGCACGCAGTTCTTCGGCGGCTACATCTCGGACGTGCTCTCGCGCCGCTTCGGGATCACCGTCGGCCGTCGAGCACCCGGCATCGTGGGTTACGCCGGCGCGGCGGTGTTCGTGATCCTCGCGAGCATCACGACGAACCCGGTCCTGGCCGCGGTGTTCATCGCGCTCACCGCATCGATCTGCATGCTCACCACGGCGCCGGCGTGGAGCACCTGCGTGGACATCGGCCGCGAGCACTCGGGCACCGTCAGCGCCACGATGAACACCTCCGGGCAGATCGCCGCCATCCTGTCGCAGCCCATCGTCGGCTATTCGATCACCTGGTTCGGCAATTGGAACGTGCCGTTCTGGTTGTTAGCCGGCCTGTTCGTCATGGGCACCATCTGCTGGATGTTCGTCGAACCCCGGAAGCCGGTGATCGCCGCCTGAGCCGAGCTGCGGGCTGCTTTACAGATGATGGCCCTGGTTATCCCTGGGTCACACTCCTAGTAGTAAGCCCGTAATTACCGCACACATTCGGGGCTGCTTCGTTGCCGCGCGGGAACCCGGCGCCTAACTTCAGCCCCATGAAACACATCACTGGTCGTCTAGCTGCTCTGGTTATGTTTCATCTCGCCTTCGCGGGTCCCGCCGCCGCGCAGATCGGTCCGGTGCAACCGGTTCTGGTGCTGCCGCACGGCAACCCCGAGATGCCGCATGCCCGGCCCGATTTCACCCAGGACCATGTCATTCCCGCGGACGTGTACGTCAATGCGGCTGGCGAGGTCACCAACATCGTCGTCACCGAGTCGTCGGGCAATGTCGACGCCGACGGCGCGGCCGCCAGCTTCCTGCGCGAACGCAAATTCCTTCCGGGCGTCGACAGCGATGGCCGGGCGGTGGACGCGGTGCTCAAGGTGAATGTGAACATGTTCAAACGCGGCGCCCGCAAGGTGGTGCGGGTGACAGCCAAGCCGCCGCCGTATGCCGTCGAGATCGAACGCGTGCAGCGCATGACCTGCGCCGATTTCCTCTGGGAAGTGGAGCGCATGCGCGAGGGCGCCAACATCAAGGACACGAGCAACGAGATCACGCCCTACATGTCCGCGCTGCTTTACAAGGAGAAGCGCCAGGTGCCCAGCGAGGTCGAGGCGAGGTTCTGGGATCTGTGGCCCGACACGCTCGAGAAGGTGGTGGACCGCTGCGAGAAGCAGCAGACGCGCCTCTACTTCACCGACGTGCTCGTGCCGGCGCTCGACGGCACGCTGCCGGCATCCGACACCGCCACGGCGGGCGGCACGCAATAGGTTGACCCCCGGAGCCCACCCAGGCTCCATCGGGCGCCCGGCGAAAGCCGGGCGCCTTTTTTATTGCCGATAGGAATCCGCTCGCGGCCTGGCGCAGGCGTGACCGCGGATGGAATGGTCACGTGGGCGATCTGCGCCAGGCGCGAATACCGGCGTCTGGGCAGAGAAGCTAACGCCGGTGACACCGCGCGAGGTCTCGCCGGCTCGCTCGCTTTACATATGTGTGACGGATTCCCGCAGGCGCGGCGCGATCACCAGCCGCCGCCTCCCCCGCCACCGCCACCGCCACCCGACGAGCCGCCGCCACCACTGCCCGACTTGGATCCGGGCGCCGTGGAAGAAGACGAGATGGCGTTCCGGAGCGAAGAGCTGAGACCCGAAGAGAACGCGCCCAGACGCGCCGCATCGAATCCCGGACCCGAATACCAAGAAGGCCGATAGTCCGGCGCCTTCACGTTGAGCACATCGGCGAAACGTTCCGACCACTTCTGCTCCACGTCCAGCGCGAGCGCCGCCGGTAGATAGGACTCGTAGAGCTCCGGCGTGAGCGGCGGTGGCGGCGCCGTGACGCGCTTCAGCTCCTCGCCCTCCGCCACCTCGAGATACATCCGGAATCCCATGATGTGTTCGAAGGCCGCCTGCCCTTTCGGCGTGCGCGCGCGCAGCAACCAGCCGAACAAGCCGTTCGAGAGCAGCGCCAGCACGGCCAGCGCGACCGTGAGCCATCCCAGCGGATTCGTGAAATACCACTTGGGCCATGGCGAATCGTTGCCCGGCAGCGCGATCGAAGCCACGACCACGAGGATGCTGATGAAGATGCCCAGCGCATGCCAGCCGCCATTGATGCGGAAGAATCCCGCCGAATACAGGTTCTTGAGGCAGTGATAGTGCTGCGTGCGCGCGGCGATTACCTCGCGGTGATTCTCCTGCTTGAGCACGAGCGAATCCCCGCCTTCGAACAGCTTCTCGAGCAGCACGTTTTCGTCCGCCGTGAGCGGCTTGCCGCTCGGCTGCCGGTTGCGCACGAGCGTGAACGTCTTGCTGAAGCCCAACACGCCCGAGTCCTGCCGGATCGTCAGGTATCCCTTCACCGCGAGGCTCAGCACCGCCGCACCGAACACTTCGTGGTCGTAGCCCATGCGCAGGATGTAGCGCATCGACGCCGGCGACTGGTCCACGGGCGGCGTGTATTCGGGGATGACGATCCTGGCCGGCGGATCGCGGCCCACCCGATCCCACATGAAGTAGTAGTAAGTCAGCAGCAACGCGAGCCCGAGGAGCGCGACCCAGAAGGGCGCGTTGCTTCGCGGCAGCTCGCGATCGAGGATCCGCTCGGCAATGGACAGGTGGCTTCGATCCGGCGCATGACCCGCATCTCGCGCAAAGTCATAGCCCGGACTTGCGATGGGGCTCGCCATGGGCGTGGGCCGCTCCACACCCGGCAGGATGTAGCCTTTGGGCCAGCTCGCGACGATAGTCAGGCCTTCGCGCGCATCCAGCGCGGCCGTGGTCGAATAGTGAGGCGCGCCGTTGCGAAGCTCGGCGCGATAGTCCTTGCCGCGCGAGCCCTGCGCCCCGGTGTATGCCTCGAGCTTGATCTCGTTGCGCGGAATGTTGTCGGGCAGGAGCACCGTGGCCGTGGCGCGATCGATGCGGAAGTCCCAGCCATTTCCGGTAGCGTTCCAGTAGAGCTCGTCGTGATCGGCGAAGTACCCCATCTGGCGATCCGTGCGGTACTTGAGCACATAGACGTGTTCGCCTTCCGGCAACGTCACCGAAGCGCTGCCCAGGTAGACGCGCACGCCATTGCCGTGCATCTCGGTTCGCCAGGGTTCGCGCTGGCCGTCACGCACCGCGTCCACGAACTCGAAGCCCACGACGATCTGCCGGCCGTCGGCCGCGGAGTAGAGGGTGGGAAAGTCGCGGAAGATGCCGCGCTTGATGCGCTTGCCCTCCACTTTGACCTGCAGCGTTTCGCGCACCTCGAGCGTGCCGTCCGGCGCGACGGTGATTTCGCTGTCGAACGAGAGGATGCGCTCCTCGGCGACGGCCGGCAGCGCCAGCGCGAGCAACAGCGCCAGCAACACACGCCTGTACAGGTTCATGACAGCTTCACACTCGGTGCCGCCGCCTGCTTGTCGTCTTCGAGCTGGAAGAACTCCGCGGGCTGGAAGTTGAACGAGCCGGCGATCAGCAGATCCGGGAAGCGCTGCCGCCGGTTGTTGTAGAGGTTCACGGCGCCGTTGTAATACCGGCGCGCGTACTGGATCTGATTTTCCGTGTCGGCCAGTTGCTTCTGCAGATCCAGGAAGTTCTCGCTGGCCTTGAGATCCGGATAGGCCTCGGCGAGCGCGATGATGCGGTTGACGCCCGATTCCAGCGACTTCTCCACACCACCGCGCGCGGCAGGCGAAGCGGTCTGCGATCCTTGTGCGCGCAGTTCCGTGAGGCTGGTCAGCAGGGCCTTCTCATAACCTTGATAACCCTTGACCAGCTCCACGAGCCTGGGCACCAGGTCGTGGCGGCGCAGGAGCTGCACATCCACGTCGCTCCAGGATTGGGAAACGCGATTGCGGTCACGCACCAGGAAGTTGAAAGTGAGGATGGCCCAGATGGCGAGGGCGGCCGCGATCAGCGCTATGGCAAACATGCGCGGATGCTAGCGGCCGGTGGCGCGTTTGCAACCGCAGAACGGCCGCGCGCATCTCGGATAAGCTTGCCGCCGGAGGTCTCGCCGATGTTCACCCGCCGATCCATTCTGCTCAGCTCCGCCGCCCTGGCGGCCGCCGCGTTCGCTCGCGCGGACAACAAGGACGCTGTCGCCGCGGCGCGTGAGGTAGTGCGGGGCCTGCTCGCCGCGAATCCCATCCCGGCATTGTCGATCGCCGTCATGCGCGGTGACGATCTGCTCTGGGCGGAGGCGTTCGGTCAGGCCGATGTGGAACTCAACGTGGCCGCGACGACGTCGCATCGCTTCCGCCTCGGCAGCGTGTCCAAAGTGATCACCGCCACACTTGCCGCGCAGCTCGCCTCGCGCCAGGTGGTGGATCTGGACGCGCCGATCGCACGTTACATGCCCGATCTTCCGCTGCAGCACCACGGCACGACGCTGCGCCAGCTTCTCACTCATCGCGGCGGCATCCGTCACTACACCGACAAGGACGACTCGTCCGAAGCGCCCGGCCCCATCGACCAGCGCAAGTACCTGAGCAATGCCGATATCCTCGCGGTGTTCATCCACGATCCGCTCGTGGCCAAGCCCGGCGAACGCGTGGCGTACAGCACCTTCGGCTACACGCTGGCCTCGATCGTGCTCGAGACCGCGGCCAAACTACCCTTCCTCGACCTGATCCAGCGCGAGATCGCCGCGCCGCTCGGCCTGTCTTCCCTCACGGCCGACGAACCCTTCACCGTGATCCCCGATCGCGTGCGCGGTTACCACCCCGGCGACGTCGTGCGCCGTTCGCACGCCGCGTTCCAGGGCAAGTGGGCCAACGTGGCGCAGAACAATCCGGCTTATAAATGGGCGGGCGGCGGCCTGCTCGCTACGCCTACGGACCTCGCGAAGTTCGGCGCCGCGCATCTGGCGCCCGGCAAGCTCTCGCAGGCTGCGTTGACGGCGCTGTTCTCCGTAAACACGGGCCGCACCGAGCGTTCGCCGCCGCTCGGACTGGGCTGGCGCATCGATGAGGACGACGCCAAACGCCTGCGCTGGCATCACGCCGGCAGCCGCGATGGCGCACGCGCCAGTCTCGTGGTGTATCCGAAGCAGAAGCTATCCATCGCCCTGGCGACGAACATCTCGCAGATGCCCGGCGACGTGAACGGACCCAGCGCGAAGATCGCAAGCGCCTTCACCTGATCAGACCGCGGGCTGCTGCGCCTTGCGCCACTCGCGCGGCGACTGGCCCGCGCTGGCCTTGAACGCGCGCGACAACGCGGCTTCGCTGCCGTAACCCACGTCCTGCGCGATCAGCTTGATCGACTTGCCCTGCATGAGCGCTTTCTGCGCGAGCCCGATGCGCCAGCTCTGTAGATAGGCGCCCGGCGTCACGCCCACGGTGTCGCGGAACTCGTTCGCGAACACGCTGCGCGACATGCCCGCTTCCTCTGCCAGTGCATCCAGCGACCAGTCGCGCTCGGGCTTCTCGTGCATGGCGACCATCGCGCGCCGCAAGCGCTCGTGTGCGAGACCGCCCAGCATCCCGGCGCGAGTCTGCCCCCGCTCCATGAGCATGCGCAGCACCTGGATGATGACCACGCCGAACAACTGATCGAGCATGGCCTGTCGGCCGCAGTACCGCGCGTTCGCCTCGGCGAACAACATCTCGAGCACGGGCTCGCAATGCAGCTCCGCCAGCGGCAGGCAGACGAAGGGAGGCAGCGCTGCGGTGATCGGGTTGGCCGAGCCCCCCTCGAAGGTGAGGTTCGCGCACACGAAGTCCGCACCGTGTTTCCTGTCGGTGATGAAGCGATGCGAGAGCGGTCGCGGATACAGCAGCAGGCTCGGCTCTTCTATCTTCAATGCCGCGCCTTTCGCGTGCCGCACTTCCACGCCGCCCTCCCGGATCAGGTGGAGCTGGCCATGCACGCCATCCGCTTCCACCACGTTGAAGCCGCAGAGCGGCCCCGCGTTGAACATGCGGGCGCTCACCGAAAAGTGGCCGAGCAAGGCCTCCAGCCGGTCCACCGAGCGTTTCTCGACCATGATTTCGGACTCCAGATCAAGTTTCCGATACGGAACGTAGCAAATCGTATCAGCTCCGGGTCCAAAGTACGCCTCACCAAGACACACCCACTCACTCGAGGAGAACGACCATGACCAAGCCCGACAAGATCCTCTACACCGCCCATGCCACCGCCACCGGCGGCCGCGACGGCCGCGCCGTGTCCTCGGACCAGGCGCTGTCCGTGAGCCTGACCACGCCGAAGGAACTGGGCGGCGCTGGCGGCGCCGGCACGAATCCGGAGCAGTTGTTTGCCGCGGGCTACTCGGCCTGCTTCATCGGCGCGCTCAAATTCGTGGCTGGCAAGAACAAGGTGCCTTTCCCCGCGGACGCCAGCATCACCGGCAACGTCGGCATCGGCCCCATCCCCACCGGCTTCGCGCTCGCGGTGCAACTCGACATCTCGCTGCCCGGCCTGCCGCGCGAGACCGCGCAGAAGCTCGTCGACCAGGCCCACCAAGTCTGCCCGTACTCGAACGCCACCCGCGGCAACGTGGACGTGACGCTCAACCTCGTCTGATCCCCACCTCTAACAAAGACACTCAAGGAGAACTCACATGAAAGCCCTGACTAAGACCCTGGCCGCCTCCGTGCTCGCCGCGTCGCTGTTCGCCGGCGCCGCGCAGGCCGACACCCTCACCACCAAAGATGGCGTCGAGCTGTATTACAAGGACTGGGGCCCGAAGAACGGCCCGGTGGTCGTGTTCAGCCACGGCTGGCCGCTGAACTCGGATAGCTGGGAGTCGCAGATGATATTCCTGGCGGACAAGGGATTCCGCGTCGTCGCCCATGACCGCCGCGGCCATGGCCGCAGCAGCCAGCCCTGGAATGGCAATGACATGAACCACTACGCCGACGATCTCGCGACGGTGATCGACACGCTGAAACTGCGGGACGTCACGGTGGTGGGATTCTCGACGGGCGGTGGCGAGGTGGCCCGCTACATCGGGCGGCATGGCACGGCGAAGGTGAAGAAGGCCGTGCTCATCGGCGCGATCACGCCGTTCATGCTCAAGACCGCGGACAATCCGGACGGCGTTCCGATCGAGGTATACGACGGCATCCGCAAGGCCGCGCTGGAGAATCGCTCCCAGCAGTATCTCGACATCGCGAGCACGGTTTTCTTCGGGTTCAATCGTCCCGGCGCCAAGCCGAGTCAGGGCCTGATCCAGTCGTTCTGGGCGCAGGGCATGGCGGCGGGTCACAAGAACACCTTCGATTCCATCGCGGCGTTCTCGGCCACCGACTTCCGCCCGGATCTGAAGAAGTTCGACGTACCCACACTGGTGATCCACGGTGAAGACGACCAGCTCGTGCCGATCGATCTCACCGCCCGCCAGGTGGTCAAGCAGGTGAAGGGTTCCAGGTTGGTGACGTACCCCGGTGCGCCGCACGGCATCACCGACACGCACAAGGACCAGCTCAACGCTGACCTGCTGAAATTCCTGCGCGAATGATGCGAATGGGACGCCGATCCCTTTTTTTGGTCAGCCGCCGGGAAACGGCGTAGTGGCTCGCTCGAACTCCTCTTTATCGCGCTGCTTCTGAGCGTCTTCGCGGGAGGGCTCCGGAACGGGATTCGCGGCATCGTTGGCTGCCGCTTCGATCTGGTCGCGACCGCAGTTCACCGTGAAACCGGCGTCGCGGGCACGATCGAGATCGATGAGAAGTATGTGTGACATGCGCACCTCCTTTGCCGAGCAGTGTGCGCGCATGAAAAGCCCGCGTACGTCGGCAAGCGACGTACGCGGGCGGCAGGGATTCCGATCGGTTGCAGGAAGTGCGCGGACGCGTCGGAGCGCGCTCGCGGCGGATTCAGCGGCTGGGCGGCGCCGAGAACGGCTTGAGCTCGAAAATCGCGGTGGCCTGCCAGGCGCCGTAGCTCTGTGACTGGCTGTCCTGAGCGGGGCGGTCTTCGAAGGCGTGATCCGCAGGATCATCGCCGCGCGGGGTGGTCGGCGTCGTCTGACGATCGTTCCAAAGATTGAGTGCCATGAACATGGGTGCGCTCTCCGTCTCGAATTGCCGACAGTGTACTCGGCCCGTCTTGAAATGCTTGTAGGAGCCGATCAGAAAGATTTGTCGGCAGCTCGCGACGTGGCGCGTTGCAAAAATTTCAACATTGCGCCCCGGTCGTAGCTGGCCCGCGACGCCAGAGGATTTCCCCGGCTCATTCGCCCTCGTCCTACGGGTTGTTAGTTCGGCGGCTCGTACTCTAACAACCAGCGGCCACCTTCCGGCCGATGGGATCGAGAGGAGTACACAATGAAAATCTCGCATGTCGTGCTGGCCGTGGTCGCGGCCGCATCGTTGATCACCGGTTGCGCCAAACAGCGCGGCCCCGCGAACGAGGCGCTGGACAAGATCCAGGCGCAGCTCAGTGAGGTGAAAGAGGACGCGCAGCGTTATGCGCCGGACGGCCTCAAGGGTGTGGAAGCCCAGTATGAACGCCTGAAAGCGAGCTTCGATGCGAAGGAATACGACAACGTGCTCGCCGGCACGCCTGCGCTCGAGAAAGCCGTGGGTTCGTTGAAGCAGGCCGTCGATTCCGGCAAGGCGCAGGCTCGCGCCGCCGTGGCCGCCGCCAAGACCGAGTGGGAGGGCCTGAATGCGGAAGTGCCGAAGATGGTCACCGCCATCCAGGCGCGTGTCGACGAACTCTCTTCGAAGAAGCGCCTGCCGTTCGGCATCAACAAGGAAGAATTCGAGGGCTCCAAGGCCGCGTTCGAATCCATGAAGACCACGTGGTCCGATGCCGCCTCGGAAGCCGAGAAGGGTGACGCCGTCGAGGCGACCGCCAAGGGCAAGTCGGCCAAGGGCATGGGTCAGCAGATCATCGATCAGCTCAAGATCAAGACGGCCTGATCGAAACGGTTGAGGGTGTGTGTAAGTGAGAGAGCCCGCCTCGGGAGCCCCCGCTCCCGGGGCGGTGCTTTATCGGGAGTCCGTCTTCAACGCGGCCAGCGCTTGTTCCGCGGCGCGCACGCCGGTGTCGTGGGCGCCATGCGCGGTGGAGTAGTCAGTCCGGTTCGTGGCCTCTCCCGCGAAGAACACTTTGTCGTCGAACGGCATTGCGAGCGCTCCCCGCTGCGCCGCCTGACCGGGCAACGCGTAACTGTAGGCGCCGCCGATGCGATGCTGATGCGCCCAGTTCGAAGCCGCGAGTGGCCGCAACTGCCGGCGAATGTCCGAGCCGAACAGGCGCACCAACTGGTCGATGGCCTGTGAAAACGCCTGCGCCTGCCCGCCTTCGATGAGGAGTCGCGCACCCTCGCCACTCAGGAAGCATTCGACGACGGGCCATCCGAACGGGCGGATGTAGTAAGACGCGGTACGGCTGTCGCGCGGATTCCCGAGCACCTGCGTCTCGGTCTCGAAGTCCGTTTCGCCCAGGATTTCGAGGAACAGCTTTTCGGTATGGCCGAGCGGCAGCGAGCGCGCGGCTTCGCGCCAGGGATCGAGTTCGCGCGGTAGTTCGATGGTCTCGCCGGCGAGCACGGCGGTGGACACCGTGAGGATGACGGCGCGCGCGGCGATGTCGCCACGCGGCGTCCGCAGTTTCACGCCTTCGCGCGTCAGCTCGATTGCGTCCACCGGTGTGGCAAGGCCCACCGCCGTCTCACGCGGCAACGAGGAGGCGATCAGCGCGCCGAGGCCCGACGTGGAGCGCCAATTCTCTTCACTCGACGCCTCTTCATAAGCCGCGTAGTCCGCCGCGGAAAGTTGTTCCAGCTTCGCGCCGCTGATGAATGCCGAGATCGCGCGCACGTACGCGTTCCATGCGCAATCCGGCAGCAGCGCATCCGCGGCGACGTCGCTCGGCGGGGGCGATCGGCCCAGCCGCTCGCTCCACGATTCCAGTGCGCGCCGCGCCTGTTGTTGTTCGTCTGGCGTGAATCCGAGATCGCGGAATTGCACACCCCAGGCAGCCTTGCGCTTGTCCAGATCCACGCCGGCGTCGAGCGCGACCTTGGCCCAGGCATTCCGCTCCGCCGAATGCAGCCAGCCGCAGCCGAGATCCAGCGACAGGCCCAGCAGCTCCACGGTATGTCCGCGCCCACCGAGCCGCGGGCTCGCCTCGAGCAGGAGCGATCTCGATCCGCTGTTCGCGAGCCGGCGGGCCGCGGCTACTCCCGCCGCGCCGCCGCCCACGATGACGATGTCGGTGTCGGTGCTCAACGGGATTGCTGACGCTCCACTTCCGCGCGCAGGCGTTCGTTGCGCTCGACCACTTCGGGCGTGGCCGCCTCGCCAAAATCCTCGATCTCGTACACCGGTCGGATTTCGAGCACTCCCTCCTCTCCGGGCATGGGATGCGGGCAGCGCTGCGCCCACGACACCGCCTCGTCGATGGACTTCACGTTCCACACCCAGAAACCCGCCACGAGCTCCTTGGTTTCGGCAAACGGCCCGTCGATGACCGACACCTTGCCGCCTGCGAACTTCAGGCGTTTACCTTTCGCCGAAGGCTTGAGGCCTTCGCCGGCCTGCATGATGCCGGCCTTCACGAGCTCTTCGTTGAACTTGCCCATCTCGTTGAGCAACTGCTCGCTGGGCATGACGCCCTTTTCGCTGTTGGGCGTGGCTTTGACGAAAACGATGACTTTCATGCTGGTCTCCAGGGGATACGTTGGCTTCGCAAGGTAGTCGAAGGGAATAGGACGAATTCGACATTTGCATCTTGCGAGGCGGCTGCGAAGCCGCCGGCATCGATTCCGGGCCGGGTGGATGCTGCGCGTGATGAACGCGCGAGGTAACCGCGGCGCCTACCGGCTGTCAGCCAGTCTCACAGGGAGGAGTGGATAGACGGCCGCGCGTCACTGCGCGGCCGCTGCCTTCGGTCGCCCCGAGAATCCGGCCGCCGCGCGCAGCTCATCCGCGTCCAGCAGCTTGCCGCCCAGCATCACCACGCGCGTCTGGCGCAGATCGCCGATGCGCTTCGAAGGATCACCGTCCACGAGCACCAGGTCCGCGACCTTGCCCACCTTGATCGATCCCGTGCGCTTGTCCTGCCCGACGAGTCGCGCCGGGGCGATCGTGGCCGTCGCCAGGGCTTCGGCCGGCGACATCCCCGCTTCCACGTAGATCTCGAGCTCGCGCACCAGCTCGATGCCCGCACCGTCCGTGCCGGCGACGATCGGCACGCCGGCGTCGTGCATGCGGCCTAACAACTCGACCATCTTCGCCCAGCTCGCGCGGTAGTGGGCACGCGTCAGGTCCTTGGGCACCGCGAAGCCTCCTGCGCGGAAGCCACGCTCCGTGGCCGGCGGCATGGTGCCCATGAACGGCGCATAGGCCGGTGACAGATCGCCATTCTCCGGCACGTACAGGCCCTCGAACGCCACCATGGTGGGATCGCTGTAGATGCCTTTTGCGGCCATAGTCGCCAGGATGTCCGTGATGGGCTTGCTGTCGAGGTTCACGTCCTTCGCATATCGGCCCGGGCCCTCGAACCGCATGATGCCGTTCGACACGGCGATCACGCTGTCCGGCATCGCCTGCATGATGATCCAGTTGATGTGGGTGATCTCCTCGTAGCCGCCGTTGATGGCGTCGAGCGGACGCATGCCCACCGGGATGTGGCCATGCACGTGCAGACCTTGCTTGTGTGCCTCCGCGGCCGCCGCCGGCAGCCAGTCCTTGTTGAGCGTGCCGTAGAACTTCACGCCCGTGAATCCTTTCTGCTTCGCCTTGACGACGTGCGCCACGGCCTCGGCCTCGCTCGTCGCTGCGTTCGCCACCTGTGCGGTGAACGGACCGCGGCCGTCGATCAGCGACGAAGGATAGACGTTGGGCAGCAGCAACTCGCCGGCCTTCGAGCGCCTGATGCGGTCCTGGGTATTGTTGTCGTCATTGCCGGGATCGCGAATGGACGTGACGCCCATCGACAGCTCCTGGATGCCGGTGAAGTCCGTGCCCGTGTGCATGTGGCTGTCCCAAAGACCCGGAACCAGCGTCTTGCCCTTGCCATCGATCACCTGCGCGCCTGCCGGTAGTTTGACCGCGCCGGCGGCTCCCTCCGCCGTGATGACACCCTTGTCCACCACCACGACGCGGTTCGCGTGGAAGGTTTTCGCCTCGGCATCGAACACGCGCACGTTCTGGAACACCACCGCGCCCGCGGGTTGTTTGACGAGTTTCTTCGCGAGCTCGGGCGCCCGCGCCGCCAGCGCCTTGGACTGCGCTTCATTGAGCCGCGCATGTTCGCCGGCATACTCCTCGGGCAGCCAGCTCAGGAAGAACACGAGGCCGAAGAACTTGCCATCCGCATCCGCCCACACCGGCAACGGGAAGGTGTTCACGCCCGTGATCGCCCAGGCGGTGAGGTCACGCGACTCGTCGCCACTACCTACCGTGAGCGTCGTGAGTTTCTCGGCGCGCGCCTTGCCGCCCGGCAACAACGCCATCGACTTGTCGGGGCTCGCCAGCAGGCGTTCGACGAAGAGCGCCGTCTGATCGATCGGTCCGCCCTGGGCGGAGTAGAACGCAGGCGCCTTGTAGTCCGCGGCACCGGCATCCACCGGGCTCTTCCAGCTCGCCTTGCCGTGGATCACGGAGAATGTCTCGCCTGCATCGCCTTGCGGCGTCTGTCCGCGGATCACCACGCTCGCGGGCATGCCATCCGCACCGGTCCTGCTCGCCGAGTCGAGCTCGAACACCTGACCGCGCAGGTTGAACGACTCACGATTCATGCGGGTCCCGTCGGCCGCAGTCCACAACCACGAGTCACCGTGTTTACCGCCTACGGACTGGATCACGTAATGCTTGGCGTTCGCAGGTGGTTTGGCGAGTCGATCGATGGGCGTCTGCGCGTGAACGCCAACGGCCAGGATCATCAGACAGAAGGTCAGCAGTGTGCGCGGCATGGGCGGCTCCCTGTGGTTGGTGTCGAGGATACGGCCGGTCGATGGCCTCGGCACCGGGGGACGGCGACGTCATGGCGCGAGAATCGGTCGTGTCAGCCGCATCGGCCGGCGCCAGGCCGCCGCGCGGAAGTAGTCCTGATGGGAAGTGCCGGGCGGACACCACCGTGCCTGCGGCTCAGCCGCACCGACTCGATTCGGCATGGCGCACGGATGCCGGTCATTTCCCTGGCCCGCCACACTGGCCTCTCACTGAACGAGGAGGTCCTATGAGAGGTTCGTATTGGTTTGCTTTGGTGCTGCTCGTGATCGGCGGCTTGAACTGGCTGCTCGTCGGCGCGTTCAACTTCGATCTCGTCGCAGCGATCTTCGGGGAGATGAGCCCGGTCTCGCGCATCGTGTATGTGCTCGTGGGCCTCGCCGCGATCTGGACACTGATCTCGTCGGCGCGCATGCGTCGGGACGGCAGTGGCTATCGTGACGAGAACACGCGGCTCGCCTCGCGCTGAGGTGCTGTCGGCGCCCCCGGGTCCTCCGGTGGGCGCCCGCGGAGTGCGGGCGTCGCAAGATCACGACGCCCGGCCTTCTGGAACAACCAACCGTCGCCCTGCCGCGACGGTCTTTCAAACCTTTCGGACGCGGCCGAGAAAATGTGGGCCTGCGTCCTACACCCACGCTTGTTTGGCCTCGTTACCTTGATGGCTAACAAGGTAAGGAGTGATCACATGCGTATGTCCCATGCTTTCCTGCCGCTCGTCGCGGCCACATTGTTCATCACCGGCTGCGGCCAGAAAGAACCGGCGACCAGCGCCGTCGCGCAAGCCGAAGCCGCGCTCGAGACCGTGCGAGCCGACGCTTCGCAGTTCGCGGCTGAGGAGCTCAAGGCCGCCGACGCCACGCTCGCCAACATGAAGGCGAATCTCCAGAAAGAGGACTACCGCGCCGTCATCAACGACGTGGGCCCGTTCAACCAGCAGGTGAAGACCGTGCAGGACACCGTGGTGTCGCAGCAGTCCGCTGTGGTCGCCGCCCAGCACGAATGGGACACGCTGAATCAGGAAGTGCCGAAGACCGTGGAGGAGCTGCAGGTCCGCGTGGACGCGCTCGCCGGCTCGAAGCTGCCCAAGGAAATCAGCAAGGAAACTTTCGAGGCGGCGAAGTCCGAGCTCGAGACGCTGAAGACCACGTGGGCTGAAGCCACGGCCGCCGCGGCCGCGGGCAAGACGCTCGAAGCCACGGACAAGGGCCGCACGGTCCAGGCCAAGGGCCAGGAGCTCAAGGATCAGCTCGGCCTGAATCCCGCGCTGGCTTCCGTGACGCCGCCGGCCGGCGCCGAGGCCGCGCCGTCGCTGAACTAAGTCAAGTCGTTAGTTCCGGTTGATCCCGGGCCCGGTCCGGCAGCGCCCCTCCCCGCTGCCCCCGGGCCCGACCTTTTGCGCGGTTCGCAATGGTAGAGTGCCGCCCAGATCGCCACGAGGCGGCGTTCACCATGGTCTGGGAGGACACATGCGATCCGGCAATCCCGTACTGAAGGCTGATACTTTCGACATCGCCCCCGCGGGCGAACGCATGACGCTGGGCGGCACCGTCAACAAGACGGCGATCCTGCTCGCACTCGTCGTCATCACGGCCACCTACACCTGGGGCCAGTTCTCGCTGGAAAACCCCGGCGCCATCATGCCGCTGGTGATCGGCGGCGCGATCGGCGGACTCGTCGTCTGCCTCGTCACGGTCTTCAAGAAGCAGTGGTCGGCCGTCACCGCGCCTATCTACGCGCTGTTGCAAGGCCTCGTGGTCGGCGGTCTCTCCGCATTCTACGAAGCGCAATTCCCCGGCATCGTGATCCAGGCCGTGGGCCTCACGTTCGGCACGCTGGCCGCGCTGCTCATGGCGTACAAGTCGGGGGTCATCAAGGCGACGGAGAACTTCAAGCTCGGTGTCGTCGCGGCCACGGGCGGCATCGCGCTGCTCTACCTGGTCAGTTTCGGGATGAGCTTCTTCGGCAAGTCGATCCCCTTCATCCATGAGTCGAGCACCTTCGGCATCCTGTTCAGCGTGTTCGTGGTGGTGATCGCCGCGCTCAACCTGGTGCTGGATTTCGACTTCATCGAATCCGGCGCGGAGAACGGCGCGCCCAAGTACATGGAGTGGTACGGCGCGTTCGGTCTCACCGTGACGCTGGTCTGGCTGTACCTCGAGATCCTGCGGCTGCTCGCGAAGCTGCGCAGCCGCTGAGGCTGGCGAATCGATACGGAAAGGCCGCGGATCTCCGCGGCCTTTTTCATTGCGCGGCTGCCTGTTCCGCTTCGGCGAGTTGTTTGCAGACGGCCGCCGTGGCGTCATCGTCCGGAAACACACATTCCACGCGAAGCTCCTCCAGCGTCACGTCGCGCGGCGTCGCGAACGTGGTGATCGTCGAGAAGAAGCGCAGCTCCGTGTCACCCTTCCTGAACACCGTGGTCAGCAACGGCGACGGCGAATGATCCAGGTCGCGCAACCGCCAGCGCGTGGGGACGCCCGGATACCGCAGTAGTTCGTCGAGCAGCTCCCGATTCGCCGCATCCGTCGGCGCAGCCACCAGGTCCGCATGCAGATAACGAATGAGTTCGGCCGCGACTTCCTCCCAGTTCCCGATGGCCTGCCGGAGATCCGCGGGATCGAAGAACTGCCGCATCATGTTCGTGTGCACGCTGTCCTTGCCCAGCACATGTCGTGTCACGCGCACGGCCGCCTTGTTCACCATGAGCACTTCCCAGTGGCGGTTCATGAGGAACGCCGGATAGGGCTCCTGCAGTTCGAGCATGAAGTCGATGGCGCGTTTCACGCGTGAGAGCGCGGGCGTGCTCAAGTTCGTCTCCCGGTAGCGAGGCGCGTAGCCGGCGGCCATCAGCAGCGCATTGCGCTCGCGGAGCGGCATCTCGAGCACGTCGGCGAGACGGGTGACCATGTCGCGGCTCGGCTGCGACTTGCCGTTCTCCACGAAGCTCAGATGGCGCGCGGACACGCCCACATCGAGCGCGAGGTCGAGCTGGGTCAGGCGCCGGGCGGCGCGCCATTCGCGCAGCAGCGCGCCGAGAGGAGCGGTGGACATGCCCCGCACCCTAGCTGCCGCCAGTCGCGCGGACAATAACCTCGCAGGTCATATCGTCATGACCTGCCTGAGAATTGAAGCCAACCACTCCGCGAATCAGCATGCGCGCCACTTACACACGAGGTGCACTCATGCAACGCAGGGAATTCATGATCATGGCCGGCAGCTCCTGGGCCGGCTTCCACACCATCGATGCCCTGGCGGCGCCCGCGAAGGCCGTCACCAGCGCCGAGTTCGTCGCCGCGCGGCAGTTCATGCGCACGAAGTTCGGACACATCGCGCACGTGGACCGCGGTACTGGCGACGCGGTGCTGTTCATCCACGGCTTTCCGCTGAACAGCTTCCAGTGGCGCGACGCCATCCGCGTGTTGTCGCGCGAACGCCGTTGCATCGCGCCCGATCTGCTCGGACTCGGGTTCACCGAGGTGGCCGCGGGACAGAGCGTCGGACCGCTCGATCAGACGGCGATGCTCATCGCCCTGCTCGATGCCAAGGGACTGAAGACCGTGGATGTCATCGCGAGCGACAGCGGCGGCGCCGTGGCGCAATGGCTCGTCGCGCGGCATGCGGATCGCGTGCGCTCGCTGCTGCTCACCAATTGCGACACCGAGATCGACTATCCAGTCGCCGCGCTGAAACCGGTGTTCGACATGGCGAGGCAAGGCCGTTTCGCCGCGGACCTGCTGGGTCCGTGGAAGGCGGACAAGGCGTTGGCTCGATCGAAGGAGGGACTGGGCGGACAGTGCTACGTGGATCCTGCGCATCCCACCGATGAGGCCATCGACTACTACCTGGGCCCCTTGCTCGCGTCGGCGGAGAAAAAGGCCTGGGCCGACCGCTACGCGCTCGCGCTGGAGCCGAATCCGCTCGCGGGCGTGGAGCCGGCGCTGAAGAAGAGCCGCGTGCCCACACGCATCGTCTGGGGCACGGCCGACGACATCTTCTCGAAGGCGAGTCCTGACTACCTCGACAAGACCTTCGGAAATTCGCAAGGCGTACGGCGCCTCGAGGGCCGCAAGCTGTTCTGGCCGGAGGAGCAGCCGGAGATCGTCGTCGAAGAAGCGCGCGCGTTGTGGAAGGCGGGTGGTTAGCCCCAGAACTTCCACCAGGGTTTGCCGCCGATCCCGAGCTTCCGGAACCAGGCCTTCGTCTCCTCGAGGGAGATGGCCGATTCGATGCGGGCGTCCGCGGGCATGGCATCCAGATGGGGACCGAGGAAGGCCCCATCCCATGTCCGCGATTTCAGGATCGGCGGCCAGGCGAGGATCACGGGCGCACCGTCGATGCGCGGGATATCGCGGACCAGCGCTTCCCCTGGAATCATCGCGGCGGCGTCGGGCTGGTTCGACAGCGCGTTGCCGTAGTGCCACCACGCCTCATCCGTGACGGAATCCGTGCTCTGGCCACGCGCCACGCGCGCGATCGCGGCGTCCGGCACGCGTCCGTCGGGCACGAAAGTGCCGACCGCGGTCTGCAATAGCGAGAACAGATGGAAGCAGTTCGAGACGTTCTCGTAGGTGATGCGCGCGCCGAAGTGGTGTGTGGGCTGCAGGAACACCAGAGTGCCGCTGCTCTTGAGCAGCGCCTCGCGCACCCACACCGCGCCGTGCGATAGCGACTGCAGTTCGCCGAGCCGGTCGATCAATGCGGCATCGGTCGCCATCGACTCGCGCTGCGCGGGCAGCCGCGCGAGGTGTGTCACCACCGACTGACACAGATAGCGAAACCGCGGCAGCAGCGCACGCTGCTCCGGGGTCAATGCCGGCTGGTCCGCCGCGTCATCGCCGAACTGCGGGAATTGCGGCAGCCATGAGCGAAGCAGGTCCAACACCGGAGGTCCGGTGATCTCCGCAGGCGCGCCATTCTCCACGGCCGTGCCGCAGGCCACTGCGATCCACGCTGCCGCGCCGGCATCCACGCGGCGCATGCAGTCGACGGCCAGTTGCAGCACTGCAGGATCCGACTGAGCGCGGGCGAGAAATGCGCGCGTGGCCTTGAGCATGGCTCCGTCCGGCGCATTTCCCACCCAGCCACTGCTCGCGGCCTTCAGCGATTCGCATAGTTCTTCCACGCACGCAGACTAATCGTCAGGGCGCCTGGGCCACAACGGCCGCGGATGCGCCTTGCAACGATGCCGACGCCCGAAGGGGCCGCATCATCCAGCGATCATTGTGCGGATGGCTCGACTTGCCGACGGGCTCACGCAGATCGCGGAAGCCGTGCCGCCCGTAGAACTCGATGGCCGCCTGCATCTGCGTGATCGTTTCCAGGTAGCAGCGGACGTAGAGGAACTGCTTCGCCGCCGCGAGGCAACGTTCGAGCAGCGCATCGCCGATGCCGCGCCCGCGGGCATCCGCGCGCAGGTACATGCGCTGCAGCTCGCAGGTCAGCGGATCCGCGGCGGAAAGCGGCGCCACGCCCGCGCCGCCCACGATCTCACCATCGAGCAGCGCGACGAAGTACATCGTGCGCTGGCGGTGGTAGTTCGCGAACAACGCGCGGTCCGAGGGTTCCAGCAATTCGGCGCCGCGCTCGGCGATGCCGTACTCGCGGCGCGAGTCGGCGATGATGGCGAGCAGCGCCGGCACATCGGGCATTTCGAGCGGGCGGATCTTCAGTCGCCGCAGATCGGGCTTGTCTGTCGTGGGCATTTGCGTCCTTCCTTTGAGGGCCTTCCCCCGGCGGACGCGAGATAAAAAAACGCCTCCGCTAGGGAGGCTGGTTTTCAATTGAAACGGTAGTTCAGCTACGCGTGCTCAATCGCCGGCCTCCACGTGTGTGGTTGCCACGAATACGAATAGCAGGAATGAATTTGATCGAGCACGGTAGGGAAACTACCGGCGCGGGGTCGGAGCTGTCAACGAGATCGCTGTGATCATTTGGTTATGGCGCTATCGCCTTCGCCCGCGAACGAGCGATGGGCGCGCCTACATCGTTGATCGGGAACGTCTGATCACGTGGCCGAAGCGTCCGTCGCAAGCTGGACGCGAGGAGGATGACATGAGAGAGAAACCCGACCCCGACCCGCTCCCTGCCGGTCCGTTGCCCAAGCTCGAGACACCCCTGATCCAGACCCAGGACCTCGAGTACACCCCCGGTCCCATGACGCGCGTGTCCAACAAGGGCGTGAAGATCACGCCATCGCTGGATGGCGAGAAGCACGATCAGGCACAGGAAGATGAAGCGGCCATCGATGCGATGGAGCAGCTCGAAGAGTCCGTGAAAGGCGGCCCGTACACCTGATCCAGCCCCATGCGGTGATTCGCAGGCCCGGAGGCGATAGCATCCGGGCCCATGGATTTCCAGGCCACCCTCGCGCTCGCCGTGCTCTGCCTGAGTGGATGGAGCGCGCTGGCGCTGCTGCTCGATCGACGCGGGCCTGCACGCATCAATCGCCGCTTCGCCGCGCTGATCCTCCTCTTCTGCATTCCGCAGGCGTACTTCTACGCGCAACTCGTCGATCCGGCGCGTGACGTATTCCTCCTGGGCCTGGCGGCCCAGGCCGCGATCTGGCTCAAAGGACCTCTGTTGCTGTCCGTCGTGCGCGCGGCGGTAGATAGACCCCTGAGCCACGAGTGGCGTCACTACCTGGCGTTCCCGCCGGCGCTGATGGCCATGGTATTCACGCCGCAGCTCTGGCTCGAGTGGGGCCTCGCCGGGTTCTGTTCGATGTTCGTCTATCTGGTCGCGGCGCTGCGCGATCTGCGCCAAGCGCGGCCACGACTCGCACTCATACACGCGGCGTTTCCCAATTCGGCGTGGTTCTGGCTGCTGTACGTGGTGGCCGGAATGCTGGTGCTGGTGAGTGTGGACATGGTGTTCATGGGTATCGCGTGGGTGGAAGGCGCGTTCCCCGTCGACTTCATTCGCGTCACCAACTGGCTCGTGGCCGGTTACTTCATCGTCATAGCGTTTCTCAGCGTGTACCGGCCGGCATTGTTCTTCCTCGAGGAACGCCTCACCGAGGCGGAGGCTCCGGCGCAGGTGGCCGGGCCTGCGCGCGAGTGGCGCGAGCTGGATGCCTCTCTCGCGACCACGCTCGCAGCCTCGCTGGAAGACCTCATGTCGCGCGAACAACTGTACCGGCAGCAGGACCTCTCGCTCGCCGACCTGTCGGGCCGGCTCGGAATCAGCACGCACCAGGCGTCCGAACTGCTCAACCTGCACTTCGAGCAGTCGTTCTACGAGTTCCTGAACTCCCGCCGACTGCGACACGCCGCCAAACTACTTGCGGACGCGGGCCGCGAGCTGCGCGTGATCGACATCGCCTTCGATGCCGGCTTCGGCAACAAGAACTCCTTCTATCGCAGCTTTCGCGAAGCCCACGGCATCACGCCCGCGCAGTATCGCGAGCGTGCGTTGGCAAGTGGCGGCGAACTTGCGCCCGCCGCCACGTCCGTGAGTCAGTCCCAGAAGCCGAGCTGATACCACTCGATGCGCGAGACGTTCCGCTCGTATTGTCCGCGCAGCGCCGCGAACGCCGGATCCGCTTGATAGGCGGACAGCGCCGCTGCGTTCGGCCATTCCAGCAGCACCACGCGATCGGGCGCCGCGGCCTCGCCTTCCGTGAGGCTCTCGTATCGCGAAGCCGGCAAGTCCAGCACCGTGCGGGCGCCAGCCTTGTCGCGCAGTGGGCGGCTGGCTTCGAACTGCCGCGCGTAGGCTGCCTCGTCTCTCACCCATATGAGCGCGGCCGTATAGGTCCGTGACCGATCCAGCTCGATGCGCAGCGGCGCCGTGATCTGCATGTCCACGGATTTGAGATCGATCCAGGCCTGCGTGCGCAACGGGCGGAGCTCCTGCACGTAGGTCGCGTCGACGCGCGTACGAGCGGCGGCCTCGCGGCTGGGCCACAGGTACAGGCCCGAACCTTGCGGCGAGCCTGGCCCCACGAGCGTTTTCTGCACGCGAAAGGTCGTGAGTTCCCGCATCCCGTTGGCTTGCGCCAGTGGAAACGCGCGGCTGAAGTAATGCTCCGCCACCTTTTCGCCACCCGGGCGAGACTCGCTCAGCACGAAGGTCAGTTGCTGGCCGGGAGCAAGGTCATGGGCCGCCGCCGTGGCGGAGAGGCAGATCAAGAGAAGTCCGAGGGATCGCATTCGATAGCTCCATCAGGTTGAAGGAGCCGGGATTTCAGTGGGCGGGCCGCGGGAGATCGTCCCTTTCGACCGGGACTGACCCTCCGTCCGTCCCATGGGGAGCCGTTTCGCCGAATTGCGGTGGGAAATGTGGATGTCGGATCGCGAGTTCGATCGCGATCATCCGGGCATGAACCGAACCCTTTTGTTGGCCCTGGTCGTCGCGGCGCTCTGTCACCCGCCCGAATCGGTGGCGCGAACCGCCACGCGCGCGGAGCGCGTAGCCTGCGAAGCGAAGATCCAGCCGAAGATCGACGCCCTCGATTCGAAATTGCGCGATGGTTACACCGCGTCCGAGGGCGAAAAACTCAAAGAGCGGCGACGCAAGCTCGTGGCTCAGCGGGACGCATGCCGGAAAGCGACTTGATTGGAGATGCGCGAGCGCGTCAGGCGTGAACGTCGATCAGGCTCTGCGTCATCGCATCCGCGGCGGCGATGAGCTTCGCCCCGGCCTGCGTGTAGAGCACCTGCTGGCGGGAGCTGATCAGGGCTTCGAGCGTCTCGCGCGAGATCGGCTCCACCGGGTTCGCCACCACGGCCGCGTTCTTCACGAGCGTCGCCTGCGATCGGTTGATCGTAGCGACCGCGGACTGCATGGCGGTGGGGATGGGAGAAATGCCGGTCACGTATTGAGCCTACGCTTCGAGCTCCGACACGACCGTGATGCAACTCGCGCCCCGCCGCGCTCGTTTTCACATAAACAGCGAGGGCGCGTGTTACTTCTTTCGCGCCGGACGGGAACGCCCATTATTCGCGGGTCGTTTGGCCTTGGACTGGACCCTGGCCCTGGAGTTCGCGACCGACCGCGTCTTCGCCCCCACCTTGGCGCGCGCGTTCTTCCGCTTCGCCAGCGCCTTGTCCAACCGCTCATTGCGCGCCTTGATCTCCGGCGTCGCCAGCTCATCGAATTCTTCGATCGAGAACGTCGGGCGGATCTCGATCGTGCCCTCCTCCCCCGGCATCGGGTTCGGACACTGCTTCGCCCACTCCACCGCCTCTTCCACGGATTTCACGTTCCAGATCCAGTAGCCCGCGACCAGCTCCTTCGTCTCGGCGAACGGGCCGTCCGTGACCGACTTGAATCCGCTGTCCGTGAACGTGATGCGCTTGCCGAAGCTGCTGGGTTTGAGGCCATCGGCCTCCTGCATCACGCCGGCCTTCACGAGCTTCTCGTTGAACTTGCTCATGTCGTCGAACATCTTTTGCAGGGTTTCGCTGGGCGCGGGGATGCCCTGCTCGCTGTTCGGCGTGGCTTTGACGAAGACGAGGACTTTCATGCGGACTCCTTCGAAGCGTGATGTTCGGAGGGTAGTCGAACGAGTCCGTTAGGAATCGACATTCCGGGCGGGATCAGGTCTCGTTGACCTCGATTCCGCCTTCGATGTGCTTCTCGTCGTCCAGAGGCGTGACCTCCGGATTGTGCGGTGGGAGCGCGGGGCGCTCGTCGCGGCCGGGGTCGGTGCCGGGCGGGTCAGCGCCGTCGTCGGGTTGTGGTCGTTCCATCATGTTCGCTTCCTTCATCCCTTCACGGCTGCCACGCGTAGTAGTGCGACCACTCGGCCGCGGCCTTGTACGAGAGCAGTCCGCCCTGCCCGCTGGCATGGGAGTTGTCGGTCACCTGCAGCACCTGGGCGC
>JBKPPO010000307.1:0-15624 GCA_046733635.1 Pseudomonadota bacterium | reverse complement strand
ACGCCGCACATCGACACGGGCGATCACATCGTCGTGTTGAACGCCGACAAGATCAAAGTCACGGGCAACAAGCTCCAGGACAAGATCTACTGGCATCACACCGGCGCCATCGGCGGCATCAAGTCCATCGCCCTCGGCAAGCTCCTGAAGGAGCATCCCGAGCGCGCCATCGAATTCGCGGTCAAGGGCATGCTCCCGAAGGGACCCCTGGGTCGCAAGATGTACAAGAAGCTGCACGTGTTCGCGGGCGACAAACACCCGCACGCCGCCCAGCAGCCGAAGCAGCTCGAAATCTAAGGAATCTCTCGTAATGCCCGCAGCTAAAGCCAAAGCCAACTACGGCACCGGTCGTCGCAAGACCTCCGCGGCCCGCGTGTTCCTCAAGCCCGGTACGGGCAAGATCACCGTGAACGACCGTCCGCTCGACGAGTTCTTCGGCCGCGAGACCGGTCGCATGATCGTCCGCCAGCCGCTGGAACTGGTGCAGCTCGTCGACAAGTTCGACGTCACGGCGACGGTTGCCGGCGGCGGCATCACGGGCCAGGCCGGCGCGATCCGCCACGGCATCACCCGCGCGCTCATGGAGTACGACGGCGAACTGCGCAAGCAGCTGCGCGTCGCCGGCTTCGTGACCCGCGATGCCCGAGAGGTCGAACGCAAGAAGGTCGGCCGTCGCAAGGCCCGTCGCGGAACTCAGTACTCCAAGCGTTAATCAGCTTGGATACACTGGCGCCAGACGGCCAAAGAAATTTGGGGGATCGTCTAGCGGTAGGACAACGGACTCTGACTCCGTTTACCTAGGTTCGAATCCTAGTCCCCCAGCCAACCGGAACCCGCCCCGTCTAACAAGACGGGGCGGGTTTTCTCTTTCTGGCCCAAACGAAAACTAGGGGTAGATAGACATGCGGAAGATCCTGCTCGCGTCCCTGCTGATCCTCTCGGGCATCACCCACGCCGCCGGCGAGGCGGAAAAACTCAACAGGCTGTACGGCGAATTCTGGGAAGAGAACCTGAAGCGCAATCCGCTGCTGGCCACCGGCGCAGGCGATCCGCGCTACAACGCCGAGCTGCCCAACTTCCTTTCGGCGGAGTACGTCGAGCAGTCGCGCGCATTCCACGAGAAGTATCTCGAGGCCGCGAAGGCCATCGGCTCGAAAGGGCTGACGGGGCAGGACCAGCTCTCGTACGAGATCTTCACGCTCAACCGTGAATCGGCGCTCGAGGAATTCAAGTTCCCGGAGCGGCTGTTGCCGGTGAACCAGTTCTACAACTTCGCGAACTCCTTCGCGCAATTGGGCTCGGGCAAGGGTCAGCAGCCGTTCGTCACGGTGAAGGACTACGAGAACTGGTTGTCGCGCGCTGCGAAAGGCCCGGCCATCCTGGACCAGGCCATCGTCAACATGCGCGAGGGTGTGAAGCAAGGGCTCGTGCAGCCGCGCGTGCTCATGGAGAAGGTGCTGCCGCAGCTCGATGCGAACATCGTCGACGATCCCGAGAAGAGCATCTTCTGGGGGCCGATCGCGAGCATGCCGAAGGAGTTCCCCGCGGCCGACCGCGAACGCATCACGGCGGGCTTTCGCACGCTGATCAGCACGCAGCTCGTGCCCGCATATCGTCGCTTGCGCACGTACATCAACGACGAGTACCTGCCGAAGTCGCGCGACACCTTCGGGCTCGGCGCGCTCCCCAACGGCGCCGCGTGGTACGAACACCAGGTGCGTGACAACACCACGCGCTCGCTGACGCCGGCCAAGGTGCACCAGATCGGCCTCGACGAAGTGGCGCGTATCCAGCAGGGCATGCGCGAAGTGGCCAGGGAGCTGGGTTACACCAAGAGCGTGAAGACGCTGGCCGATCTCAAGGTGTTCTTCGAGTGGATGAAGAATCGCGAGGACCTGTACTTCAAGTCGCGCGAGGAACTGCTCAAGGCCTACCAGGACTTCGACGTCAACGTCGCGCCGCTGCTGTCCAACTACTTCAACCTCCGCCCCAAGGCGCCGTACGAAGTGCGCCTGGTCGAGCCTTTCCGCGAAGCTTCGGCTTCGTCGGGTTCCTATCAGGCGCCACCGCTGGATGGCAGCCGTCCCGGCATCTTCTACGTGAACGCGTACGACCTGAAGGCGCGCCCGAAGTCGGCGCTGGCCGCGTTGTCGCTGCACGAAGCCGCGCCCGGCCATCACTTCCAGCTCGCGCTTCAGCGGGAGCTCGGGGACCTGCCGATGTTCCGCCGCTTCTCGCGTGATACCGCGTACATCGAAGGATGGGGCCTGTACGCCGAGTACCTGGGCTACGAGATGGGCATCTACAAGGATCCCGTGCAGCGCTTCGGCGCGCTGGACGCCGAGTTGTGGCGAGCGATCCGTCTGGTGACGGACACCGGTATCCACTTCAAGGGTTGGACGCGCCAGCAGACGCTCGACTACATGTACGAGAACTCACCTGCCGAGCCGACGCGCGCCATCTCCGAGGCCGAGCGGTTTGCCGCCATCCCGGGCCAGGCGCTGGCGTACAAGATCGGCCAGCTCAAGTACGTGGAACTTCGCCGGCGTGCCGAGAAGGCGCTCGGCAGCAAGTTCGACGTGAAGGCATTCCACGATGAATGCCTGAAGGACGGTGCGGTGCCGCTCGAGGTGCTGGAGTCCAAGATCGACCGCTGGATCGCCGCTTCGAAGTAATGGGGACATTCCTCGTTTTCTAGGAAACGGGGACGCGGCTCACCCGGGCGCGGCCGTTCGTTGGTTCGCGTGGCCGGCTCGTCAGGAACGAGCACCCCCGCGAAGTATGAGGGGCATTCTTCGAGGGGGTGCCCCCGTCGCCGTCTAGGCGCGCTCCATCGGAAGCGGGATTGCTGAATTGCTGAAAGGGGCACTGTTCCCGCGCGCATGTACGCCGGCTCCTCGGTGCCCGCTATTCCTCGCCGGCCCAACGATCGGCCTCGCCTAGCGAGGTCTGTCCCCGTTTTCTAGAAAACGAGGAATGTCCCCATCAATCGATCAGCGCGCCGAACAGCAGGGCATCGAACTTGTCCCGGAAATCCGTGTTGTTCGGGATCATCTGAAGCATGAGCACGATGGTCAGGCGCTCTTCGGGATCCACGCGATACCAGGTGCCATAGGCGCCACCCCAGCCCCACGACCCCACGGATGACATGCCGCTGACGCCATATTTGTCGTGTGTCTCGAAGCCGAATCCAAACCCAAGACCCCGCGGGCTCTTGAGATCGCCGATCTGGTTCGTGGTCATGAGCTTCACGCCATGGGGTGACAGCAGCCGCACCTGCCCGAGCGCGCCGTCGTTGCGCAGCGCCTCGAGAAAGGTGGCGTAATCACGCGCGGAAGACACGAGACCAGCGCCGCCCGAGAAATTCTTGCGCGGCCCGTTCACGTAGTGACCCTGGCCGCGCGAACCTTCGGGCGCCTTCACGATCTTGCCGTCCGGCCCGCTGCCGTACACGACGGCCAGGCGCGTCACCTTGTCCTGCGGAACGAAGAAGAACGTGTCCTTCATTCCCAGCGGCCCGGTGATGCGTGTGCGGATGTATTCGTCCAGCGAAACACCCGACGCCTTCTCGACGATGCAGCCGAGGATGTCGGTGTTGTAACCGTAGACGTACTGCTCGCCGGGCTGCGCCGCGAAGGGCAACGTGCCCAGCCGCTCCATGGACTCGCAAGTGGTCTCGTCCTTGTCGGCGAAGTACCAGCCGAAACCTGCGGCCGGACCCAACCCCTTGGGTTCGTACAACGCCGCGAGCTCCGGCGGCTGCCCGTACGAAATGCCCGCGGTGTGCGTCAGCAGGTCGCGGATCGTGATGGCGCGCTTCGCGGGCGCCTGATTCCAGTTGCTGCCCTCGCGCGTGAGCACCGTGGTCTTGGCGAACGTGGGGATCCACTTGCCCGCCTGGTCGTTCACGGTGAGCTTGCCTTCCTCCATGAGCGAGAGGACGGCGACGCTCGTCAGCGCTTTGGACTGCGACGCGATACGGAACAACGTGTCCGTCGTCATCTTCACGCCGGCTTCCTTGTCCCGCCAGCCCGACGCCTTCTCGTACACCGGCTTCCCGTCGCGCAATACCAGCGCGACGATGCCGCCGATGCGCTGCTCGCTCGTGTACTGATCGAGCAGCGCATCCACGCGTTTGAGCCTTTCCGCCGAGAAGCCGTTCCGCACCGTATCCGCATGGGCAGGCAGCGCGAGCGCCGTGAGAACGGCGGCGGCAAACAACGTGCGAAGCGGGCGGAACGCGTTCATCGGGACCTCGGATTGGAAGGCTAGTTCAGGGTGACGACCACCACTGATTTTGCCGGCAGCTCGAACACCCAGTCACCACCTTTACGCTTGGCGCCCTTGTAATCGGCGGGCGTCACGTTGTCGGGCTTGTCGAAAGTGTTGTGGGCGTTCATCGCAGCCGTGGTCAGCACGCGGCCCGCGACTTTCGTCGCACTCCCGCCCGCCACTTTCACGGTGACGCGCGCACCCTGGTTCGGATTCGTGTTCACGAGCGCGAGTGCAATCTTGCCGTCGGCGGTGCGTGCGGCCGAGGTGCTCACCGAGGGGATGGTCACGTCGCCATGTTTATACTCGGGCGCAGCGAGTTCGGCGTTGAGCTTCGTCGAGTCCTGGAACGGCAGGTACATGTCGAACACGTGGTACGTGGGCGTGAGCAGCATCTTCTCCTTGTCCGTGAGGATCATGGCCTGCAGCACGTTGATCATCTGCGCGATGTTGGTCATGCGCACCCGTTCGGCGTGCTCGTGGAAAATGTTGAGGTTGAGGCCCGCGAGCACGGCGTCTCGCATGGTGTTCTGCTGGAACAGGAAGCCCGGGTTCGTGCCCGGCTCGACGTCGTACCAGGAACCCCATTCGTCGACGTACAGGCCCACACGCTTCTTCGGGTCGTGTTTGTCCATGATCGCAACGTGCTTGCGGATCATTTCATCCATCTTCAGCGTGTGTTTGAGCGTGATGATCCAGTCGGCTTCGGTGAAGTTGAGGGCCGGGCCTTTCTTCGGCGTCTCGAAGCTGCCGGAGGGCAGCGTGTAGTAGTGCAGCGAATACGCGCCCATCTGTTTGACCGCGTTTTTCATGACCGTCTCGGTCCAGTCGTAGTCTTCACCGTAGGGGCCGCTGGCCACCTCGATGGGACGCGCGTCGCGCGGCGCCTTGATCTGCAGCGCGTACTTCTTGTACTCGTCCGAGTAGTACTGCGCGGTCATGTCGCCGCCGCAGCCCCAGGGCTCGTTGCCCACGCCCACGTAGTCGAGCTTCCAGGGCTTGTCGCGCCCATTCGCGCGGCGTTCCTTGGCGAGTGTCGATTCGGAGGGCGATGTGATGTATTCGACCCAGTCGGCCATCTCCTGCACCGTGCCCGAGCCCACGTTCACCGCGAGATAGGTCTTGGCGTTCAGCATCTCGGCGAGCTCGAAGAACTCGTGGGTGCCGAATTCGTTGGGTTCGATGACGCCGCCCCAGTTCGTGTTCACACGGTGCGGGCGTTTGTCGCGGGGGCCGATGCCGTCGCGCCAGTGGTATTCGTCGGCGAAGCAGCCGCCAGGCCAGCGCAACACCGGCACCTTGATCTTCTTGAGCGCCGCCAGCGTGTCATTGCGGAAGCCGCGTGTGTTCGGGATCGGCGAGTTCTCGCCCACCCAGATGCCTTCGTAGACATTGCGGCCCAGGTGTTCCATGAACTGGCCGTAGATGTTGGCGTCGATCTTCGGTCCGGGCTGGTCCGCACGTATGGTGAGCGTGGCCTCCACCGGTTTTGGTGCGGCGGCCGTGGCTGCGGCGCAGGTGAACGAGGTCGCGGCGATCGCCGCGAAGAGTTTCTTCAGCATGTAACCCCCTCAGGTGAGTGCAGGGGAGCCTACCGCATAGCCCGCAGGGGATCAGCCCCGGTCGCATGCTTTGGAATCGCAGGCGCACGGAAATGGCATGGCTCGCGGGCTGGCGCACGCCGCCGCAAGCAGCGCGCTACTAACTACCTGGCGCGCAGGTCCGCAGTCCACTCACCCACGGAGCGCGCCTCGGCTTCGTGTGGCTCGTCGCGCCAGGTCTCGGTGAGGGCGGCGGAGTACCAGTCCTTCATCGAGGGCAGCGCGAGCAGCTGGGCTGCATAGCGGCGAGCCTCCGCGGAAATCGGTGGCTCGTAGCTCTGGATGCGGAACGCCACGGGCGCGAAGAACGCGTCCACGGCGCAGAAGCGCGCACCCGTGAGGAACGGGCCGCCGAACCGCGAGAGGCCATCGGCCCACAAGGCCTCGAGCCGCGAAAGATCGCGCTGAAGCGCCGCGCTCACATTGTGGAGTTTCACGCGGATGCCGCAGTTCATCGTGCAGGCGTCGCGGAGCGCGGCGAAGCCGGAGTGCATCTCGGCGGCCGCGGAACGCGCCCAGGCTCGCGCGGCCGCTTCTGCCGGCCACACGTTCGGATGCCGCTCGCCCAGGTATTCCGTGATGGACAGCGAATCCCAGACCGTGGTCTGCCCGTCGACGAGGCAGGGCACCTTGCCCGTCGGCGAGAACTCGCGGAAATCGTCGCTGCCGAACACCACCAGGCGTTCGCGGAACGGAATGCCGAGTTCACGCAGCAGCACCCAGGGGCGCAGGGACCAGGAGGAATAATTCTTGTTGCCGATGTAGAGGTCGTACATATCCGTGTCGTCAGAGCAGTTTACTCACGAGCTCGAATCCCGCGCGGTCCTCGAAGCCGTGTTGTTGGTAGAACTTGCGCGCGGCCTCGTTGCTGCGGCCGAGCTGCAGGGAAACATTGGTGCACCCCTCGATACGGAACTGCGCTTCGGCGGCGGCCAGCATGCCGGCGCCGATGCCGAGTCCGCGATGCTGCGGGATCACGAAGAACTCGTCGATCTCCGCGGTGATGCCCTGGTGCTCCAGGCTGAAGACGTAGACGGAGAGCAGGTAACCGGCGGGCTCGCCGTACACGCGGGCGATCCAGGCGCGGCCGAGGCTGGCGTCGTCGAGCACACGCGTGAGCAATGCCCGCACCCGGGCGGGATCGAAGCCTTCGATGTTCTCGAATCGCCAGTACTGCTCGACCATGGGCAGCAGCGAATCGATGTCATCGACCGTGGCCGGCTGGATGCTGGAGGATTCGCTCATTCGCTAACTACCATCGGGGAGGCGGATTGTAACCACTGCGCCGCCGCTTTCCATGCCGGTGTTGGCGCGGTTCGCGATCCGCAGGCGCCCGCCGTGGGCTTCGACGATCTCGCGACACAACGTGAGCCCCAGGCCGGTGCCGGTGTCCTTGGTCGAGAAGAACGGCACGAGCGCGTTCTCGAGCGCCGTGGCCGAGAACCCCGGTCCGCGATCCCGGACTTCGATCGTGAATCCACCCGGCGCCGCGCTCACCGCGAGCTCGATGTCTTCGGGCGCCGACCCTGATTCGCGCGCGTTCTTCAGCAGGTTGATCAATGCCTGCTCCATCTGCGCGGTGTCGAAGCTCGCGGAACGCGAGGGAAGCGCGCCCGCGAGCCGGAAGTTCACCACGACGCGCAGTCGTTCGATCAACACCTCCCACGATACGGGCGCCAGGCGCGGCTTCGGCAGCTTGGCAAACCGGGCGTAGCCATCGATGAATCCCGCCAGGTGTTTGGCGCGGTCCTCGATCGTGGAGAACACGCGTGCGAGTTGCTCCGGCTCGGGCGGCGCGCGCGCGAGGATCTGGCCCGAGTGCGCGAGCGAGGAAATCGGCGCCAGCGAATTGTTGAGCTCATGCGCGATCACCCGGATCACCTTCTTCCAGGTGGCGACTTCCTGCGAATTGATTTCGCGTGTGAGCTGCTTGAGCAACAGCAACCGGTGCGGCATGGCGTTCAGCAGGAACTGCCGCTGCGACACGTGGTAGACCTGCGGCTCGCCGCCGAGCTCCAGCGTGAACAACGTGTCGCCGCCGCGGTCGACGGCCTCGCGCAGGGGTTCGGGCGCGGCTTCGAGAAAGGCGGAGAACTTCAGTCCTTCGAGTTTCCGACCCTCGCCGAAGAGCTGCCGCGCCGAGGCATTGCTGTACAACACGTGATCCGCGATGTTGGTGAGCACCAGCGCGAGCGGCGTGCTCTGGATCACGGTGTCCAGCATGAGCTCGCGCTGATAGAGGCTCTGGCGCTCGACGCGGAGGCGGTCGCCGAGCGCGTTGTAGGCCGTCACCAGCTCGCCCATCTCGTCCTGGGTCGTCCGGGTGACGCTCATGCTGAAGTCGCGGTCGCGCAGGCTCGAGATCGCGTCCGAGAGCGCACGGGACGTCGAACTCCACCGGCGCGTCAGGGAACTCGCGCCCCACGCCGAGAATGCGAGAGTCACCGTGATGGCGACGACCGTGGCCAGCCAGGGCACGGGCAACAGGTACAAGAGGTAGTAGTGGACGAGGATGCCGCAGGTGGCGATGCCGGCAACCCACACAGTGGCGCGGCCGGCCATGGACAGTTTCATCGCGTGACTATACGCCGCGCCCCGGGGACTCTTTGATGCCCAGCTTCTCCATACGGCGGTACAGAGCCTGCCGGCTGATCGCGAGCTGACGCGCGGCCTGGGCCACGATGTGGCCGTTCTCGCCCAGCACTCTCTCGATGGTCGCGCGATCGAGCACGGGCTCGTCGTTGCGCGCGGGTAAAACGGCCGGGAGATTCAGCGTCGCCGCCGTGATGGGCGCGTCGCCCGCGAGCAGCGCAGCGCGTTGCAGCACATTGCGGAGCTCGCGCACATTTCCCGGCCAGGAGTGATTGAGCAATGCGCGTTCGGCGTCGTTCGTGAGCCGCGCATTTGCAGGAAGGAAGGAGCGCGCCAGCGGCAACACGTCGTCGCGGCGATCGGCCAGCGGCGGCAACTGCAATTCGATGACGCTCAGGCGGTAGTACAGGTCTTCGCGGAACCGGCCTTCGCGCATGGCTTCGCGCAGCGGCAGGTTGGTGGCCGCGATCACGCGCACGTTGGCGCGGCGCGTGGTGTTGCTGCCGAGGCGCTCGTATTCGCCGGTCTGCAAGACGCGCAGTAGTTTGGCCTGGCCGGACATCGGCAGGTTGCCGATCTCGTCGAGGAACAACGTGCCGCCGTCGGCGGCTTCGAAGCGTCCCGCGCGCGTCTTGGCGCCGGTGAACGCGCCGGCCTCGGTGCCGAAGAGCTCGGCTTCGAAGAGCTGGTCGGGCAGGGCGCCCGCGTTCACCTTGACGTAGGGCTGATCCTTGCGCGCCGAGTTGGCGTGCACGATGTCCGCGAGCACTTCCTTGCCGGCGCCGTTCGGCCCGGTGATCAGCACGGGCACGTCGGCATGCGCCACCTGCGCCGCCATCGAGGCCACGGTGTGCAGCGCCTCGCTTTCATAAACCAGTCCGCGCAGGTTGTACCGCTCGGCGAGCTGCGCGCGCGCCTCCGCGCGGCGCGCGCGTGTCATGACGTTTTCTTCGACGGCCGCGCGCAGCTCCAGCAGGTTGCGCACGGTCGTCAGCAGACGGGCATCGTCCCAGGGCTTGGCGATGTAGTCCGCCGCGCCCGCCTTCACGAGGTCCACGGCGGTTTCGAGGTGGGTCCAGGCCGTGAGCAGGATCACCGGCACGTCCGGATGCAGCGATCGCAGCTCGCGAAACAACGCGATGCCTTCCTCGCCCGAGGTCGCGTCGCGCCGGAAGTTCATGTCCTGGATCACCAGGTCCACTTCCTGGGAACGCACGGTCGCGAGGGCCTCGGCTGGAGATGCAGCACCGAGGACCCGCGCGCCGTGCAGGGACAACAGGACCTGGAAGGCTGTGCGCACAGCCTCACTATCATCCGCCACCAGTACCGTGCGGTTTGCCAGGCGATCCTCGACGTTGGATGTCACTGAAGTCATGCCTAAGACGTTCGAGGTCGACTTACGGTTGCAAGCGTTGATCATGCGCGGGTGAATATTCTTGGACTGCCGGTCAGACGCTCCGGGTGGCCATGGCCGGCGAGACCTTGGAGGCCTTGAGCGAGGGCTGCCAGGCGGCGAGCTGGCCCACGGCCCAGAGGCCCGCGACGCCGCCCACGAGGAAGTACAGGTCCAGCCGGTCCACGCCGTACTGAGTGGACAGCCAGTACCCGCCGGCCAGCGCCAGTGCGCAGCCCACGAGCACGCCCGTGGTGGTCACCAGCCAGTTCTCGACCATGAAGTACCGCACGATGTCGATACGGCGCGCGCCCACGGCGCGGCGCGTGCCGATCTGCCGCGTGCGCGTGTTCACGTTGAACGTGGCGAGGCCGAAGATGCCGAGGGCGCTGAACACCAGCACGAGGCCGGTGACCACGCCCAGGATGACCACGATGAGCGAATCACCCGAATAACTGCGGGCCTTCTGGTCCGCCAGCTTCTCGAGTTTGCCGACCACGCGATTCTTGAACGCCTTCTTGAGCGCGACCTCGGCATCCGCCATCACGCGGTCCAGCTCACCGGGCTGTGTGCGGACCATGTACTGCACATAAGGTCCGGGGCCTACCTGCGGCAGCAACATGACGTTGTCCACCTTGTCCCAGCCCAGCCACGAGCCCTGCATGTGCTCGATGACGCCGATGATGCGCGCCGGGTGGCTCTGATTGTCGTAGATGGTCTTGCCGAGCGCAGGTTCGCCTTTGAAGATTCGGTCGGCGAATCCCTTGCTCACGATGACCTGGCCGCTCTTCGGCGGATCCTGGGACTGCTTCTCGCGGTACTCGATGGCCTGCGCCTCGAAGGTGGTGCCCGCGGCGAGCTTCGCGCCCAGCGTGTTCACGCCGCGCTCGTCCACCTCGAAGTAGTTCACCGGTTCCGAATTCCCCTTCTCGTTGGGCTCGGTGAACATGCGCGTGGAGCTGCCGCTGCCCGACAGCGGCACCTGCGGCGAGGGCGTGGCGTCGACGACGCCCGGCATCTTCCGCAGCATGTCCATATCGGACTTCACCATGCTCTCGAAGTTGAAGTCCTTGCCGAACCCGGTGATGCGCATGGAGAACATGTTGTTCTCGTCGATGCCCGTGGGCCGGCCCACCTGGTCGATGCGCTGTTTCACGAGGAACACGGCGTTCACGACGATGGCGAGCGTGATCGCGATCTGCAGGGAGACCAGGATGGCGCCGGCGCTGTTACGCAGCAGTGCGGAGAGGATGGGACGCGTTTCCATGGCTATTGCACCTTGAGGTAGGAGGCGGGCGCGGCGCGGCCGATGCGCCAGGCCGGGTACAGGCCGGCGAGCAGGCCCGCGAGCAGCGAGATGCCGATGGCCAGCAGCAGCGTGGTGAACTCGTAGGGCAACACGCGCGCGGCTTCTTCGACGATGCGGCCATACCAGGCGCGCAGCGCCCAGATGCCCGCGAGTCCCAGGGCCGCGCCGGCGATGCCGCCCGCGATGGCCACGGCGCCGGCTTCGGTGAGGTGCTGCCAGAAGATGTCGCGGCGGCTCGCGCCCAGCGCGCGGCGCACGCCGGCCACGGGCGCGGCGTTCAGGAATTTGGCGAGCAGCAGGCCGACGGTGTTGATGAGGCACACGGCGAGGAACGCGAACGCCAGCAGCACCATGGCCTTGCGGTCGTCGCCGACCACGTTGTTGAACGCCAGCCACTCATCGACGTTGTAGAGCGCGTTGTTGAGCGGGCGCGGGAAGCGGCCCTGCTTCTTCTGCGCCGTGACGTAGTTATCGAGGAACTCGCGGTACGCGCGCACCTTCTCGGGCGTGCGCAGCTCCACCCACGCCTGCTGCCAGATGCACTCGGACTGCGTGAACCGCTCGAAGCTGTCGATCTCCTCGGTTTTCCAGCAATTCGTGTTGCCGGCCGCGCCCATTTCGAACAACTTGCCGAAGGCATGCGGGATGTACGCGTCCTCGGGGTCGTTGAACGCGCCATTGGACACGTCGAAGAACTTGGGTGCGGGGTGCCAGTCGTTCAACACACCGACCACGCGGAACTCGCGGTCGTGCCAGCGCACGGATTTGCCCACGCTGTTCTCGCCCTTGAAGGCGCGATCGTTGAGCGCCTTGCTGAGAACGATGACGGGTTCCGGACCCTGGTCGGCACGCGTATCCCAGCCGCCGCCGAACAGGAAGGGCGTCTCGAACATCTCGAAGAAGTCACCCGTCGTGCCGCGCACCAGGATGGTCTCGGGCTCCATCGCGCCTTCTTCGCGGCTGATCACGTCCGCGAGCTTGTACATGATGACCTTGCGGTCGGGGATGTCGGAGGCGACGAGCGCCTGCGCATCGCGATACGTCAGCAGGTCCGGCTGGCGCCAGGGCTTGTCCTTGTCGTAGGGATTCTCGGGGTCCCAGCTATCCACCGCCGGCACGAACAACATGCCGTTCTTGTGTGCGATGGGATTGTTGGCCGCGGCGCGGTAGCCGGTCAGCGTGATCAGGCACACGGCGATGCCGAGCGCGATCGCCATGATCATGAGCGCGGTGAGCCCTGGATTGCGCCGGAAGCTCTGCAGCGCGAGGCGCAGGTAATAAGGGAACATGTCAGGCTCCGGCGGTCGCGGCGTGCGGAGCGCCCACGGGCGCGGCCAGCGGCTCGTAGGGTTTGAAGTCGGAGATCTGGCCGTCGACCACCTGCACGTTGCGATGTGCGCGGCGAGCGAGCTCCGGATCGTGCGTCACCATGATGATGGTGGTGCCCATCTCGTTGATCTTCTCGAGCAGGTCCATGACCTGGCGCGCCATGAGCGAATCCAGGTTGCCCGTGGGTTCGTCGGCGAACACGATCTTGGGATCACCGGCGATCGCGCGCGCGATGGCCACGCGCTGCTGCTGGCCGCCCGAGAGCTGCGCGGGCACGTGTTTCATGCGCGCGGCGAGGCCCACGATCTCGAGCGCATTGGTGATGCGCTGATGGCGCTCCGCGGCCTTCATGCGGCGATAGCGCAGCGGCACATCCACGTTGTCGTAGATGTTGAGATCCGGCATCAGGTTGAAGCTCTGGAAGATGAAGCCGATCTTCTCGTTGCGCAGGCGCGACCGCGCGTCGTCGGAGAGCTGGGTGACGTCGGTGCCGTCGAGCTCGTAGGTGCCGGAGTCGTAGGGCTCGAGCAGTCCCGCGATGTTGAGAAAGGTGGTCTTGCCCGAGCCCGAAGGGCCGGTCACCGCCAGGAACTCGCCGGGTTTGACCGACAGGGAGAAACTCCGCAGCGCATGGGTTTCGATGAGTTCGGTGCGGAAAACCTTGCTGACGTTCTTCATCTCGAGCATTTGTCGATCCTCTGGTTTCAATCTGCGATGAGGACGCGCTCCGCGTCCCTGTAGTCGCGCATGTCCGACAGCACGACGACGTCGCCGGGCTGCAGGCCCTGGCGTACTTCGATCTCACCGATGGCGGCAGCGCCGAATTCCACCGGCACGCGCTCCGCGTAGTCGCCGCGCACCACGTAGATGGCGCGAGTGTCCGAGTCGGCGAAGGGGCTGCGGCCGACCTTGAGCACGTCGGCGCGTTCGTCGAGCACGATGCGCACCGCAGCGCGCTGGTTCTGGCGCAGGCCCTGCGGCTGCTCGTCGAAGCGCACGCGGCCGCGGACCTGGTTGTCGCGCACGTCGGGCGAGATGCCGGCCACCTTGCCGACGAGCCGACGACCGTCGAGCGTGATCTCGGCGTTCATCGTCGACTTGATCTCGTTGGCGTACGTCTCCGCCACCTGGAATTCGATCTCGAGCGCGGAGAGGTCCACCACCGTGACCAGCGGCGCGTTCTCGGCCACCTGCGCGCGCTCCACCTGCGAAAGGGTCGCCACTACGCCGGCCACGGGTGACTTGAGCGTGAGCGCATCGACGCGCTGCTTGAGGCGCGCCACCAGCAGCGCCTGCGCGTCGCGCTTGGCGCGCTGCGCGCGCAGATCCAGCTCGAGGCTGTCCTTCTCGAGGCCACCGGTCTGGACGGCGTGCGCGTAGTTGAGCTTGGCGGTCTCGAGATCGTCCTGCGCGCGTTTGAAATCGCGCTCGGGGATGACGTGGATGCCCCAGGCGTCCTCGGCGCGTTTGTACTCTCGCTCGGCGGCGGTGATCTGCACCTTGGCGAGATCGCTGTCCTGCGCGCTCTTGAGGATCTGGCGGCGCACTTCGATGGTCTTGCGGTTGAGGTCGGCCTCGACGCTGATCAGCGTGGCCCGCTCGCGCTCGTATTCATTGGTGAGCGAGGCGCTCTCGACCACACCGAGCACGTCGCCGGGCTTCACGGTGTCGCCGGCTCGCGCCTTGTAGATGATGATGCCCGGCGCTTCGGCGAACAGCGTGGGGCTCACGGCCGCGACGACGGTGCCGGTGGCGGCCACGTCGCGCACGAAGAGGCCGCGCGTCACTTCGGAGGTGCGCATGCGTTCGCGCGCGATGACCTTCTCGCTGGACAGCCAGGCGCGCGCGCCCCAGATCAATGCGATCAGCAGCACGAGGCCGCCGACGGCGAACAGGCCGTACTTGCGCCATAGCGGCTGCAGGGACGACAGCGAAGACATGGACGCCGGCGGCGGCGCTTCCCGCACGACGCGGTCCTGGGCCGCGGTGTCGCGCATGCCGATTCTGGGTATTTGCAGGCTCATGCGCTTGTCAAAGCACGTAGCGTGCCAAGGCCGGTGCGGTTGCCTAACTGTTTGAATTCACGCGGTGCGATTGCCCAGGTGTCCGTGATCGGCTGGCGGACGAGTGTCCGCGCGCGGACACCGGACAGATGTCCGGACGTCCGCTGGCCATGCGACCCGGCAGACGCTGCCACCTGGGTACGCGTGTACTCCATATGAGTGGCGGCTCGCACGGCCGCCGGTGCGCCGAGAAGCGGTGAACCCGTCAGACAGGCATCATTTCGCACCACGCAGGCGGACGGGAGGAAACATGGGTACCCATCGCATCGTGATGTTCGGTTTCGAAGGGGCGCAGATTCTCGACATCACCGGTCCACTCGAAGTGTTCGCACGCACTTCGCGCTGGCTGCGTGACCATCGAGGACTGCGTCACGACGCGTACACGGTGGAACTGGTGTCTACACGCGCAGGGATCGTCACGATGTCCAACGGCCTGGGACTCATCGCGACGCGACGTCATTCGGAGGTTCGCGGGGTGGATACGTTGCTCGTGTCAGGGGGCATCGGCTACGAGAAGCTGCTGGACGATCGCAGCCTCCTGGATTGGTTGCGCCGATCGGCGCAGCGGGTACAGCGATTCGGATCCATCTGTACCGGCGCGATGTTGCTGGGCGCCGCCGGCCTTCTGAAGGGGCGGCGCGCGACCACACACTGGAGTTACTTCACGCGGCTCGCGGCCATCGCACCGGACGCGCACATCGACCGCGACGCCATCTATGTGCGGGATGGAAACCTGTTCACCTCGGCGGGCGTCACCGCAGGCATGGACATGGCGCTCGCGATGGTCGAGGCCGATTGGGGCAGGACCACGGCGTTGGCGGTGGCCCAGGAGCTCGTGATGTTCCTCAAGCGCCCGGGTGGCCAGTCGCAGTTCAGCGGTCATCTCAGTGCGCAGCGCCGCGATGATGTGTTCGGCGCCCTCGAGCTCTGGATCCTGGAGCATCTCGACGGGGATTTGTCGGTGGAGAACCTGGCCGAGCGCGCGAACATGAGCGTGCGGCATTTCGGCAGGCAGTTCCGTCAACGCCTGGGCAGCACGCCCTCGGAATACGTGCGGCGCGCCCG
>JBKPPO010000306.1:0-2600 GCA_046733635.1 Pseudomonadota bacterium | reverse complement strand
TCGATCGTGCCGTTGGTCTCGATGTCGATGACCAGCTTGTCGAGGTCGGTGCGCTGCTCCACGCGGGCCGCGTCGACCATGTAGGTCACTCGACGGACCGGCGAGAACGAGGCATCGAGCTGCAGTCGGCCGATCGGACGGCTCTGCTCTTCGAACGCGGCGCGGTTCAGGGCCGGGCGGTAGCCACGGCCGCGTTCCACACGCAGCGTCATCGTGAGTTCGCCGGCCTTCGTCAGGTTGGCGAGCACCAGCTCCGGGTTCACGACTTCGATGTCGTGATCCGTGTGGATGTCGCCAGCCGTCACGGGGCCCGGGCCCTTCTTCGACAGACGCAGCTCGGCGGAATCGCGCGAGTGCATCTTGAGGGCGACCTGCTTGAGGTTCAGGAGGATGTCGACAACGTCTTCCTGCACACCTTCGATGGAGGTGTACTCATGGAGCACGCCTTCGATCTCGACTTCGGTGATCGCCGCGCCCGGCATGGACGACAGCAGCACGCGGCGCAGCGCATTGCCGAGCGTGTGGCCGAAGCCACGCTCGAACGGCTCGATCACCACGCGCGCCTGGCGCGGGGCGGTCGGCTGCACTTTCACAACTCGGGGCTTCAGGAATTCGCTGACTGAACCTTGCATTCGGGTCACCTTCCCGTCAGAGACGGGCTTAATCAAATCAATTCGGTAATCGCCTGGAAAACAGCGCCCCCTATGTGGGGGCGCCAGCGATTACTTCGAGTACAGCTCGACGACCAGGTTCTCGTTGATGTCCGGCAGGATTTCATCCCGGCCCGGCACCGACTTGAACACGCCACGGAACTCCGTGCTGTTCACGTCCACCCACTCGGGCAGACCCACCTGCGTCGCGATCTGCATCGCGCTCTGGATGCGCAGCTGCTTCTTGGCCTTCTCGCGCACCGTGATGATGTCGCCAGCCTTGCACTGGTACGAGCCGATCGTCACCACGCCGTCGTTCACGGCGATGGCCTTGTGCGCCACCAGCTGGCGCGCTTCCGAGCGCGTCGCGGCGAAGCCCATGCGATAAACCACGTTGTCGAGGCGGCACTCGAGCAGCTTCAGCAGGTTCTCACCCGACGAGCCGGCGCGGCGCGAAGCCTCGGTGTAGTAGTTGGCGAACTGACGCTCGAGCACGCCGTACATGCGGCGCAGCTTCTGCTTCTCGCGCAGCTGCAGGCCGTAGTCGGAGATGCGCTGCTTGCGTTCACCCTTGATGCCGCCCGGCGGCACCTGGAACTTGCACTTGCTCTCGAGGGGCTTGACGCCGCTCTTGAGGAACAGATCGGTGCCCTCGCGACGCGCGAGTTTGCACTTGGGACCAGTGTAACGAGCCATGTATGGGTTCCTAGTTAGACGCGGCGCTTCTTGGGCGGACGGCAGCCGTTGTGCGGGATCGGGGTGATGTCCGAGATGCTCGTGATCTTGAGACCACAGGCATTCAGCGCACGCACCGCGGATTCGCGACCCGGGCCGGGACCACCGACGCGGACTTCGACGTTCTTCACGCCGTGTTCCTGCGCCGCATTGCCGGCCTTCTCAGCAGCCACCTGCGCCGCGAACGGCGTCGACTTGCGCGAACCGCGGAAGCCGCAACCACCCGAGGTCGCCCAGGAAAGCGTGTTTCCCTGGCGATCGGTGATCGTGATGATGGTGTTGTTGAAGGAAGCGTGTACGTGGGCGATTCCGTCGAGGACGTTCTTGCGCGCCTTCTTCGGTTTCTTCGGACCACCAGCGGCCGCGGCGCCCGAGGCGCCACCGGCAGCGGCTTCTGACTTCTTTTCTTCAGCCATGTGTTTACTACCTAACCTTTAAACCTTGCCCGGAGGAGCATTCAGCTTCACGGCCTGCTTGCGCGGACCCTTGCGCGTGCGGGCATTCGTACGGGTGCGCTGGCCACGGACCGGCAGACCCTTGCGATGACGCAGTCCGCGGTAAGTGCCGAGGTCCATGAGACGCTTGATGTTCATGGAGTTCTCGCGGCGCAGATCGCCTTCGACGGCGCTCTTCGCCAGCACGGAGCGGATCGCGTTCACTTCGGCCTCGGTGAGATCCTTCACCTTGGTTTCAGGAGCGATGCCCGCGGCGGCGCAGACTTCCTTGGCACGCGAACGTCCCACGCCAAAGATGTGCGTGAGCCCGATCACTACGTGCTTGTTCATCGGGATGTTGATGCCGGATATACGTGCCATTTGCGATACCTTTTCTTAGCGATCTACTGCTCTCAACCCTGGCGCTGCTTGTGGCGCGGATCGGAGCAGATGACGTAGACCACGCCGCGACGGCGCACGACCTTGCAGTTCTTGCAGATCTTCTTGACCGAGGGACGTACTTTCATTTTCTCAACCTTTCCTTAATTAACTTTGCGGCGCGCCCGAGCGGCCGTACCCCATGAGGTTCGCCTTCTTGAGCAACCCCGGGTAGTGATGCGACATCAGGTGCGCCTGGAGCTGCGAGAAGAAGTCCATGGCCACCACCACGACGATGAGCAGCGAGGTGCCGCCGAACACGAATGACACGGCGCCCCAGAGCATCATGAGCTCGGGCAGCAGGCAGACGGCGGTGATGTACACGGCGCCCCACAGCGTGAGC
>JBKPPO010000305.1:0-4629 GCA_046733635.1 Pseudomonadota bacterium | reverse complement strand
TTCAGGTCGGGGCGTGACGGACATGCAGGACTCCTGGCTCAACGGGCTGGGACTGCGCCTATACTAACGACAACGCGAGCGTCGAGGAGATGGTGATGCGCAACGAACGCGACGAAACGACTTTGCCGGCTGCCGGGTCCGGCGAAGGACCGCTGCGTCATTTCCGGATCGGTCGGCGTGGCGTGTTGCAATCTCTCGCGGGCATCGGCGCGGCGGCGCTCGCCACGTCCGTGTCGGCGGCTCAGCACGCCCACGCACATCATGCAGCGGCCGCGGCCTTGCCTGCAGCCGCCGACGCGGCCGCGACGCCGGGGCTTCTATTCCTGGATCAACACGCGTTCGACACGTTGGCCGCGCTCAGCGAACAGATCGTGCCGGGCTCGCGCGCGGCGCAGGTGCCGGAGTTCCTGGATCGACTGCTGGCGGTTGAATCGCTCGAAACGCAGAAGCGATTCGCGCAGGCGATCGGTGCGTTCGAGCGCGAAGCCCGCGAAGCGCATGGCAAGCCGTGGAAGGCGCTGTCGTCGGAGCAGGTCAACGCTTTGCTTACCCGGCTCTCCGCGCTGCCGGACGGCGATCAGAAGCGCGGCCCGTTCGACGGCATCAAGCGCGCCGTCGCCGAAACCTACTATTCGACTGAAGTCGGAATGAAAGAGCTCGGCTGGCAGGGGACCGTGGCGCACGCGTCTCCCGTCGCCTGCACCACCCGATGATGAAAAAAATCCTGCTCTGGGCCGGCTCGTTGCTGGCCGTCTCGGCGTTTGGCGGCGAACCGGTCTTCGATACACACGTGCATCTGCGCGACTACGGTACTTCGCTGCAGAAGTTCGAATCGGAAGCGCGCGACGCGGGCATCGACGTCGCGGGTGTCGGCGCGATGTGGTTCGGCGGTCCATACCAGGCGCCCGCGGGCAATCCCGAAAACATCCGCGCGAGCAACGACAAGCTGATCGCGCTGGCCCAGAAGAATCCCAAGGTGGTGCCGATCGTCACCGTCCATCCCTACGATGGCCAGGCGGCATTGGATGAACTCACTCGCGTCGCCGCGCGCGGCGTGAGGACGCTCAAGATCCATCCCCACACGCAGCGTTTCGACATCCTGGATCCGCGCGTGGTCACGCTCGTGAAAAAGGCGGGCGAACTCGGCATCGCGGTGCTGCTCGACAACGCAGGCATCGTCGCGGGGGACCATCAGGATCTGTTCAACCTCGCGTTCCTCGCTCCGGACACGCGGTTCATCTTCGCCCACATCGGCGGCATGGATTTCCGCTTCTGGAACGTCATCGTGCTGACGCGCACGGCGGACGGCTTCGGGATGGACAACGTGTTCTTCGACATCTCTGCGACGGTATTGCTCGCACCGGACTCGCCGATCGAGAAGGAGTTCATCTGGACGCTGCGCAATGTCGGCATCGACCGCATGATGCTGGGCTCTGACTACCCGCAGATCTCGCTGAAACGCACGCTCGATGCATTCGAGAAGCTGGATCTGACTGCCGAAGAGAAGACCGCGATCCGCAGCGGCAACGCGCGCCGGATCCTCACCGGCGCGCCGAAGAAGAATTGATCCGCATGGATCCCCAGCCGACCCGGCCGCCTCACCAAGACCGCGAGCGGCGCTGACCTCGTCCTCATTCCCACGTTCGGGGCGGACATCCACGATGTCAGCTCGAGCCCGCTGCCGAACTTCAACGACTATTACCCAGCGCAAAAAGGCTATTTCGTCGGCCAGGCCTCTGCATAGTTCGAGTCCTCGCACGCAGGCGCCGTGTGCCGCCAGCGAGTCAGCATCAGCCCATCGATATCGCGGACTTTTCCTCTGGTGGCAGAGGCATGCGCTGCATGAGCATCGGCGCCATGCAACCGCGGACGTTCCTTCACATTCTCAAAACCGCCGCCAGCCGCTGGTTCGAGCGCGACGCCTTCGAGCACGCGGGCGCGCTGGGCTTCTGCACGCTGTTCTCGCTCGCGCCACTCGTGATCATCGTAGTCGCCATCGTCGGCATCGTGTTCGGTGAGGACGCAGCGAGTGGACAGATCTCGTTGGCGATCACGGACCTCGTGGGGCCGCAGGCCGCCGCAGCCGTGGAAGAGGCCGTACGTCGCTCGCGATTGGAAGAGGCGGGCCTGCTGCCGACGATCATGGGCGTCGGCGCGCTCATCTTCGGCGCCACCACGGTATTCGCGCAGATGCAGAGCGCGCTCAATCACTTCTGGGGCGTGAAATCCAAGCCTGCGCGCAGCGGCATCCTCACCTTCGTCACGGTGCGACTGCTTTCCTTGGGGATGGTGCTCATCATCGGCTTCCTGATGCTCACCTCGTTCGTGTTGAGCCTCGGCATCACGGGCGTCGTCGAACACGCGCAGGAGTGGATTCCCATTCCAGGGTTCGCGGTGATGTTGATAGACCTGACCCTCTCGCTCTCGGTCACCACGGTGTTGTTCGGAATGCTGTTCAAGGTGCTGCCGGATGTGAAGCTGCAGTGGTCGGAGGTGTGGCGCGGCGCATTCATCACCGCGGTGTTGTTTGCGATCGGCAAATACTGCATCTCGCTGTACCTCACGCACGTGGCGCCCACATCTACTTACGGCGCCGCCGGTTCGCTGGTGTTGATCCTGATGTGGGTCTACTACTCGTCGCTGATCCTGTTCTTCGGCACCTGCCTGACCATCGCGACCATCCTCGAGCGCGGCGGTGAAGTGCTTCCAAAGAAGACCGCGGTCCGAACGCGTGTCGTCATGGAGGAGCAGGAGGCGCATGTACCTGGTTGAATTCTTCCTGCCGACTTTCGACAACGACGGCGCACGATTCCCGAAGGAAGAATTCGATCGGGTGCGCCGCGAACTCACCGAGAAGTTCGGCGGGGTGACGGCGTTCGTGCGTTCGCCGGCGATGGGTCTCTGGGCCGACGACAAGGGTGTGGTCCGCCGCGACGACCTGGTGAGTTTCGAGGTGATGACGGACAAGCTGGATCGGGAGTGGTGGCGGGATTACCGGGAGCAATTGGCCGATCGATTCCGTCAGATCGAGATCGTGATGCGCGGGAGCTCGTTCGAGCGGCTTTGAACCGGATCTATCCTCGGCGCTGCGATCCACAAACCTCTGTCGAGGGATAACGAACTGGAAAGGAGCCGGCTCGCCCGCACTGGCATGATTTCCGCTCAATCGAAAGAAGGGGATTTCATGTCTATTTCCATCAAGCGTGCGCTCGCCACGAGCGCCTGTGTATTCGCCGTTATTGCCGGAGCCCAGGCTCTGGCGCAGGAGCCGCCCAAGACGCCCATCGAAGCGCCGGCCGAACCGAACGCCATTCCGCTCAACACCGGAGGCGTCGAGAGCCAGACCGCGCAGGAGACCTGGTACAAACAATGGGGCGATCCGTTCGTCCGCAACGTTTCGCGCGCGACGCTGACCCCGTTCCTGCCGGATCCCGCGAAAGCCAATGGCGCGGCGGTGATCGTCGCGCCGGGCGGCGGCTTCCGCATCCTCTCGATGGGCAATGAAGGATGGGAAGTGGCGAAAGCGCTCAACGAACGCGGTGTCGCGGCTTTCGTGCTCAAGTACCGATTGATGCCCACGGCGCCCGATTGGGCGGAGTTCGACAAGAACAACCCGTTGACCGCGCCGAGACCCGCTGCGGCTCCGGGCGCTCCGCCGCCGCTTCCGCCCGTGACGCTGCCACTCGAAGACGCGACCGCGGCTTTCAAGCTGGTGCGCTCGCGCGCAAAGGAATGGAACATCGATCCGAAGCGCCTCGGCATGATGGGTTTCTCCGCAGGCGCAGGCACGACGATGGCGGCGACGTTGCAGTCCACGGAGAACAAACCGGCGTTCATCGCGCCTATCTACGGCGGACAGCGCGCCGTCGAAGTGCCGGCGGACGCGCCGCCGATGTTCGTGGCGCTGGCCGCGGATGATCCCCTGTTCGGCAACAACGAATACGGGCTCATCACGGCGTGGAAGAAGGCCGGCCGGCCGGTGGAGTTCCATCTGTATCAGAACGGAGGCCATGGCTTCGGGCTCGGTAATCCTGGGAAGACGAGCACGGGGTGGTTCCCGCAGTTCATGTTGTGGCTGGAATCGAACGGGATGCTGAAGGCCCATTGAGGCCGGTGGGCGACAGCGTGCTCGCGCCGCTGTCGCCCCGATCACGCGCCGCGACGATGTAGGACCATTCCCGCCGCAGAGTTCCGCGGCGAAGAAAAGCTTCCCTGCGCTCCGGCAATTTTTGCTGCCGGTCGAGAGGTTGTTTGACGACTTCCGCGCGGCCGGAGTGTCGGTGGCCCGCCTCCCTGACTGGCTCGTTCCTTGCACGCTCCTGGTGCTAACTACCACGACAGGTAGTCACCACCCGCGGGAGATCCACATGCTTCGCCTGGCCTTCATCGCTTGTGGACTGCTCTTGTCCACGGTCTGTGCGGCGCGTCCCATGGTCATCTACCAGTCGCAGGTCCTGGAGCCACCGCCCGGCGCCTATTCGAGCTTCGGGGAAAGTGTCGCCATCGAGGGGGACTGGGCAGTCATCACGGCATCCACCCACCCGGCGGGTCCCACGATCCCGACGCAGACCCACCATGCACTGCTTTATCGCCGCGAGAACGGAGTCTGGGCTCTCGATCGGGTGTTGT
>JBKPPO010000304.1:0-27923 GCA_046733635.1 Pseudomonadota bacterium | reverse complement strand
CGCCGGTGCTGTCGCTGGTGACGCCGCCCTTCACGCTGGAGCTCAATCCCGCGGAAGTGGCGGGTGTGTTCGAGGTCCCCGTGAGTCACGTGTTCGATGCGAAGAATCACCAGGCGCGACTCCGGCGCGTCGGGGACGAGGAACTGATGCTGTACGACATCCCCTGGCAGGGGCAGAACATCTGGGGCGCGACGGCGGGCATGTTGCTCACGTTCATGCGCATGGTGGAGCAGGCATGAACGAGGCCGACGAACGCGCTGCGCGGGCACTGGAACGATTGCTCGTCGTCATGCGGCGATTGCGGGACCCGCAGAAGGGCTGCCCCTGGGATGTGGCGCAGGATTTCCAGAGCATCGCGCCGTACACCATCGAAGAGGCCTACGAAGTCGCCGAGGCGATCGCGCGCGGGGAACCGCGCGCATTGGAGGGCGAACTCGGAGATCTGCTGTTCCAGGTGGTGTTCCACGCGCAGATGGGCAGCGAGAAGCAATGGTTCGATTTCGCGAGCGTCGCGAATGCCATCGCCGACAAACTCACGGAGCGCCACCCGCACGTGTTCGGTGAAGCGCCGAAAGGCGATACGCGTGCGCTCAATCGCGCCTGGGAAGATCACAAGGCGCGCGAACGCGCTGCCAAGGGTGACGCGCACAGCGAACTGGCGGATGTCCCGCTGGCGCTTCCAGCGCTCGCGCGCGGCGCCAAGCTCGGCAAACGCGCGGGTCGCGTGGGCTTCGATTGGCCCGACGCCAGCGGCGTGCGGGCGAAGATCGACGAAGAGCTGCGGGAGATCGACGAACTGCCGGCGGGTGATGCGCGACGCGCGGAGGAACTCGGCGACCTGCTGTTCGCCACGGCCAACTGGGCGCGGCATCAGGGCATCGATCCCGAGGAAGCGCTGCGCCTCGCCAACGCCAAGTTCGAACGCCGGTTTCGTGCCATGGAAGAGCTCGCGGGCGAGCGGGGCCTCGCGCTGAAGACGCTGTCCGCGGCAGCCTGGGATGACCTCTGGAACGAGGTCAAGGGCGGGGAAAAGGCTGCCGCCAAGGCGTTCAGCGACGTTCAGTAAGGATTCATCGACGCCTTCCTAAGCTGTCTCCACGGTCGGATTCATCCGGCCGACCCTTGGAGGCTTTATGTCGGCGAATGTGAGCAGCAAGAAGTGGGTCGTGGTGGCGATTGCGGCGGCCCTGTCCGCCGCCAGCGCGGGCGCATTCGCGCAGGACCGATACGGCGGTTACGACGATCGTTACGACAACCGTCACGATTCCCGCTACGACGACCGATACGATCCGCGTCACGATGGCCGCTACGATGATCGTGGCGAGTACGACTACGCCAAGGTCGTGGACGTGCAGCCGCTCATGACCCGCGTTCGCGTGAGCACGCCCCAGCGCGAGTGCTGGGACGAAACCCGAGTGGACGACCGCGGGTATGGCTACGGTGGACCCCGCAGCAATGCCGGCGGCGCCGTCATCGGCGCGATCGTCGGCGGCGTTCTGGGTAGCCAGATCGGCAGCGGCCGCGGCCGTGATGCCGCGACGGCCGCGGGCGCGGTGATCGGCGCGGGCATCGGCCACGAGCAGGCCAAACGCCGGAACGCCGCCCACCAGGGTCCGCCGCGCGAGTACACGGTGCAGCGTTGCGAAACCCGCTACCACGACGAGTGGCAGGAGCGGGTGGACGCGTACAAGGTGACCTACGTCTACAACGGTCGCCGCCAGGTGACCGAGCTGCCGTACAAGCCCGGCGACCGGATCCGCGTGCGCGTCGACGTGAGCCCGGCGGAGTAATACAGGCGCAATGAACGAGTTGTTTGCCATGGCGATGTGGGCGGCCTTCGCCGCCCGCATCACCTTCCTCGCCTTTTGGGGACAAGCGACTAAACTAGCGCCCGTCATGAAGAAACTTCGCCATGGCTTCGTCCCCGTCACCTTGACGCTGATCGGCTTCGCGCCCTTCAGCCTGGCGCACAGCATGCCGGGCCATTGGGTGGGAGGTAGTTCGGATATCGCCGCCAGGCCGCCCGTGCAGATCGCCTTCGATGGCATCTCGCTGGATCAGGCCGTGAACCGCGCCGAGCGCCAGTACCGTGCGCGTGTGGTACGCACCGACGTGCAGGACGAAGACGGCCGCACCGTGTACGTGCTCAAGCTGCTCTCCGAAGACGGCCGTGTGTTCACCGTGCGGATCGATGCCGCCACGGGCCGGATGCGCTGATGCGGGCGCTGGTGGTCGAAGACGAAGCCGCGCTGCGCGACGGCCTCAAGGAACAACTCTCCGCCCAGGGATTCACCGTGGACGTCGCCGCGGATGGCGAGGAAGGTTTGTTTGCCGGCAAGGAATATCCGCTGGACATCGCGGTCATCGATCTCGGCCTGCCCAAACTTCCCGGGCTCGAGCTGATCCGCGCGTTGCGCAAGGCAGGCAAGACTTTCCCCATCCTCATCCTGACCGCGCGCGATCGCTGGCAGGACAAGGTTGAAGGGCTGCAGGCCGGTGCGGATGACTACGTGGCGAAGCCGTACCACTTCGAGGAGGTGCTGGCGCGCATGCAGGCGTTGCTGCGCCGGGCCGGCGGCTGGGCGTCGCCCGTGCTCGAGTGCGGCCCCATCCGTCTCGATACGCGTTCGCAGACCGTCACGCTGGAAGGCAAGGGCATCGAGCTCACCACGTTCGAGTACCGCATCCTCGAGCACATGATGCTGCGCGCCGGCGACGTGATCTCGAAGACCGAGCTCACCGAGCGGCTCTACGACCAGGATTTCGAACGCGACAGCAACGTGATCGAGGTGTTCATCGGGCGCCTGCGCCGCAAGTTGGATCCAGCCGAGACCCTGCATCCGATCGAGACGCTGCGCGGGCGCGGCTACCGCTTCTCGATCCCGCGCAACCAGGGCTGATACCGGGCCTCACTTGTCGCGGCCTTCGCTGACCCGACCCTCGCTGACCAGAAGACTGCTGCTCGCGGTGTTCACCGTCATGGTGGTGTTCTTCGGACTCACCGTGGGACTGCTCGACTATCTATTCCGCCAGACCGCCGAGCGCAGCCTGCGCGAGGTCATCGATGCGCACATGGTGGCGTTGATCGCCGCCGCCGATCCCGACGGGCCCGAATCCGTGACGCCCACTGCGGTCCTCGAGACTCGCTTCGATACGCCCGGCTCCGGACTGTACGCCGAGATCCGCTCGGCCAGCGGCGAAAGTATCTGGCGTTCGCAATCGACGACCGGCACGGTCGTGCAGTTCGGCCCGCCGCTGGAAGGCGGCGAGCGCAGCTTCTTCTTCACCGAGATCCGCGACACCCACATCCGACTCGCCGTGGCGAGTCGCGGCATCGTCTGGGACGACCTGCACGGCCAGCCTGCGCGTTTCACGTTCAGCATCGCTTCCAGCCTCGAGACCTACGATCAGCAGGTGGCGGCGTTCCGCAAACAACTCGTGGGCTGGTTCACGGGGCTCGCGGTGTTGCTCATGGGCACACTGGCGCTGCTGTTCCGGATCCTGTTGCGGCCGGTGCGGCGACTGGAGCGGCACATCAAGGAAGTGGAAGCCGGCAAGCGCGAGCAGCTCGGAGAGTTCTGGCCGCGGGAGTTCGCTTCGGTCACCAGCAACCTCAATGCCTTGCTGGAGGGTGAGCGGACCCGCATCAAGCGTTATCGCGACACGTTGGGCAACCTCGCGCACAGCCTGAAAACGCCGTTGGCGGTCATGCGGCAATCGCTCGGCAACGTGGAACGCGGCACGCGCGACACGCTCGACGCGGAAATCGAGCGCATGTCGGACATCATCGAGCACCAGATGAAACGCGCGGCCGCGAGCGGCGGCGTACTGCTGGGCCAGGCGCCCGTGGACGTGGCGCCCATCGTCACCGATCTGCGCGCGGCGCTGCTCAAGGTGTACGGCAGCAAGGACCTGCTGTTCGAGACCGTGGTGCCAGCCGACGCGCAATTCATCGGCGATCGCGCGGACCTCACGGAGCTGCTGGGGAACCTGCTCGACAATGCCTGCAAATGGTCGAAGTCCCGCGTCAGGCTCCAGGTCGATGTCGAACAGCCCGCGTTCGACACCCGTCGCGCACTGCGCCTCGTGATCGATGATGACGGGCCCGGCATCGCTGCGGAAGATCGCGCGAAAGTGCTGAAGCGTGGCGGCCGGGCGGACGAGGCCACACCCGGTCATGGACTCGGCCTGTCCATGGTTCACGACACGGTCGAGCTCTACGGCGGATCGCTGCGCATCGACGCATCGCCGCTGGGTGGCGCGAAGTTCGAGCTCAAACTACCCGGTCGGCGGGCCTGACGTTCACGTTCAGGCGGAACAGGCTGCCGACGATCGTACACGCGCATCCCGCAGGATGCGCGCGACGCGATGCTTCAGAGTTTTCTGCCGAGGCGTTTTTCTATGAGGGCGCGTTCCCATTTCGGTCCGAGGAAACGCACCACCTCGTAGGCCGCAAGGCCATGCACCACCAGACCCACGGCCCAGCCGAGAAACCCCAGCAGGATCATCTGCACCTTGGGGCTGTCGAAGCCCAGTCGCAGACCGAAGACCAGCGGGAAGACCGTGGCGAAGACCACGAAGATGAAGAGGTGCATGTAGAACTCGCGAAGTCCCTTCACGTACTCGAGGGCTTCTTTCTCGTCGGCGGCGACCGTGTGGTCGGTCATTGCAGGATTTGGCATCGGGGCGTCTCCGTTCTTGAGGGTGTCGACGTCCACCTCGAAGACAGCGGCCAGTGACTTCAGCGTCTCGAGACTGGCATCCGCACCGCGCTCGATGCGCTGCACGCTGCGCACGCTGATGCCGGCGAATTCGGCGAGCTGGTCCTGGGTCCAGCCGCGTTGCAATCTCAGTTTTCGGACGTTGAGCATGGATACTGCCTCGTGTGAACGGCCCGCAAGCTACCGGGCCGTTTCCCCGGACGACACGACGGGCGCCCGACTGTCAGGTGACAGTCAGGGCGCTTCCTTGATCTCGAACGAAATTCCCTGCGCCAGCGGCAGCTCGCGGCTCCAGTTGATGGTGTTGGTCTGGCGGCGCATGTAGGCCTTCCAGGAGTCCGAGCCGGATTCGCGACCGCCACCCGTATCCTTCTCACCGCCGAACGCGCCGCCGATCTCGGCGCCCGAGGTGCCGATGTTCACGTTGGCGATGCCGCAGTCGCTGCCGGCCGCCGAGAGGAACGCTTCGGCATGCTGCAGCCGGTCGGTGAAGATCGCGGATGACAAGCCATGTGCCGACGCGTTCTGCATCGCGATGGCTTCCTCGAGGGTGTCGAAGGGGATGAGGTACATCACCGGCGCGAACGTCTCGTGTTGCACGATGGACCAGTCGTTCTGCGCCCGGATGATGGTGGGAGCCACGAAGTTGCCTTTGCCTTCGAGCACCTTTTCGCCGACGACAACTTTGCCGCCCGCAGCCTTGGCCTGCGCGATGGCCTGCGAATACCGTTCGACCGAGCCTTTGTCGATCAGCGGCCCCATGAGCGTCCCCGGATCGATGGGATCCCCGATGCGGATCTGGGCGTACGCGTGCACGAGGCGCTTCTCCAGCTCCTCGATGCGCGAACGGTGAACCAGGAGCCGACGAGTCGTCGTGCAGCGCTGGCCGGCCGTGCCCACGGCGCCGAACACGATCGAGGGCACCGCGAGTTTCAGATCCGCGGATTCGTCCACGATGATGGCGTTGTTGCCGCCGAGCTCAAGCAGCACCTTGCCGAGCCGGCGCGCGACGCGTTCCGCCACGGTGCGGCCGACGGCCGTCGATCCGGTGAACGAAACGAGCGCCACGCGCTTGTCATCCACGAACTTAGTCGCGAGCTCGGTGCCGCCGTCGATGAAGAGCTGGAAGATCGGCGGTAGTTCGTTCTCGGCCATCACGCGGTTGCAGATGTGCTGAACCGCTATTGCCGTCAGCGGCGTCTTGGGGGAGGGCTTCCACACCGAGACGTTTCCGCAGATGGCGCCCAGGAAAGAGTTCCAGGCCCAGACCGCCACGGGGAAATTGAACGCCGAGATGATTCCGACGACGCCCAGCGGATGCCACTGCTCGTACATGCGGTGCTGCGGGCGTTCCGAGTGCATGGTGTAGCCGTAGAGCATGCGCGACTGGCCGACCGCGAAGTCGGCGATGTCGATCATCTCCTGCACCTCGCCGAGGCCCTCGGCCTTGATCTTGCCGTTCTCCAGCGTGACGAGAGCGCCCAGGTCTTCCTTCACGGCGCGCAGGGCCTCGCCTAATAACCGGATGGCTTCGCCGCGCCGGGGCGCCGGCACGGTGCGCCAGGCAGCAGCCGCTTCCACGGAACTGCGCATGACGGCTTCGTAGTCACCCGCGGTGGCGCCGCGCACTTCGGCGAGCGTTTCGCCCGTGGCAGGATTCGTCGAGACGATCCTGGGGCCGGCGGCGTCCTTCGACCAACCTGCCGTACCCGACCACGCCCCCGCATTGACGGCGTCGATGCCCAGCCGCTTCAGGATGGCGGCCACATCCACCTTGGCGCTCATTTCTTCTTCCTCGCGGGCGGTGTGTTCTTCGCAGGGGGCTTCGAGGCGGTCCGGCGCTGATGGCCGGCCTTGCCGCTCACCACGACGGTGGACGAGAGGTCTTTGGTGCCGCCGGGCGCGTAGTACTGTCCGAAGCGGTTCTCGAGGATGTCGGGCAGCGCGAATTGCTCCTGCGCCACGAATCCCTTGAACTTGCGCGGGTTGGTCATCACGAGGTCCACGACGGCGGTGATGCCCGCGGCCGTGGTGACCTGGATCGCCGACCAGAGCCGGCCTGCGATCATCTGCGGATAGATCTTGTTGACGTAGTTCTCCTCGCGCAGCTCGCCGTCCTGTTTACCAGCGACCGCCGCGTACACGATGACCACGTCCTGCAGCGTCTGCGGCACCGCGTGTTCCAGCACGCGCTTCAACGTGGCGCGATCGGAGTTCAGCTTCAGGTCGTTCATGAGCAGGCGCATCTGCGCGCAATGCCCCGGATACCGCATCGTCTTGTAATTGATCTGCTCGCACTGCTTGCCGTACGTCTCGGCGAGCGAACCCAAGCCACCCGAGGTGTTGAAGGCTTCGTACAAGGTGCCGTCGATCTCGATCTCCTCGAGACCTTCGAGCGGCGCGGCGGAGACGATCTTGCCGTCGACCACCGACTCGCAGGGATTGCCGTATTCATTGATGAGTCCCTCGGTGGACCAGGTCAGCGAATACTTGAGCACGTTGTTAGGGTGCTGCGGCAGGGCGCCCACGCGCAGCTTGATCGAGCGCAGTTCGTCGAAATGTTTGGTGAGTTCGTTGGCCGCGATGCTGATGAAGCCCGGCGCAAGTCCGCATTGGGGCACGAAAGCCTTGGTCGAGCCCTTGGCCGTGCGCCGCACCGAGCGGGTGACCTCGACGTCTTCGGTGAGATCGAAGTAGTGGGCGTTGCCCTTGCGCGCGGCCTTGGCGACCGCAGGATTGCAGTAGTAGGGCAGGCTGGAGATGACGGCGTGGGGTTTGTTGACGCGGAAGTGGTTTTCGAGCGCCTTGGCGTCGCCCGCGTCAAGGGCTACGGCGCGCAGATGTTCGGAACCGTGAGCCTTCACGACGGCTTCGGCCGCCGCCGCATCGACGTCCCCCAACGTGACGTCATAATCACCGGATTCCGCCAACAGGCCAGAGATCAGGGCGCCGATCTTGCCGGCCCCCAAAATGAGAACTTTGTGCATGAATACCTCGTTGGGGCGGTAGTGTGCCGTAACCTGCTGAATTAGAATACTTCGCAACTTATGCGTACCACCGACACGACCCCCTGGCATCCAGCGAGCTGGACTTCGCGCACCGCGCAACAACAACCGCGCTACACGGACATCCCGAAGCTCGAGAATTACGTGGCCCAGCTCGCCAAGCTGCCGCCGCTCGTCGTGTCGTGGGAGATCGAACAACTGCGCGAGCGCCTGGCCGACGCGCAGGTGGGCAAGAAATTCCTGCTCATGGGCGGCGACTGCGCCGAGACGTTCGAAGAATGCGAATCCGACAAGATCGCAAAGAAGCTCAAGATCCTGTTGCAGATGAGCCTGGTGCTGCTGCACGGACTCAAGAAGCCGATCATTCGCGTGGGTCGCATGGCAGGTCAGTACGCCAAGCCGCGCTCCGCCGACACCGAGACTCGCAACGGCGTGACGCTGCCGGCGTTCCGCGGCGATCTCGTGAACCGGTCCGAATTCACCGCCGAAGCTCGCGAACCGGATCCGGCGCTGCTGCTGCGCGGTTACGAACGCGCCGCGCTCACGTTGAATTTCGTGCGCGCCTTGTGCGACGGCGGCTTCGCCGATCTGCACCACCCGCAGTTCTGGGATCTCGGCTTCATGGAGCATTCGCCGGCGAAGCTCGAGTACCAGAAGATCGTCGACTCCATCGCCGACTCGCTCGATTTCTTCGAGCGCGTGAGCGGTGGCCGCGCGCCGCATGAAGTCACCTCGGTGGACTTCTTCGCCGCGCACGAAGGCCTCGTGCTGCAGTACGAGCAGGCGCAGACCCGTTACATCGAGCGTCAGAAGCGCTGGTACAGCCTGGGTACGCACATGCCCTGGATCGGCATGCGCACGGCGCAGCTCGACGGCGCGCACGTGGAGTTCTACCGCGGTATCGCCAATCCGATGGGCGTGAAGATCGGCCCGGCCATGACGGAAGAATGGCTGCAAGGTCTCGTGACCACGCTGAACCCGAACAACACGCCGGGCCGCCTCACCATCATCCACCGCTTCGGCGCCAAGGATGTGGAGAAGGGTCTGCCGAAGATGATCAAGGCCGTGCGTGAGACCGGCCAGCAGGTGCTCTGGGTCTGCGATCCCATGCATGGCAATACCGAGACCAGCTCGGGTGGCCTCAAGACGCGCCGCTTCGAGAACATCCTCAAGGAGCTGGAGCTGTCCTTCCAGGTGCACGAAGCCAATGGTTCGTTCCTGGGTGGTGCACACATCGAGCTCACGGGCGAAAACGTCACCGAGTGCACCGGTGGTGCGCGTGGTTTGACCGACGCGGACCTGGCGCGGGCCTACAAGTCGACCGTCGACCCGCGGCTCAACTACGAGCAGGCGCTGGAGCTGGCCATGCTCATCGGAAAACACGGTCCAGCCAAGTAAGAAATAGTTGGTAAATTGGGGACCATGAAATACGAAAAGATTCAGGTCCCCTCTACCGGCCAGCGCATCACCATCAATCCGGACGCGAGCTTGAGCGTTCCGGACAACCCGTACATCGCGTTCGTCGAAGGCGACGGCATCGGCATCGACATCACGCCTGTGATGTTGAAGGTGGTGAATGCCGCCGTCGAAAAAGCCTACGGCTCGCGCCGCAAGATCTCCTGGGTGGAGGTCTTCGCGGGCGAGAAGGCGCACCAGGTCTATGGCACCGGCTTTCCCGACGAGACGCTGACCGCGTTGCGCGATTTCGTCGTGAGCATCAAGGGGCCGTTGGGAACCCCGATCGGCGGTGGCATGCGCTCGCTCAACGTGGCGATGCGCCAGAACCTCGATCTCTTCGCCTGCGTGCGGCCCATCCGGTACTTCCCGGGCGTGTCCACTCCCATGGCGGATGCCTCGCTGACGGACATGGTGGTGTTCCGCGAGAACACCGAGGACATCTACGCCGGCATCGAATGGCCCACCGGGTCCGCCGAAGTGCAGCGCCTCATCTACTTCCTGCAGAACGAACTCAAGGTGAGCGGCATCCGCTTCCCGGCGAGTTCGGGCCTCGGCATCAAGCCCGTGTCGAAGGAAGGCAGCCAGCGCCTGGTGCGCAAGGCGATCCAATACGCCATCGAGAACGACCGCGTCTCGGTGACGCTGGTCCACAAGGGCAACATCATGAAGTACACCGAAGGTGCCTTCATGCAGTGGGGCTATCTACTGGCGAAGGAGGAGTTCGGCGCGCAGCCCATCGGCGCGGGGCCGTGGTGCTCGTTCAAGAACCCGATCAACGGCAAGGAGATCGTGGTCAAGGACGTGATCGCGGACAACTTCCTGCAGCAGGTGCTGCTGCGCCCCGAGGACTATGACGTCATCGCCACGCTGAATCTCAACGGCGACTACATCTCGGATGCACTCGCGGCGCAGGTGGGCGGCATCGGCATCGCGCCGGGCGGCAACATCGGTGACGGCCTGGCCGTGTTCGAAGCCACCCATGGCACCGCGCCCGGTTTCGCCGGCAAGGATCGCGTGAATCCCGGATCCATCATCCTTTCTGCCGAAATGATGCTGCGTTACATCGGCTGGAAGGAGGCCGCGGAGCTCATCATCCAGGGCGTGGCGGACACCATTGCCGCGAAGGAGATGACCTACGACCTGGCGCGCCTGCGCGAAGCGATCCGCGCCACGACCAAACGCGACATCGCCGCGCGCAAGAACGTGGAAGAGGATCTGCAGCGCCTGATCCCGGGAGCGACGTTGCTGAGCTGCTCCGGATTCGGCGACGCCATCATCAAGCGCATGAAAGCGGCCTGACGCCGCGGATGACGGATCCGACCTTCTGCCCGGACTGCACGTTGTGTCCGCGCCTGGCCTCGTTCCTGGTCAAGACGGCGCGGCAGTATCCGGACTATCACTGCAAACCGGTGGCGCCCTTCGGCGATGCGGCGCCCAGGCTGCTGATCGTCGGTCTGGCGCCGGGCATGCATGGCGCCAATCGCACGGGACGGCCGTTCACGGGCGACTACGCCGGCATCCTGCTCTACGACACGCTGCATGCACTCGGGCTTTCGAACCAGCGCTTGTCCGAGAGCCGGTCCGACGGACTGCGGCTGCTCGGTGCGCGCATCTCGAACGCCGTGAAGTGCCTGCCGCCGGACAACAAGCCGCTGCCCGCCGAGATCAAGACCTGCAACCGGTACCTGGCCGCCGAACTCGCGCAACTCGATTCGGTGAAAAGCGTGCTGGCGCTCGGAACCGTGGCGCACGACGCCGTGCTGCTGGGACTCGGCCTCAAGAGGTCCTCGGCGAAGTTCGGCCATGGCAGCGAGCATGCGTTGCCCGACGGCCGCGTCATGATCGACTCCTACCATTGCAGTCGTTACAACACGAACACCCGGCGGCTCACGCCCGAGATGTTCATGAAGGTCATGACGCGGGCCGCGCAGGTGGCGGGTCTACAATAGCGGCGTGGACCACGCCGATCGCTTCGACCCTCGCGACTACATCCCGAACCTGCCGCGCAGGCCCGGGGTCTATCGCATGTACGGTGCGCCTGACGAGGAAGGCGAGGCAGAGCTGCTGTACGTGGGCAAGGCGCGCAGCCTGCGCGATCGCGTCGGCAACTATTTCCTCGCGAGCAACGTGGATCCCAAGGTGCAGGCGCTGGTGGCGAACATCGCGCGCATCGAGGTCACGATCACCAATTCCGAGACCGAGGCGCTGCTGCTCGAGTACAACCTCATCAAGGAGCACAAGCCGCGCTACAACATCGTGCTCCGCGATGACAAGAGTTTCCCCTTCGTCTATCTACCGGCGGGACACGAGTATCCGCGGCTGGTTTTCTATCGCGGCGCGCGCAATCTTCCCGGCCGCTACTTCGGACCGTTCCCGAGCGCCGGCGCCGTCAAGGAGACGCTGCAGAGCCTGCAGAAGATCTTCCGCATCCGGAATTGCCGCGATTCGTTCTTCGACAACCGCAGCCGGCCCTGCCTGCAGCACCAGATCGGACGTTGCTCCGCTCCCTGCGTGAAGCTGATCTCGCGCGAGGATTACGCGCGCGACATCGCGGCCGCCGTCAAGGTTCTCGAGGGCCGCAACGATGAAGTCCATGGCGAACTCGCGGCGTCGATGGAGAAGGCCGCCGAAGCGCTGCAGTTCGAACGCGCGGCAGCGCTGCGCGATCAGCTCGCGGCGCTCAAGCAGATCCAGTCGCAGCAGATCGTCACGGCCGAGGGGGATCGGGACATCGACGTGTTCGCACTCGTGGGAGAGCCCGGTGAATACGCCATCTCCGTGATGATCATCCGCGGGGGCCGCAACCTCGGCTCCACGACCTATTTTCCGAAAGGCGCGCTGGCCGAGCCCAACGAAGCGCTGGCCTCGTTCCTCATGCAGTACTACTCCGACACGCCACCGCCGTCCGAGGTGCTCGTCAACCTGGAGCTGGCGGAGGCCGATGCGCTCGTGGAGGCGCTGCGCACCAGCGCGGTGGCGAACCCGGGCGACCGCGTGAGCAGCGCCTTGCGCATCTGGCGGCCGTCGCGCGCGTTGCCGGCGCGCTGGATGTCGATGACCACCGAAAACGCCGAGCAGGCATTGCGGATGCGGCGCGCGCGGCGCGCCGACATCCAGGACATGCTCGTGTCGCTGGCGGGCTTGCTAGGTCTCGAGGCGCCGCCGCGCCGGATGGAATGCTTCGACATCAGCCACACGGGCGGCGAGGGCACGGTGGCATCCTGCGTGGTCTTCGGTCCCGAAGGTCCCATGAAGAAGGACTACCGGCGCTTCAACATCACCGGCGTGACGCCGGGAGACGACTACGGCGCGCTGCGACAGGCCTTGAAGCGGCGCTATGAACGCGTGAAGACCGGCGAGGTACCGGCGCCGGACCTGCTGCTCATCGACGGCGGCCTCGGACAGATCAGCGAAGTCCACGGTGAGCTCTCTCAGCTGGGATTTGCCGATCTGAAGCTGGTGGGTGTGGCCAAAGGTCCCGACCGGCGGCCGGGGCAGGAGCGTCTGTTCGTCCACGGCGACGCGGCGCCCATCGTTCCGGGGCCGGATTCACCGGCGTTGCGCGTCGTCCAGCGCATCCGCGACGAGGCGCATCGTTTCGCCATCACCGGTCATCGGAAGCGCCGGGCGCGGCGGCACAATGAATCGGTGCTGGAAGCGGTGCCGGGATTGGGGCCCGCCAAACGTCGCGCGTTGCTCAAACACTTCGGCGGCATGCAGGGTCTGCTGCGCGCGGGCGTCCCGGACTTCGAAGCCGTCAGCGGAATCGGGGCAACGTTGGCTCGGACGCTTTATGATCACTTGCATCCGGGAGCCTGACGAATCCTTCATTCGACGATGTGGAACCTTCCCAATACGCTGACGTGGCTGAGGATCTTCGCGATCCCGCTGGTCATCGTCCTCTTCTATCTACCGTACCAGTGGGCCGATCCGGCCGCCGGGCTGCTGTTCGCGGCGGCCGGCATCACCGATTCGCTGGATGGTTATCTCGCCCGCAAGATGGGCCAGACCTCGCGCCTCGGCGCCTTCCTCGATCCCGTGGCGGACAAGCTGATCGTGGCCGTGGCGCTGGTGCTGCTGCTCAGCAAGGAGATGCCGCCCATCTTCGTGCCGGGCCTCGAAGGACTGGACGGCGGCACTGCCACGCTGCGGCCCGGCACCGTGCAGGTGATCCTGGTGCTCACGGCGATCGTCATCATCGGCCGCGAGATCGCCATCTCGGCGCTTCGCGAATGGATGGCGGAGATCGGCAAGCGCGGCAAGGTCAAGGTCAGCGCGCTCGGCAAGGTGAAGACCATCGTCCAGATCACCGGGCTGTCCTGCATGTTGTTCCGTTGGAACCTGTGGATTCTCCCGGTCTTCGAGATCGGCCTGGTTCTCACGGTCGTCGCGGCGGCGCTCACGTTGTGGTCCGCCATCCAGTATCTGCGCGCGGCCTGGCCGGACCTGCGGGGTGAAGGGTGATCCAGTCGGTGTGCGTATTCTGCGGCTCCGCTCCGGGCGCGCGCCCTAGCTACTCGCGCGCGGCCGAGGAGATGGGCACATTGTTGGCCCGTCATCGCATCACGCTGGTGTACGGCGGCGGCCGGCTGGGACTCATGGGCATCGTCGCGAACGCCACCCTCGCGGCCGGCGGCCGCGTCATCGGCGTGATCCCGCGCATGCTCATCGAACGCGAGTGCGCGCACACGTCGCTGACGCAGCAGTACGTCGTCAACACCATGCACGAGCGCAAGACGCTCATGGCCGATCTGTCCGATGCCTTCGTGGGCCTTCCGGGCGGCATGGGCACCTTCGATGAGCTGGTCGAGATCATCACCTGGGCCCAACTCGGGTTGCACGAGAAGCCCGTGGTGCTCGCGAACATCGAGAACTACTTCAATCCGCTGTACGCCATGCTGGATTTCGCGGTGCAGGAGCAATTCGTCACGCCCGTGAGCCGCGCGCGCTGGCTGAACGCCGATTCCATCGAAGGCGTGATGGCAGTTCTCGCGAAAACAGGTCTTTCAAAAGAAGGGCTTACCGGAGAGGGAAGTCCTTGACTTGCCGGGCCACGGCCCTAGAATTGCGCCCCTCTCCAGGACGCGGGAATAGCTCAGTTGGTAGAGCACGACCTTGCCAAGGTCGGGGTCGCGAGTTCGAGTCTCGTTTCCCGCTCCAATCTTTCGCTCAGTCTTTCTGGGCCACGGCTAGGTGGCAGAATGGTTATGCAGCGGCCTGCAAAGCCGTCTATGCCGGTTCGATTCCGACCCTAGCCTCCACGTATGTGCCAAGCCCCGGTGGCGGAACTGGTAGACGCAACGGACTTAAAATCCGTCGGTCGCAAGGCCATGCCGGTTCGATTCCGGCCCGGGGCACCACATTCTCCCGATCCTCGCTGAAATGCTGAAGGTTTCCGGCGTGCATCTGTGGCGCGGCGATCGTCACGTGTTGCGTGGCGTCAGCTTCGAGGGCGTTCCAGGCAAATGTGTGCTGCTGACGGGCCGCAATGGCGCGGGGAAAACTTCACTGATTCGCGTCATCGCCGGATTGCTCGAGGCCGAGCAGGGAGAAGTCACCTGGCGCGGGAAATCCTCGCGCGCGCATCGGCATGATTTCCATGCGGAGCTTTCCTATCTCGGACATGAGCCACCGCTCAAGGGCGATCTCACGGCGCGCGAGAACCTCCGCTTCCTCGTGGGTATCCGGCGCGTCGTGACGCTGGCCGAGATCGACGTGGCGCTCACGCGCACGGATGCCTTCGCGCTGGCCGATCGCCCCGTGAGGATGATGTCCGCGGGCCAGAAGCGGCGCGTCGCGCTGGCCGGTGTGCTGCTGTCGCGTGCGGCGTTATGGCTGCTGGACGAACCGACGACCAATCTCGACGCCGATGGCCAGCAACTCGTGAGCGATCTCATCGCCGAGCAACTGGCGCGCGACGGGCTCGTCGTGGCGGCCGTGCATCACGCGATGCCCTTGTCGGAATCGTGCGTCCTCAAGCTCGAGCTCGGCGCCGCATGAAGACCTCGGCCCTGGCTGCTGCGGGACTCGTGGCGATGCGTGACCTGCGTCTCGCTTTTCGCAAGCCCTCGCAACTCGTACAGCCGCTGGTGTTCTTCCTCATCGTGGCGACGTTGTTCCCCTTGTCATTAACCCCGGAGATGTCGCGGCTGCGAGACGCTGCGCCGGGTGTCCTCTGGATCAGCGCGTTGTTATCCTCGTTGCTGGCGCTCGAGTTCCTGTTCCGCGAAGACGCGATGGACGGAACCCTGGAGCAGTTCGCGCTGTCAGGTCAGTCGCTGACCTGGATGTTGTTCGCGAAGACCTGCACGCATTGGCTGATCACCGGGGTGCCGTTGGCGCTGGCAGCGCCGGTCGCGGCGGCCGCGCTGGGTGTGCCCGGTGAGGCGATGCCCGGAGTGGTGGCGTCACTGGCGCTGGGCAGTTTCGCCCTGAGCCTGGTCGGCGCGGTGAGCGCGGGGCTCACGCTGGGTGCGCGGCGAGGCGGCGTATTGCTCTCGTTGCTGACGTTGCCGCTGGCCGTGCCGATCCTCATCTTCGGCGCGCGCGCCACGGAGCTCGCGATCACGGGCGGCGACCTCGCGGGGCCGATGTATTTGTTAGGCGCGATCGCCGTGCTCGGCGTGACGCTCGCGCCGCTGGCCGCGGCCGCCGCGGTGCGTATCGGATTGGAGTAGGCAGCTAATGGCCACCTGGACCTGGTTTCATCGCTTGGGCTCGCCGCCGCACGTCTACGCGTTCGCGCAACGCTGGACGAAGTGGTTCGGCGGGTTCGCGGCGCTGGCCATGATCGTCGCGCTGTATGGCGGCCTGGTGCTCGCGCCGGCGGACTATCAGCAGAAGGACGCGTTCCGCATGGTGTACATCCATGCACCCAGCGCGTGGCTCTCGCTGATGATCTACAGCACCATGGCGGTGGCCGCCGCCGTGGGACTCATCTGGCGCATGAAGGTGGCGCATGCCGCCGCTGCGGCGTGCGCGCCGATCGGCGCGTGGTTCACCGTGGTCGCACTCGTCACCGGCATGCTCTGGGGAAAGCCCATGTGGGGGGCTTATTGGGTCTGGGACCCGCGGCTCACGTTCGAGCTCATCCTGCTGTTCCTGTATCTCGGCTACATGGGGTTGCGCGCCGGCATCGAGGATCCGACCAAGTCGGACAAAGCCAGCGCCATGCTCGCGGTGGTGGGCGTCGTGAACGTTCCGCTGGTCAAATACTCCGTGGAGTGGTGGAACTCGCTGCATCAGACACCCACCGTCATGAAGATGGGGAAACCTTCGATGGACGTCGACATGTTGTGGCCGCTGCTGCTGATGTTCGTCGCGTTCGCGCTGTACTTCGCGGCGGTGCTGCTCACGCGGCTGCGAGCGGAGCTGTTGCGTCGCGAACGCAACGCGAGCTGGATCAAGGAGGTCGTGGCGTGAACAGCGCGTTCTCGAGCGTCGGTGAATTCCTCGCCATGAGTGGTTATGGCCAGTACGTCTGGCCTTGTTTCGTGATCGGTTTCGGCGTGGTGATACTCAACGCCTGGCTTGCCGTGAGATCGTTGTCGGCCGCCAAGCGCGATGCGCGCCGCCGCCTGGAGATGAACCCATGACCCCCCGCCGTCAACGTCTGCTCCTGGTATTGGGTATCGTCACGGGCGTCAGCATCGCGGCCTGGCTGGGCACGATGGCCTTCCAGAAGAACGTGATGTTCTTCTTCGATCCTTCGCAGATCGCCGCCGGGGAAGCGCCCGAAGGTGAGCGTTTCCGCATGGGCGGCATGGTCGCCAAGGGAAGCGTCGAGAAAACAGCGGGCTCGCTCGACATCCATTTCCTCGTCACCGATTTCAAACACACCGTGCCGGTGAGTTACTCGGGAATCCTTCCGGACTTGTTCCGCGAGGGCCAGGGCGTGGTGGCGCACGGCAAGCTGCAGAACGGCACCTTCGTGGCCGATGAGATCCTCGCCAAACACGATGAGAAGTACATGGCGCCGGAAGTGGCGCAGTCGCTGAAGGACAATCCGCCGCCGCCGGATGCAGCGACTCCTGCGACCGACGGAGTCACGGGCACATGATCGCGGAGCTGGGGCATTTCGCGCTGATCCTCGCGCTGGTGCTCGCCATCGCGCAGTCGGTGTTCGGCATCGCCGGCGCCGCGCGCGGCGATCTCCGGTGGCAGGCCGCGGTACGACCCGCGGTGGCCGGTCAGTTCGTGCTCATCAGCACGTCGATCGCGACGATGATCCACGCCTTCGTGAACTTCGATTTCTCGCTGGTCTATGTCGCCAGCAATTCGAACTCCGCGTTGCCGACGTTCTATCGGATTGCGGCGCTCTGGGGCGCGCACGAAGGGTCGCTGCTGCTCTGGGCCTGGATACTGGCGGCCTGGACGCTCGCCGTGGCGGTGTTCAGCCGGCATCTGCCGGTCAGTTTCGCGAGCCGCGTGCTCGGCGTGCTCGGTGTGGTCAGTGTGGGATTCCTGCTCTTCACGCTGGCGACTTCGAATCCTTTCGAACGGCTGCTGCCGCCGGCGGTAGATGGGCGCGACCTGAACCCCGTGCTGCAGGATCCCGCGCTCGCGATCCATCCGCCTCTCCTTTATATGGGCTACGTCGGCTTCGCCGTGGCGTTCGCTTTCGCCTGTGCGGCCATGCTGGAAGGAAAACTCGATCAGACCTGGGCGCGCTGGACGCGTCCCTGGACCACGTGGGCCTGGGCATTCCTCTCGGTAGGCATCGCGCTCGGCAGCTGGTGGGCGTATTACGAACTGGGGTGGGGCGGCTACTGGTTCTGGGATCCAGTCGAGAACGCCTCGTTCATGCCCTGGCTCGTGGGCACGGCGCTGATCCACTCGCTCGCCGCCACGGAGAAGCGCGGACTCTTCAAGAGCTGGACGCTGCTGCTCTCGATACTGGCGTTCTCGCTGAGTTTGTTGGGCACGTTCCTCGTGCGTTCCGGTGTGTTGACCTCGGTCCACTCGTTCGCCGCCGACCCCACGCGAGGCATGTTCATCCTCGCGTTCCTGGTGATCATCATCGGCGGCGCGCTCACGCTGTATGCCTGGCGCGCGCCTTTGCTGAAATCACCGGCGGGTTTCGACCTCGGCGCGCGCGAGGCCTTCCTGCTCTACAACAACATCTTCCTCGTGGTGGCCGCGGCGATGGTGCTGATCGGCACTCTCGCGCCGTTGATCGCCGACGCCGTCGGCTCGCAGCCGTTGTCCGTGGGCGAACCCTTCTACAACCTGCTGTTCCCCATCTTCATGCTGCCGTTGGTCGCGATGGTGGCCATCGGTATCCACGCCGCATGGAAGCGGGGGCAGCTCGGCAAGAGCCGGCTGCGCATCCTCGGTGGATTCGCGGCGTCGGCGGTGGCGGGACTGCTGCTCGTCTATGCGGGATATGGACCCGGAAAATGGCTCACGCCGCTCGGCATGGTGCTGGGAATCTGGGTCATCGTGTCGTCGCTGTTCGATCCCATCGATCGTCTGCGCCGCGGGCTCACGCTGCCGCGCGCCATCATCGGCATGACGCTTGCGCACATCGGGCTCGGGTTCTGCGTGGTCGCGATCTCCGCGGTGGAGACGTACACGGTGGAGCGCGACGTCGCCATCGCCCCGGGCGAAACCCTGGCTCTCGGTCGCTATGCCTACCGGTTCGATGACATCCAGCCGATCGAAGGTCCCAACTACGATGGCGTTCGCGCCAGCGTGACGGTGCTCAAGGACGGCGCGCCGATCGCGACGCTCCTGCCGGAGCGCCGCAACTACTGGGTGCAGCGGCAGACGCTCACCGAGGCCGGCATCGCGAGCCGCTGGAACATGGATTTCTTCGCGGCGCTGCGCGAAGAACTCGGGGCGGGCAAATGGAGCGTGCGCGCGCAGTTGCGTCCGCTCATCGACTGGGTGTGGTACGCGGCCGCGCTCATGGCGCTGGGCGGCATCATCGCGGCGTCGGATCGACGCTATCGTCAGCGCTCGCTGGCCGAAGAGTCAGCGGCGGCGGAACGCTCGGGAGCGGAACCCGCGTGACGCGATTCCTGATCCCCGGCCTCGTGTTCCTGGCGCTCGCCGGTGTGTTGTACATCGGCGTGGTCCAGTCTCCCAACAAGAGCACGCAGCAATCGGCGTTGCTCGGCAAACCCGCGCCCGAATTCGATCTGCCTTCGCTGAGCGACGCGAATACCCGCGTGACACGGGAGCAGCTCGTGGGTCGTCCCTGGGTGCTGAACGTCTGGGGCACGTGGTGCGCCGGTTGCCGCGACGAACACGAAGCGTTGCTCGCGATCTCGCGCCAGAACGCCGTTCCCATCGTTGGCCTCAACTGGCGCGACGAAAACGAAGCCGCGAAATCCTGGCTCGCGCAGCTCGGCAATCCGTACTCGGTGGTGGCGGTGGACGTGGACGGCCGCACGGCCATCGACTTCGGTGTGTACGGCGCCCCGGAGACGTTCTTCATCGATGCAGCCGGTATCGTGCAGTACCGGCACGTGGGCCCGATGACCCTGGCGGTGTGGGAACGGGAGTTCCTGTCGCGCATGCCGCGGACGGGATTTCCATGAAGCTCCTCGTCTCGCTACTGGCAGCGGGTCTGCTCTGGCTTGCGATGCCGGCGCATGCCGTGGATGTGGATCCGCTCCCCACGCCCGAACTGCAGTCGCGATTCGATTCGCTCACGCACGAACTGCGTTGCATGCAATGCCAGAACCAGAGCATTGCCGATTCTCCCGTCGGCCTCGCGTCGGACCTGCGTCGTGACGTGCGTGAGCAACTCATCGCCGGCAAGACCGACGACGAGATCCGCACCTCGATGGTGGCCCGCTACGGCAACTTCATCCTGTTCCGCCCGCCGTTCAAACCGTCCACGGCGTGGGTGTGGCTGGCGCCGTTCGCGTTGCTACTCATCGGCGGCGTGGTGGCGTTCCGCATCGTGCGTCAGCGTTCGCGCATGATGGCGGACGACGACAGCGTCGTGGACGCGGAAGAATCCCGATGATGCTCGCCTTCGTCTTCATCGCCGCGGCGCTCGCGGCGGGTGCCGCCACCTTGCTGCTGCTGCCGCTCATGCGGCGCCGGGAGGATGGCCGGCCCGCCGCCGGCATCACCGCGGGCGCCGTGGTCTTCGCAACGTTATTGGGCGGCGGCGCGTTGTACGCCGCGTTCAGCAACTTCACCTGGCACGAAGTCCCGGAAGTCGCGGATACGCCGGCGGCCATGACGGCGCGCCTGGCGAAGAAACTCGCGAATCAGCCCGAAGATCTCCCGGGCTGGCTGATGTTGGGACGCAGCTATTTCGATCTCGAGCAGTATCCGCTGGCCGCGCGCGCGTACCAGCGCGCGGATCGCCTGGCCGGCGGCAACAACACCGAGGCCATCATGGGCTTCGCGGAGTCCATGCTCGCCCAGGACTTCGAGCAGATCCGCGGCGCGGCCGGCAAGTTGTTCGAACGCGTGCTCGAGATGGAACCGCAGAATCCCAAGGCGCTGCTGTACGCGGCGCTCGCGGCGATGGGGCGGGGTGAACATCCGCTGGCGCGCGAGCGTTTCACCCGCATGCTGGCGTTGAATCCGCGCGGAGACATCCGCTCCATCATCGAGAAACAGTTGATGTCGCTCGATGCGATGGAGGCGCAACAGCCCGCGCCCGCCACCGCCGTCGATGCGCCTGCCGCCGGCGCTGCCCAGGTCCGCGTGAACGTGACGGTCTCGCCGCAGCTTCGCTATCAGCTCACCGAGTCCTCTGCGTTGTTCGTGCTGGCCCGCGACCCCAACCAGCCCGGTCCGCCGTTCGCGGCCAAACGCCTGCCGTTGAAGTTTCCCGCGCAGATCACGCTCACTGCCGCCGATGCCATGTTGCCCGGCCGTAGCATCCAGTCTGGACAGAAGCTCGAGGTGGTCGCGCGGATTTCCCTCGCGGGGCAGCCGCAGAGCAGCAGCGGCGATCCCTTCGGACAAGTTGGCTATCATGTGGGCAAGGACGGAACGCTGAACATCGTGATCGACAAGCTCGCGCCGTAGGGACACCCATGATGCAGGCCAAGCATTCGCTCGAATTCGCGCGCGCGCCCGCGGTCTGGTCGATGTATCCCGGGATCATGATGTCGCGGAAGCCCGCGCTCGTACCGGAGGGCGGGGCGGTGCCCCGCATCGAGTCCCGGCTGAGCAATGTCGTCATCGATCGCCGGCATCTGGCGTCCTATGCCGAGATCTGCGGATCGAAAGCCGGGCCGACGCTCCCCATCGCCTATCCACACATCCTCGCGATGCCGCTGCACCTCGCGATGCTCGGCGCGGAAGCCTTCCCCGTGAAGTTGTTTGGCCTGGTCCACGTGCAGAACCGCATCGCCATGCGGCAGCCATTGTCGGTGGACGAGCCTGCGGAGATCCGCGCCTGGATCGAAGGTCATCGCGACACCGAACGCGGCCAGGAATTCGACCTGCACACCGAATACGTGGTTTCGGGCGAACCGCTCTGGGACGAAACCTGCACCTTCCTGGCCCGGCGGCGGGCCCCCGCAGGTGCGGGCGCCAGGACGACACAAGGCCGCGGCGGCGAAGCGCCGGATGCGCTGGCGGTGAAGTCGAGCAGCTTCCGTGCGCCTGCAGGCCTCGGCCGGCGCTATGGGTTCATCTCGGGGGACGTCAATCCCATCCACATGAGCGACCTCACTGCGCGCGCATTCGGCTTCCCCAGGGCCATCGCGCACGGCATGTGGTCACTCGGCCGGCTCGCCTCGGAATTCGAGCCCGAGCACTTCGGCGCTGGCTGCGAGCTCAGCGTCAATTTCAAGCTGCCGGTGTTCATGCCGGCGTGGCTGATGCTCCAGCGCTGGGAGATCGAGAACGGCGCCGGATTCGCGCTGCGCGACGCGCAGGGCGACAAGCCGCACCTCACGGGTACGCTGATATCACTACGCTGACGCAGGCGCCGGCCGCCTCGGGACAGCGGACCGAGTGGTTAGCCCTGCTCGCGGCCGCGGCGGGATTCTTCTGCCTGATGTGCGGCTACTACACGCTGCGGCCCATGCGCGAGGCCATGGCGCTCGAAGTGGGCTACCAGTTCAATTCCATCCAGTTCACCGTGATCTTCCTGTGTTCGCTGGCATTGCTGCCGGTGTACTGGTGGCTCGTGGGACGAACGCCGCGCGGCCGGCTTCCGTGGCTGGTCTATGTTCCCTTCGCCGTGGTGTTCTTCGGGCTTGCGCTCGGACTGAGCTGGTATCCGCGGGATCGCACGCTGGCGGCCATCTACTTCGTTTCGCTGAGTGTCGCCAACCTCTACGTCATCTCGGTGTTCTGGAGCGCCATGGCCGACGTGTGGCGGCCGCAGCTCGCAAAACGTTTCTACGGCCTCATGGCTTCGGGCGGGAGCGCCGGGGCCCTGATCGGCCCGACCCTGGTGCGGCAGCTCGTGCACGAGCTGGGTCCGGCGCCGCTGATCATGGGCGCCTGCGTGCTGATCCTGGTCTCAGCGGCGCTCGTGACCCTGGCGCGCAACCTCTTGCGCCGCTGTGAGAACGGCGCTCGCGTTCCCGACGCCGCCATCCCGGTGGGCGGCCGTGCGAAGGACGACCTGCGCCGGCTCGTGTCCTCACCCTATCTACTGGGCATCGCCGGCATCATCGTCGTGGGGCAGCTCATCGGCGGGTTCATGTACAACGAGCAGGCGAAGTACGTTTCCTCGGCCTACAGCAGCTTCGCGGACCGGGCCGCGCTGTTCGCCCAGATGGAGTTCTGGGTCAATGTGCTGGCGCTGATCTTCCAGGCAGGCGTGGTGACGCTGCTGTCCTGGCGCAACAGCCTGGTCACGAGCCTTTCGGCCATGCCCGTGCTCATGGCGGCGAGCTTCGTGGTCATGGCGATCTTCCCCGTCGGCGGCGTGTTGCTCGTGACGCAGGTGCTGCGGCGCGCGGGTGATTACGGGCTCGGCAAGCCCACGCGCGAGATGTTGTTCACCGTGCTCAATCCCGAGAGCAAGTTCAAGAGCAAGAGCCTCATCGATACGGTGTTGCAGCGGGGCGCTGACGCGGCTGCGCAATGGATGTACCTGCCCCTGGCCGCGCTCGGACTCGTCGGCATCTCGTGGATCTGCGCGGGCCTTTGCCTCGCCCTGCTGGGCGTGACCATCTACCTCGGCCGCGCATTCGAACGACGCCAGCGAGCCGAGGCAGCGGAGCCATCGTCATGAACGGCCGCACGTTGCCCGCGCAGCGTTTCGATGCGCAAGGCGCGCGGCACATCCACCTGCGCGCGATCCTCGAGCTCGCCGCGCCGCTCATGGCCACCAACGCCGTTCAAGCGCTGCTCAACGTCACGGACCTGTGGTTCATCAGCCGGCTGTCCACCGACGCGGTGGCCGCCATGGGCGCCATTTACTGGATCATGACCTGCGCCATCCTGCTGTTCGGCGGCGTCGGGCTGGCGGTGCAGACTTTCGTCGCGCAGGCCCATGGCAGCCGGCGCGGCGCGCGCGCTTCACGCGCACTCTGGAACGCACTGTGGGCATCCATCGCACTGGTGCCGGTGTTCCTCGGCCTGGCGTTCGCAGGTCCGTGGCTGCTGCGTCCCTTCGGTCTGGATCCGCACGTGGAGCAGCTTGCGCTCGAGTACTGGGCGCCTCGCATGAGCGGCGCGTTCATCGGCTCCATGGCCTGGGCGGCGATGGGATTCTTCAATGGCATCTCGGCCATCCGCTTCACCATGGCCGTGGTGGTCACGACCACGGTCACCAACGCGATCTTCAACCAGGTCTTCATGTTCGAGCTCGGCATGGGCATGAAGGGCGCGGCCTGGGGCACGAACGTGGCGCAGCTGGTGGGCGTGGTGCTCGCGTTGACGCTGTTCCTGCGCGGCGAGATCGGCCGGCGCTACAAATCGGCGCTGATGTGGCGGCCGCGCTGGCCCGTGGTGCGCGCGCAGCTCGCCGTGGGCCTGCCCATCGGCGTGATGTATGGCGCCGACGTGCTGGGACTGGCGCTGTCGCAGATGATGATCGCGCAGACCGGGGCGGTCGGCGCGGCGGCCACGCAGATCGTGATGTCGCTGACCTCGCTAGCCTATCTACCCACCATCGGCATCGCGCTCGCAGGAACCACGCTCGTGGGGCAGTCCATCGGCGCCGGCGATCGCGACTGGGCCAACCGGCTCGGCAACGTGGTCATCGCGCTGTGCGCCGCGCAGATGGCGCTGGTGGCGCTGGTGCTCCTGGTGGGTGGTCCCTGGGTGCTGCCGCTGTTCGTCAGCAGTGGCGGCCCGGACGCTGCGGCCGTGGTCGCGTTGGGACTGCTGTTGTTGTGGCCGGCTGCCGCCTATCAGATCTTCGATGGGCTGTACTGCGGCGCCAGCTTCTGCCTGCGCGGCGCCGGCGATACCCGGGTGCCCGCGGCCACGGCGCTCGTGCTCTCCTGGTTCTTCTTCGTGCCACTGGCGCACACGCTGATCTTCGCGCCAGGGCAGGGATGGGTGGACGGCCTGCCACAATATGGATTGGGCGCCAAGGGAGGGTGGTTCGCCTTGATGATCTATGTCGTGTTGTTAGGCGCCGCGATGTTCTGGCGCTGGCGCCACGGCGCCTGGCGAACCCTGCGGCTGCGGTAGCGGGCTTGCCTGATCGACGCGCGCGCCCAAGTCTGCTTAGATCGCGCCATGACGGCAGTACGCTACAAGGTCGATGCAGGCATCGCGTGGCTCACGATGAACAATCCGCCGCTCAATGCGCTCTCCCATGACTTGCGCCTGGGCCTGGTGGCCGCGCTCGACAAGGCGCTCGCCGATCCCAAGGTCTCGGCGGTGGTGGTCACGGGCAACGAGCGCGCGTTCTCCAGCGGCGCGGATATCAAGGAGTTCGCGGGCAACGCGTTCTACGCCGAACCCTTCCTGCCCGCGGTCTGCGACATCTTCGAGGCTTCGTCGAAGCCCGTGGTGGCCGCCATCTCGGGCGCCTGCATGGGCGGCGGGCTCGAGCTCGCGCTGGGTTGTCATCATCGCGTGGCGCTCGCCGATGCCAGGATCTCGTTCCCCGAAGTGAAGCTGGGTTTGATCCCGGGCGCGGGCGGCACGCAAAGGTTTCCACGCCTCGTGGGGCTCGAGGCCGCGATCAACATGACCGTGTCGGGAGCGACCATGCCGGCGGCTGCGTTCAAGGGCTCCGGTCTCATCGACGTGCTCGTTCCGGCAGAAGGCGGCGCCCGGGAACTCGCTGCGGCGGCCAAAGCATTGGCGCAGAAGGTTGCGGGCAAGCCCGTTCGACGCGTGCGCGATCTGCCGGTCTCGCATCCCCAGGCCGAAGCCTTCGTGCAATTCGCCAGGCAAGGTGTGGCGACCGTGTCGCGGGGACTCGCCGCGCCGCTGCGCGCGCTCGATGCCGTCGCGGCTTCGGTGTCGCAGAAATTCGACGCCGGCATCGCCACCGAGCAGAAGATATTCGGCGAACTCATGGCCAGCGAAGAATCGAAGGCGCTGCGTCATGCCTTCTTCGCCGAGCGCGCGGCAGCGAAAGTGGAAGGCCTCAACGAGAAGATCGCGCCGCGCAAGATCGCGTCGGTCGCCATCGTCGGCGCCGGCACCATGGGCGGAGGCATCGCAATGAACTTCGCGAACGCCGGCATTCCCGTCACCTTGCTCGAGGCGAAGCAAGAGAACCTGGATCGTGGCGTCGCCGGTATCCGCAAGAACTACGAAGGCGCCGTGGCCAAGGGCAAGCTCAAGTCCGAGGAGGCGGAGAAGCGCGGCGCGCTCATCACGCCGACGCTGGATTTCAACGCGGCCGGCAACGCGGACCTCATCATCGAGGCCGTGTTCGAAGATCTCGCGGTGAAGAAGGACGTGTTCCGCAAGATCGACGCCGTGGCGAAGAAGGGCGCGATCCTGGCCACGAATACCTCGACACTGGACGTGGACAAGATCGCCGCGTTCACCCGACGTCCCGGCGACGTGCTCGGCCTGCATTTCTTCAGTCCCGCGAACATCATGCGGCTGCTGGAAGTGGTGCGCGCGAAAAAGACCCGGCCTGATGTACTGGCCACCGCCATGGCCACGGCCAAGAAGATCGGCAAGACGGCGGTGGTATCCGGCGTCTGTGACGGCTTCATCGGCAACCGCATGATCAACGCGTATTCGCAGCAGGCGCTGTTGATGCTCGAAGAAGGCGCTTCGCCGCAGCAGGTCGACAGGGCCATCGAGAAGTTCGGCTTCGCGATGGGGCCGTTCCGCATGTCGGATCTGGCAGGCAACGACATCAGTTGGCACATCCGCAAGCGCCATTACGCCGAGCATCCGAAGCAGCGCCAGATGCGAATCGCCGATCGCGTCTGTGAACTCGGTCGTTTCGGGCAGAAGACGGGGCTCGGATGGTATCGCTACGAAGCCGGCAAGCGCGACGCGATCCCGGACCCGGCGGTAGACGAAATCATCGAGCAGGAGCGCGCGGCACTGAAGATCAAGCCGCGCAAGCTCGGCGAAGCGGAGATCGTCGACCGGTTGCTGCTCGCGCTGGTCAACGAAGGCGCGAACATTCTCGATGAAGGCATCGCGCAACGCGCATCGGACATCGACGTGGTGTACCTGTTCGGTTACGGCTTCCCGGTGCAACGCGGCGGCCCGATGTACACCGCGAGCCGGCGCGGCTTGAAATCCGTGCTTCGGCGCATGAAGGAGTTCGGCTGGAAGCCGGCGAAGCTGATCGTGAAGCTGGCCGCGGAGGGCAAGACCTTCGATGACCCACCCGCCGACCGGAAAGGGAGCAAACGCCGTGGTTGATGCCGTCATCGTTTCCACGGCGCGTACCGGTCTCGCGAAGTCCTGGCGCGGCGCGTTCAATCTCACGCATGGCGCCACGCTGGGCGGACACGTGATCCAGCATGCGATCGCGCGCGCCGGCCTCGAAGCCGGCGCCGTGGAAGACGTGCTGCTCGGTTGCGCCAATCCCGAGGGCGCCACGGGATTCAACATCGCGCGCCAGGCCGCCTTGCGGGCCGGTTGCCCTGTCACCACCTCCGGCATGACCGTGAACCGCTTCTGTTCATCGGGACTGCAGACGATCGCGCTCGCCGCCCAACGCATCATGACGGGTGAGGGCGAGGTGTACGTCGCCGGCGGGGTCGAGTCGATCTCCTGCGTGCAGAACGACCGCATGAACCTCTTCATGGCGAAAGAAGCCTGGCTCGAGGAAAAGAAGCCGGCTATCTACTGGAACATGTTGCAGACCGCGGAGAACGTGGCCGCGCGGTACGAGATCCCGCGCGAAGACCAGGATCGCTACGGCGCCCGGAGCCAGCAGCGTGCCGCGGCCGCACAGGCGGCCGGCCGATTCGATGACGAGATCGTGCCCATCGAAGTGGTGATGGGCGCGGCCGACAAGGACAGCGGCCGTCTCATGACTCGCACGGTCACCGTGAACGCGGACGAGGGCATCCGCGCCGACACCACCTATGAAGCGCTGGCGAAGATCCGGCCTGCGACGCCGGGCGGCGTGATCGCCGCGGGCAACGCCAGCCAGTTTTCCGACGGCGCCTCGGCCTGTGTGGTCATGAGCGCGCGGCGCGCCGAACAATTGAACCTGAAGCCGCTGGGCGTATTCCGCGGATTCGCGATCGCGGGTTGCGAGCCCGACGAGATGGGCATCGGTCCCGTGTTCGCGGTGCCCAAACTACTCGAGCGCGCCGGGAAACAGGTGTCGGACATCGACCTCTGGGAGCTCAACGAAGCCTTCGCGGTGCAGGTGTTGTACTGCCGTGACCGGCTGGGCATTCCGGACGAC
>JBKPPO010000303.1:0-12551 GCA_046733635.1 Pseudomonadota bacterium | reverse complement strand
ACGCCATACCGCGTGGGCGGCCTGCGCCCTGTTGTCAGCCACCACCCTGGCCGCCGCCGCGCCCGCGAGCGCGCCGCCCGAACAGCCGGAACCGCCGAAGGAGTGGATAGACGCCACCACCGGCCACCGGCTGCAGCGACTCTCGACGCAGGCCGGCACGCGGTCCATCTACTTTCACCAGAACAGCATCACGCCCGACGGCCGCTTCGTGCTGGTGGAGATGCCGGACGGCATCGGCGTCATCGAGATCGCCACCGGCAAGAACACGCGGCTCGTCGAGGGCAAGGCGCGGGCACTGTTCGTCGGCCGCAAGACCGGGCTCGTCTACTTCTCGCGCGGCGAGAACACCGGGCGCCCAGAACAGCAGAAAGGCGTCGGTGTCTACACGATCAAGCCGACGGGCGGGAAGCCCAAGCAGATCGCCTTGCTGGAACGCGGCTCGATCGGCTCCGTGAACGCGGACGAAACCCTGTTGTTAGGCTCGTATGCCGAGCGTGAATGGCAGCTCGAGCAGGGTCCGCGCGATCCACGTTTCGAGGCCAACTACGCCGCGACGGGCAAGGACGGCAAACCGCTGACCTTCGCCGAGGCCAAGGAAGTGCGGCTGCTGCAACGTGAGCAGGCGCAGATCCCGATGAAGATGTTCACCGTGGACACGAAGACCGGCAAACAAACCATCATCCACGAGTCCACGGCCTGGCTCGGTCACCTGCAGTTCTCGCTCACCGACCCCAACCTCATCATGTTCTGCCATGAAGGCCCGTGGCATCGCGTCGACCGCATCTGGACGTTGCGCATCGGCGGCAGCGAGCCGCCCAAGCTCATGCATCAGCGAACGATGAACATGGAGATCGCCGGCCACGAGTTCTTCGACTCCGATGGCAAGACCATCTGGTACGACCTGCAGACGCCGCGCGGCGAAGTCTTCTGGCTGGCCAGCGTGACGCCCGAAGGCCGCCGCACCTGGTACAAGGTCGAGCGGGACCACTGGTCGGTGCATTTCCAGATTTCACCCGACGGCAAGTTCTTCGCGGGCGATGGCGGCGACGAGGAGATGGTGGCGCACGCCAAGGACGGCAAGTGGCTGTTCAAGTTCACGCCGCAGGCGATCCCCGACGTGGCCGGCATCTCGGCGCCCAACGCGGATCACCTGATCCATCCCGGTACGCTGCAGGCCGAGAAGATCGTGGACATGCGCAAACACGACTACCGGCTGGAACCCAACCTGCATTTCACGCCGGATGGGAAACACCTGATCTTCCGGTCGAACATGCACGGTCCCGTGCACACGTACATGGTCGACCTGGAGAAACCCGCGCGTTGATCAGAAGCGCTTGCGTACGCCCACGGTGAAGAACAGCTCGTCCTGGTCGTAACTCACCACTTCGGCTTGCGCGGACCATCTGCCACTGAGCTCGAGGCCGATGCCGCCGCCGAGATACACGCCGACGTCATTGAGTTTTTCGTACAGGATCTGATCGGAGCTGGCGCGGTTGCGGATCTGCACCGCGCCCGCCTTCACCAGCGGATACCAGCGCTCGTGGCGGCCACCCTCGAACGGAATCCATTCGAGGCCCACGCCCGACATCTTGTATTCGATGTCGCCGAGATGGCCCACGGCCGGGTTGTCCGAGGCAATTCCCGCCTTGCCGCCGTCGGCGTAGAAGGCCTCCACGCTCCAGGACGGCGACCAGGAGTAGCCGAGCTCGATGCGGAAACCGGCGCTTTGTTCGTCATCGACGCGGTAGCCGCCACCGCGATTACGCGGTTCGAGCTGCGAGATGCCGGCATCGAGGCCGACGAACCAGCCTGTGGACGCGGTCTCATCCGCGCGGACATCGAACGACTGCGCGCCCAACAACACACAGGCGAGCACCGGCGCAAAACGCGCCGCCGTCATGCGGCCCCGGCGGCGCAGCGCGATGAACGCGATCACTCCCAGCAGGCCCGCGAGCGACAGCGGATCGAACGCGCCGGCGCCGCGCACGGCCGTTTCCATCTTGCCGGGCTTGTCGAGCGCATCCGGAATGCCGTCGCGATCGGAATCGCCGCGACCCTCGATGCTGTCCGGGATGTTGTCGCCATCACTGTCGGTATCCAGTGAATCCGGCACACCGTCGCCATCGGTGTCGGGACGCGACAGCGTGCGGCCGGTGGGCATGGTCCCGTCCACGGCGTCGATCAGGCCATCGCGGTTCGAGTCCGCGCCGTCCTGGCGTCCGTCCGTGTCCGCATCGGCGCCGGCGTTCTCTATGACGTCGCTGATCCCGTCGCCGTCGCTGTCGAGGTCGCGGTGATTGGTGAAACCGTCGCCGTCGGTGTCGCGCAGCGGCAGCGGCGCGCCGCCCAGCGAGGGCTCCACACCATCGTGCAGACCGTTGCCATTCACGTCGACGAAATTGTCGACACGCCCGTCGCCGTTCGAATCCGTGCCGCCAGCTTCCACGAGATCCGTCACGCCGTCGTTGTCGGAGTCGAGGTCCGCGAGGTTCGGCAGGCCATCACCGTCCATGTCTTCCGAGCCGTCGAGGTCATTGGGGATGCCATCGTTGTCGAGATCGAGATCGGCGGCGTCGGCTACGCCGTCGACGTCGCGATCGACATACGTGCCGAACACCAGCGGCGCCGGATCGGCGGAGTCGCGGATTCCGTCTTCGTCGCTGTCCGCGCCCGCATCGACGCGGCCATCGGCATTCACGTCCAGCGCTGCGCGGCCCGAGCCCGCGATGTCGCGAGTGCCGTCGTTGTTCGAGTCGAGGTCGCGGAAATCGGGCGCCGAATCACCGTCGGTGTTTCGCGGATCCGCCGTGCGGATCTGGCCCGCGTCCATCATCGAATCGCCGTCGGCGTCGATGAGGCCGGCTTCGCGGACATCCGAAAGACCGTCGTCATCGCTGTCGAGATCGCGCAGGTCGGGGATGCCATCGCCATCGGTATCGGTGAGCGCAGCCGGCGTACCCTCGAACGAATCGAGGATGCCGTCGTCATCCGAATCCACGTCGAGGTGATCCGCGGCGCCGTCGCCATCGGTGTCGCGAAGCGTGGCAGTGTCGCCGATGCCGTCGTGATCGAGGTCGCCATCGCCCAACGTGTCCGTATCCCAGGCGTCGTCGATGCCGTCGCTGTCGGCATCGGCGCCGCTGCGATTGCTCTCGAGGCTGTCGGGCAACGTGTCGCCATCGCTGTCGAGATCGCGGTAGTCAGGCGTTCCATCACCGTCGGTGTCGCGCGGATTGCCGGCGGTCACGCCGCTCTCCAGCGCGTCCGGAATACCATCGCCATCGGCATCACGATCCAGGTAGTCAGAGCTGCCGTCACCATCCGTGTCGACGGGATGCAGCGCATCGGAGCCGGCTTCGTGGGAATCCGGAATGCCGTCGTTGTCGCTGTCGGTGTCGGCGCTGTCCGCCAGTCCGTCGCCATCGGAATCGCCGGCCTCGGTGACGTCGGGAATGCCGTCGCGATCCGTATCAAGGGGATCGTTGGGATTCGCACCCGCTTCCGCCCCGTCGTCGAGGCCGTCGCCGTCGGTATCGGGATCGTTGCGATCCGTGCCCAGCGCGTCTTCCTGGCCATTCGTGAGGCCATCGCCATCGCTGTCGACGCTCAGGCAGGCCGCGACCTGCGGATTCGGGACACAGGGATTGAGGTTGGCGGAATCGAGCTGATCCGAGACGCCATCGTTGTCGGCGTCCGAGCTCCAGGATTCCCGCACGTTGGGGATTCCGTCGCCGTCCGTATCGACGGGCGCGCTGACGTTGCCGCCCACTTCCACGCCGTCGGGCGTGCCGTCGCCATCGGTATCCGCCTGATTGCGATTCGTACCGAGCGCATCTTCCTGCGCGTTGGTGAGGCCATCGCCATCGCTGTCGGCCGCGAGGCAGGCGGCGGAATTCGGCGAGGGAACACAAGGGTTGTTGTTGAACGGGTCCGCCTGATCGGGCACGCCATCGCCATCCGCATCGACGATCGAGGACTCGATCGCATCGATGACGCCGTCACCGTCGGTGTCGGCCGGTGCGTTCACGTTGCCGCCGACTTCGGCGCCGTCGTTGACGCCGTCGCCATCGGTATCCGGATCGTTACGGTTCGTGCCCTGGACGTTTTCCTGGCCATTGCTCAGCCCGTCGCCGTCGCTGTCGAGCGCGAGACAAGGGGCAGAGTTCGCGTTCGGGAGGCAGGGGTTGTTGTTGGCCGCATCGGCCTGGTTGGAGACGCCGTCGCCGTCGGTATCGATGAGCGAAGACTCGTGCACGTCCGGCGTGCCGTCCCCGTCGGTATCGACGGGCGCGTTCAGGTTGCCGCCCACCTCGGCGCCGTCGTTCGCGCCGTCGCCATCGGTGTCCGCGTTGTTACGGCTCGTGCCCAGTGCGTCTTCCTGGGCGTTCGTGAGGCCATCGCCATCGCTGTCGGCTGCGAGGCACGCCCCCGTATTGGCGCTGGGAACGCAGGGATTCGTGTTGGCCGCGTCGAGCTGGTCGGAGACGCCATCGGCGTCCGTGTCGACGATGGACGACTCGATCGCGTCGATGATCCCGTCGCCGTCCGCGTCGCGCGGCGTGGCCGGATTCGCACCGACTTCAGCGCCGTCGCCGATGCCGTCGCCATCGGTGTCGGCGTCGTTGGGGTCCGTGCCCAACGTGGTTTCGGCGCCGTCGAACAGCCCGTCGCCGTCGCTGTCATTCTGGAAGTTGCTCGCGCCCACGTGGTAGGTGTGCGTGAACTGGGCGGTGGCGATGTCCTGCTGCACCGGGAAGTTGCCCTGGCCGGGGTCCAGCCAGAAGAGCTGCGCCTGCACGGTGTAGATGCCCGAGGCATTCGTCAGTGGATAGGCCGGGTTCGCGAGTCGCGTCACGTCGCCACCAGCCGCCACGTTGAAATCCTGCGAGAGCACGGACACCGCGTTGCCGCTGGGATCGATGAGCGTCACCTGCAGGCGATAGGTGCCGCCGGAGATCGAGTGCACTGACGTCGAGGTATTGATGGTGACGGTGTTGGCGTTCACCGAGGTGCCGCTGATCTGCACGCTGCGCGTGTCGCCGTTGACCGCGCCGCCGCCGTCGATGAGGAGCTGGCCCCAGTCGCTGGTGGTCACCCAGGCCGTGGCGTCACCGCTCGTATCCACGTCGATGCGCACGAGATTGCGCCCCGCGACGATCCACGCCGGATTCACCTGGAACGCGGTCGAGCTCCAGACGTTGTTGTCGCCGGTGAGTTTCCCGAGCAGGTGACCGTTGAGGTAGACGAGATCGACTTCGCCGTCTTCTTCGTCCACGTCGAGATTGCGCAGCGTGAGCACCGCGGAGCTGCGCGGCTACGTGGCCACGTCGATGTTGAATTCGATGGGGTGGAGACCCGACGCGTTGCCGAGCGACACATCCATGTCGTTGTCCGGCGCATGCGTGCCCGCGTTGTTCTCGTTATCCGCGTTTGTGTAGTAGGTCGCCTGCGCGAAGGCCGCCGGTCCGCCCAGGGCCAGCAGCCACAGTGCGGAGACGCTGGAAATGAAATGGCGCTTCATGCGAAAGGCTCCCACCCGATTCAGGTAAAACCCGGCGGGCAGTCGCCTCAACCGGTGGCGGGCCATCCGCCAGAACATCTTCGGGGTCGAGCTTCACAGCGCCTAAGCCGTTCAGCGGAAACGCATTTCTAATAATGGACTGTCAAATCGCGCGCGCGCGGGCGCGACCGAAAATTATGTGATGCAGCGCAACCACCGGATGTGATGGGGCGCACGAGGGGCTGGGCACCCCTGCATCGGGGCCGCGGAAGGCTTATCGCTCTTCCAGCCGATGCCGCCAGTTGGCTTGGTAATCGAGCAATCCGGGTGCGCGCAACGGGAGCACGGACTTGGGCGCATCCGGCGCCGGAGCACGCAATCCCGCGAGGTGCGCGGCCACGCGGGTGCCGCCGCCTTCGTCATGGATGCGCACCGTGCCGACGGGAACGCAGCCCGCGAGCAGCCGCGCGAACATCGGGTTCCTCGCCAGCGGCCCGTCGACGAAGATCTCGCCCGCCGAGCCCAGCGACTCGATGAGCAGGGCGGACATCAACGCGGAGTACACCGTGGCCAACGCGGCCTGGTGGACTCCGTCGAAACCGTCGTTGCCTTCGACCTTTCCGACACGGCCCGAATAGGGCCCCGCGCTCGCGAACGATGGCAAGGCGATTGCGCCTTTGGACAGCACGCGCATCACCGCTTCTTCGGTGGGATGCTCCTGCGTCCTGGCGATGGCCTCGTATTCCCGGCCACCCATGTAACGCGCCGTGGCCACGGGCGCGCCGAATGCGTTGACGTTGGCCAGCATGTCGCGGTCTTCGCGCAGGCGCCGAAGGTCGCCGCGATTCGCCATGACGATGGTCCAGGTGCCGCTCGAAACCACGGTGAAGGCCTCGCGCTCCCGATCCATGAGGAAGCGCAGGTACGACGCATTGGAATCGTGGATGCCGCAGGCCACTTCGCAGGCCGCGTCGACGCCGGTGGCGGCCGCCAGGGAGGGACGCACGCGGCCCAGGCGATCGTTCGCGCCGCGCTGCGGCGGCATGAGGCGCGCCCAACCTTGTTTGCGGGCGAGCTGGGAGTAGGCCCGTTCATGCGGCCGCCAGAGGTCGGTATGGGTGCCCAGCGAGGTGACCTCCGCCGCCAACACACCCGAGAGCCGCCAGGCCCAGTACTGCGGGTACAGCAAAATCTGCGCGGTGCGCTGGAACAGCTCGGGGCGCCGCGATTGCAGGTAGAAGAGCTGCCGTCCGAGGTTGAGTCCCTGGGGCAGGTTCGGCGAGAAGGTCAACGAATAAGCGTCGCGGAGCTGCGCGTACTCCTCGCTCACGTGATCGAAGCAGCTGTCTTCGTAGTCCGGCGCGGCCAGCACTTCGCCCGCATGGTCCACGAGCACGGCGGCAGCCCCGTGCGCGATCGGGACGATGACGCCGATGCGTTCCTTGTCCGGCGCCGCGCGCAGCGACTCGATGAACCAGGACTCGATCGCCACGACATCCAGTTCACGCCCCGCGGGACCTTGCACGAGGTTGTTCGGGCGCCGGACGCTCCAGGTCTCGCGCCCCTGCTCCACGTCGACCACCGACAACTTGGCGTTGGTCTTGCCCACGTCGAGAACGGCGACCAGCGGCTGCGCGCGGGCGTTCATACGCGCACCGCCTTCACGCGCTCGAGCAACGCGGGTACGGCGACCACTAGGATGAGCAGTGAGCCCACGAAGATCGACATCACGATGCCGGGGATGTTCATGAGGCCGAGACCGAAGGTGATGAGGCCGAACACGAGCGCCGCGAGCACCACCCCGAGGATGCTGCCCTTGCCGCCCCACACCGACACACCACCCAGGATGACCATGCTGATGATCTCGAGCTCCCAGCCCTGCGCGATCGAAGGCCGCGTGGAGCCCAGACGTGACGTCAGCAGCACCGCGGCCAGACCCGCGAACAGGCCCGTCAGTGAAAACAATGCGAATCGATAACGATCCACTGGCACGCCCGCGAAACGGCTGGCCACGGGATTCGCGCCGACGGCGAAGATAACCCGGCCCCATCGCGTGTAGTGCAGGAATACGCCGAACACCACGGCAAACAGGACGAACAGCCCCAGCTCGTTGGAGACCGGCCCCACGAGATAACCCTGACCGAAGGCTTCGAATCCGGGTGGATAGTCCTTGAGGACGCGGTCGCCCAACACCGCATAGGCCGCGCCGCGGAACAGCGTCATGGTGCCGATGGTGGCGACGATCGACGGCACGCGTCCCAGCGTCACGAGCGCGCCATTGATCATGCCGGCGGCGAGTCCCGTGCCCAGTCCGATGCAGACCACCGTTCCCGTGCCCGCGCCGCTGGCCGCACCCAGGCCCATCGATACCGACGACAACGCGATGATGGCCGCGATGGAGATGTCGATCTCGCCGGCGATGATCAGCAGCGCCAGCGGCAACGCGACGATGGCGCGTTCGGTGAAGTTGAAGGTGGCGTCCGAGAGCGTGTACACGTCGAGGAAGTACGGCGAGATCGATGCGAACAACACGAACTCGGCCACGAACACGGCGGCGAGCAGGCTCTCCCAGCGCAGGAAGCGCTTCATGAGCGGGCCTCGCGCACGTCGTCGCCGGCCTCGAGGATCGTCCGCCTGGCCTCGCGTTGCCTCGCGCTGAGCAGCACCGCCGCGAGGATCACCGCCCCGTTTATGAACATCTGCCAGAACGCCGAGATGCCGACGAGCGGCAGGCTGCTGCGGATGATGCCGATGAACAGGCAGCCGAACAGCACTCCGAGCGCCGAGCCGACGCCTCCCGCGATGGAGACGCCGCCGATGAGGCACGCAGCTATCACCGAAAGCTCGAAGCCGAGCGCGATGTCGGTATACGCCACGGCGAACCGCGCCACCCAGAGATAGCCGCACACGCCGGCGATGGCGCCGCAGATCGTATAGGCGATGAACTGCGCGCGGCCCGCATCGATGCCCGAGAACCCCGCGGCGTGGGGATTGCCGCCCGCGGCGTACAGATCACGCGCAAGGCGTGAACCGCGTAGCAGCAGCACGAATGCGACGACCAGCACCACTGCGAGCCAGGTCAGCAGCGTGAGCCCCAGGAGTTCGATGCGCGGGAATGCGAGGAAGCCGCGCGACATCTCGTTTTCGTTGACCCAGGCGCCTTTCGAGATCAGGAAGATGACGCCGCGGTAGATGGACATGGTGCCGAGCGTGACCACGATGGGCGGCAGCCTGAGCTTCCAGACCAGCAGGCCATTGAACGCGCCCAACAGGCCGCCGCAGGTCAGCGTGAGCAGCAGCACCGGCAACACACCCATGCCGGGGAAAGCGCGATCGAATTGCGCCGCCAGCATGCCGCAGAGCGCGAGATTGGCGGCGATTGACAGATCGATGCCGCGCACCAGGATGACCAGCATCTGCGCGAGCGCCAGCATGACGAGGATGGCCGTGTCGTCGAGCAGTCCGGCCACGTTGCGCGGCGAGGCGAAGCCGGGGAATTCGATCGTGACGGCGATGAACAGCGCGAGCGTCAGCGCGCCAAAGGCGAGATCGCGGCGGCCCGTATCGGACAAAGAAGCGAACAGGGTCTTCATGCGTCGCTGGCCGCGCGCAGCAACGCGTCGCTCGTGGCCTCGGCGCGCGAGAACTCCGCGCGGATCCGTCCACGGCGCATCACCAGGACCCGGTCGGACATGCCGAGGATTTCCGGGATCTCCGACGAGATCATGATCACGCCACCGCCCGCCTGCGCGAATTCGCTGGTCACGCGATGCACCGCGGCCTTCGCGCCGACGTCGATCCCTTTCGTGGGCTCGTCGAGGATCAGCACACCGGGCGCACGCGCCAGCCACTTGGCGATGACCACTTTCTGCTGATTGCCACCCGAGAGCGATCGCACGATCTGTTCGGGGCCGTTGGCCTTGATGGCCAGCCGTTCTATCCACTGCCGCGCCAATGCGGACTCGCGCGTGCGGCTGCACCAGCCCTTGGGCGCGAGCGTGCCGTGATTGGTCAGCGCGATGTTGGCGGCCAGCGAGAAATCCAGGATCCCGCCCTGCGACTGGCGATCTTCGGGCACCAGCGCGATACCGGCGGCACGCGCGTCCTCCGCGAGGTGCACGCTGCCGCGGTCCGGGCGCGTGACTCCGAACAAGGACTCCGCGAGTTCGGTGCGCCCGGCGCCGACGAGACCATAGACGCCGAGGATTTCGCCCCGGCGCAGCGTGAACGAGATGTCTTCGAACTCGCCCGCCCGGCCGAGCCTCTCCACACGAAGCAGCTCCGCACCCGGCGTGCAGTCGAGTTTCGGAAAGAGCTGATCCACGGGCCGGCCGACCATGAGGCGGATCAACTCGTCGCGCGAAGTCTCCTTCAGCGAACCCGAGCTCACCGACATGCCGTCCCGGAACACGGTGTATCGATCCGCGAGTTCGTCTATCTCCTCGAACTTGTGACTGATGAAGAGCAGCGAGCAGCCGGCGTCACGCAGCTTGCGCACGATGCGGAACAGCTCGGCGCATTCCCGTTGTGACAACGACGCCGTCGGCTCATCGAGGATCAGCACGCGCGATTCATGGGTGAGCGCCCGCGCGATCTGCACCACGTGTTTCTGCGCGATGCTGAGCCGGCCCGCCGGGATGTCCGCATCGAAGCCCGCATCCAGATCGCGCAGCAGCGATTCCGCGTGCGCACGCATGCCGCGCCAGTCCACGAGTCCGCGACGGCGCGGCTGAGAGTGGATGAACAGGTTCTCCGCCACGCTGAGGTTGTCGAATACCTGGCATTCCTGGTGGACCACGCCGATGCCGAGATCGCGCGCAGACTGCGGGCTCGCGATGCGGACCGGCGCGCCGTCGATGCGGATCTCGCCGGCATCCGGCTGATGGATGCCCGAGAGGATCTTCACCAGCGTCGACTTTCCGGCGCCGTTCTCACCGATGAGCGCAGTGACTGCGCCGCGTGGCAACTCCAGGCTCACGCGCTCGAGCGCACGCACTCCGCCGAAGTGCTTGCGGATATCGGCCAGCGTCAGGACGGGGGACGACACGGGTCAGAAGATCTTCGCGAACTCCGCCACGTTGCCGGCGTCGTAGATGAACGGCTTGCTCATCGCGCCCACGCCGTCGGCGGCAAAAGTCACTTCACCCATGCGGCCCATGGAGACGGGCTTCGTCACGTCCGCGCCGCGAACCAGATGCACCGCGATCTGGGTGACCGAGTACCCAAGATCGATGGGATTCCAGATCGCGAACTTCGGCACCACACCCTTCTGCACGTAGCCCGCAAGCTCCGAAGGCAGTCCGAGTCCGGTCACCTTCACCTTGCCTGTGAGGCCCGCGTCTTCCACGGCCTTGGCCGAAGCGACGATGCCCACCGAGCTGATGCTCACGAGCACCGCGAGATCCGGGTGTTGCTTGAGCAAGGCGGCGGCCTCGCGATAGGACTTGTCGGAAACGTCGTCGCCATACGCCACGGCCACCATCTGCAGGCCCGGCTGGGTAGCTAATGCGGTGCGCATCTGCTCCAGCCAGGAGTTCTGGTTCGTCGACGTGGGCGTGGCGGAGACCACGGCGAACTTGCCCTTCGCCTCCGGCGTGAGTTCCGCCGCGAGCGCGACCACGGTCTCGCCGATGAGCTGATCCGAAGACGGCGCGAGATGCGCGAGGCGGCCCGCCTGCGCCACCGCGGAGTCGTACGACACCACCTTGATGCCGCGGTCCATCGCCTTCTTGAGCGTCGGCGCGAGCGCGTCCGGATCATTCGCGGACACCGCGATGGCATCCACGCGCTGGGCGATCAGCGAATTGAGGGTTTCGATCTGGCCTTCGGCGGTCGGCGTGGTCGGGCCCACGAAGATCACTTCCGCATCCAGCTGCTGGGCCGCTTCCTGCGCACCCTTATGCACCGCGTCGAAGAATCCATTTCCCAGCGACTTGGCCACGAGGCCCACGCGCACGCGTTTGCCCTCGGCCGGCGCTTCTTCCTTCTTCGCGCAGCCGGCGAGGCACATCAACGCGGCCGCGACCGCGATCAGACTCTTCTTCACGAACAACCCCCACGACCCTTCGAACTACCCGCCCCCTTCAGGCGAGTTTCTTCATCTCGTCTTCTTCCGTGACCTTGGCCACGATCACCTTGATCCCCGCGTTGCGGAAATCCTCGAGTTCTTCAGCCTTCGCGCCATCGTCGGTGACGATGGTGTTGATGCGATCCAGACCGGCCACGATCATCGCGGACTTGCGGCGCAGCTTGGAGCTGTCCGCCATCACGATCACGTGTTCGCTGCGCTTCAACAGCTTGGTCTGCGCCTGCACGATCAGCGGATCGGCTTCCATCATTCCGAATCGGTTGAGGCCGTAGCAGCCGACGAACAGCTTGTTGCCCCAAAAACTCTCGATGGTGTCGTTCTCGAACGGCGACAGGACGATGTTCTGCTCGCGGAACAACGTGCCGCCCGGCAGCGTGATCCGGTTGCGGCTGGTGGCGAATAGTTTGGCGGCGATCGGGAAGGAGTTCGTCAGGATGTCGAGATCGGAGTTCTCGAGGAACTCGACCAGTGCGAACGTCGTGGTGCCGCCATTGATGATGATGCTTTCGCCCGGGGTGATGAGTTCGGCCGCGGCGCGCGCAATTGCCCGCTTTTGCGGGACGCTGACGTCCTGACTCATCGCGAAAGGCATGCCGACGAGGTGCGGCTGATGTCGCGGTCTCACGGCCTCGGCGCCGCCACGGATGCGCTTCACTTCGCCGCGCTCGGCCAACGCGTTGATGTCCCTGCGAATCGTGGCTTCGGAGGCCCCGAGAAGGTCGAGAAGGTCGCCCACGCTCACGATCGAGCGTTCCTCGACAAGCTTCAAAATCAGGTTATGCCGCTCTTTTTCCAGCATTTGCGATTCCTTTTATCACGGCTCCGTCCCCTCCGTGATCGAATCTGAACGTGATTGATTGTATATGACGGCTTCGTGTGTTAAACAGCCTTCCCGCAAATATCGAGCGAGTCGGGGGCCGTACTTTAGCGCCTGCCGATCGGAGAAATCGGATGAGTGTGGTT
>JBKPPO010000302.1:0-6820 GCA_046733635.1 Pseudomonadota bacterium | reverse complement strand
ATCGGCCGCGCCTGGCGAGGTCTGCGCCCGTTTCTCGAAGATGAGGAGTGACCCCGGCGGCCTCAGCCGTAGGACGACGCGGATGCGGACGGCGGCGGACTGTAGAGCACGGCGATGCGGCCGCGGCCCAGGAGCGATTCGAGTTCTTCGACGAGTGCGGGTGAAGCCTTCACGTTCCACTCGGGCCCGAAGGACAAAGTGCCGCGCGCGCTCTTGCCCACGAACTGCATGGCGACGTGGCAACCGCCGCCGCGATGCTGCGCGAGCAGCGCCTGCAGCTTGTCGAGCGACAAACCGTCCGCGCTTTTCACCTTGAGCACGATGCGGCGCGCCTCTTTCTCGCGCAGCCGTTCGAGCTCGCTCACCTTGTTGCCGCGAAGCACCCAGGTGTTCGCGAACTCATCGAACCGCACCTTGCCTTCGATGAGCAACAGCGCGTCCTTCACCAGCAGTTCTCGATATTGCTGGTATTGCTCGTCGAAGAAGCTCACGGCGATGCGGCCTGAGTCGTCATCCAGCAGGATCTCGGTGCGCGGTCCACGCTTGCGCACCTCTTCGACCACGCCCGCGATGGCAGCGGGCTTCCCGCCGAAGAAACTCTTGCCGCCTTCGGCGCTCGCCTGGGGACGATCCGCTTCCAGATAGTCCACGATTCGCCCGGTGATGAATCGCGGCAGATCGTTGACGAAACGGTCGATCGGATGACCGGAGATCGCGCGCCCCAGCGTCTCGCGCTCGCCGCGCAAACGCACGGTGTCCGTCCATTCGGGTTGGTCCGGCGCGCTCGCACGCACGGCTTCGGGCGCATGCGAGGTGGCGAGACCGAAGATGTCGTGCTGGCCCGTTTCGTTGGCCTTGCTGTTCTGCTCGCCCAGCGCCAGGGCGCCGTCGAGGCGCTTGAACAAGGTCGCGCGGTTCGCGGCCAGGCCGTCGAGACTGCCGGACTTGATGAGTGCCTCGAGCACGCGACGGTTGATCTTGGAGAGATCCAGCCGGCGGCACAGATCCTCGAGGCTCGCGTAGTCGCCGTTCGCCTTGCGCTCGTTGACGATCGCCGCCACCGCGCCCTCGCCCACGCCCTTGATGGCGCCGAGTCCGTAGCGGATGGTCTTGTCGTCCACCACCGCGAATTCGTAGCCGGAGAGATTCACGTGCGGCGGCAGGATGGTGAGTCCGACTTCCTTGCGGCAGTCATAGAGCAGGCCCACCACCTTGTCGGTGTGGTCCATGTCCGCGGAGAGCACGGCCGCCATGAACGAAGCGGGCTCGTGCTGCTTGAGCCATGCGGTCTGGTACGACAACAACGCGTACGCGGCCGAGTGCGACTTGTTGAAGCCGTATCCCGCGAACTTCTCCATGAGGTCGAAGATGTGCGCCGCCTGCGCTTCCGGAACGTCGTTCTTGACGGCACCCGCGAGGAAGATCGAGCGCTGCTTGGCCATCTCCTCGGGCTTCTTTTTGCCCATGGCGCGCCGGAGCATGTCGGCGCCGCCCAGCGTGTAGCCGGCGAGCACCTGCGCGATCTGCATCACCTGCTCCTGGTACAGGATGACGCCGTAGGTGGGCGCGAGCACCGGCTGCAGCGAGGGATGTAGATAGTCGATGGGCGGCGCGAGCGGATCGTTGCGGCTGTGCTTGCGCTCGATGAAGTCGCCCACCATGCCCGACTCGAGCGGGCCGGGACGGAACAACGCGACCAACGCCACGATGTCCTCGAAGGTATCCGGCTTCAGGCGCCGGATCAGGTCCTTCATGCCGCGGGATTCGAGCTGGAACACCGCGGTGGTCCGCGCCTGTTGCATGAGCTCGTAGGTCGCCGCGTCGTCCATGGGCAAGGCGGTGACGTCGAGCGGCGCCTCCCCTTTCTGCGCGCGGCGCGCGTTGACGATCTTCACCGCGCGGTCGATGACGGTGAGCGTACGCAAGCCGAGGAAGTCGAACTTGACCAGGCCCGCGGCTTCGACGTCATCCTTGTCGAACTGCGTGACGACGCTGCCGCCTTCGTCGTCCGCATACAGCGGCGCGAACTCCGTGAGCTTCGACGGCGCGATGACCACGCCGCCCGCGTGCATGCCGGCGTTGCGCGTGAGGCCTTCGAGCGAACGCGCGAGGTCGATGAGGTTCTTGATCTCCTCGTCTTCCTTGTAGAGCCGCTTGAGCTCGGGTTCCTTTTCGAGCGCGTCGTCCAGCGTGATGCCGAGCTCGAACGGAATCAGCTTGGCGATCTTGTCGACGTAGCCGTAGCCCATGCCGAGTACGCGGCCCACGTCGCGCACCACGGCCTTCGCGGCCATGGTGCCGTAGGTGATGATCTGCGAGACGCGCTCGCGGCCGTACTTCTGCGACACGTATTCGATGACGCGGTCGCGGCCGTCCATGCAGAAGTCGATGTCGAAGTCGGGCATCGACACGCGCTCGGGATTCAGGAAGCGCTCGAACAGCAGGTCGTACTTGAGCGGATCGATGTCGGTGATGCCGAGACTGAATGCGACGAGCGATCCTGCGCCTGAACCACGGCCGGGGCCCACGGGCACGCCGTTGGCGCGCGCCCACTTGATGAAGTCCGCGACGATGAGGAAGTACCCCGCGAAACCCATCTTCGAGATGACGCCGAGTTCGCGGTCGAGCCGCTGACGATATTCCTCGAGGCGTGCTTTCTGCGACTCGTCGAAAACCTTCTCACGCGCCTCGAAGCCGCGCAGCGACTCTTCGCGGATGTGCGCCTCGACGGCGACGCCCTCGGGCAGCGGAAAAATCGGCAGTCGCGATTCACCGAGCTTGAGCGGCAGCGAACAACGCCGCGCGATCTCCATGGTGTTCGCCAGCGCCTCGGGGATGTCGGCGAACAGCTCGCCCATCTCCGCGGGAGACTTCAGGTACTGCGCTTCGCTGTATCTTCGAGGCCGCGAGGGATCGGCGAGTTGCGCGCCCTCGGCAATGCACACACGCGCCTCATGCGACTCGAAGTCGGCGGGCGTGAGGAAGCGCACGTCATTGGTGGCCACCACCGGAATGCCCGTCTGCTGGCTGAGCGTGACCGTCTTCGCGACCAGCGCTTCGTCGTCGGGCCGGCCGAGGCGCTGCAGTTCGAGGTAGTAGCGATTGCCGAAGAGCTGCTGCCACTCGCGCGCCAGCGTGAGCGCGTCCGCGGTCTTGTCCATCATGAGCGCCTTGCCCACGTCGCCTTCGGCGAATCCGGAGATCGCGATGAGTCCGCGCGTGCTCTCCGCATCGAGCCAGCTACGGTCGATGAGCGGCACGCCTTTGTCCTGCCCGTGCAGCCAGGCGCGCGTGATCAGGTCGGCGACATTCTGATACCCGGCGGGATCCTTGCAGAGCAGCGTCAGCCGATGCGGCGCGACGCGCTCGCCAACGGCGCGCAGCGACACGTCCACGCCGATGATCGGCTTCACGCCGAGCTTCAGCGACTCGCGATAGAACTTCACCATCGCGAACAGGTTGTGCTGATCGGTCACCGCCAACGCGGGCATGCCCAGTTTCGACGCCCGCTCCACGAGTTCCGGAATGCGCACCACGCTGTCTCGCAGCGAATACTCGGTGTGCAAGCGGAGATGGACGAAGGAGGATGCGGCGCTCGACATGCGGCGCGAAGTTTAGCAACGAACGCGCGCGTAATTTCGCTTGCAAAGCGATTCAGCGACTTGCCTTTACAAGCTTCCCTGCAGCGGCAGGTATCAGGCCGTCAGCGCTTCCAGGGAATCGACGTGTGTCTCCAGCAGCAGGCCGCTCTCCACGCGCACGGGCGCGAAGCTGCGCCGATGCAACGGACTCGGCCCCAGCGACTGGATGGCCGCCACATGACTGGGCGTGCAGTATCCCTTGTGCCCCGACAACGAAAAGCCCGGGTAGCGGCCATCGAGCTCGCACATGAGCGCATCGCGCGTGGTCTTGGCCAGGATGGACGCCGCGCTGATCGCCGGCACCCTGGCATCGCCCTTCACCACCGCTTCGTAGCGGCAGTCGAAACCCAGCCCGTCAGGACAAGGGCAACGATTGCCATCCACCAGGACCTCCTGGGGCGGCACGGCGAGTCCCATCAGTGCCCGGCGCATGGCCAGCATGGTGGCCTGGAGGATGTTGATGCTGTCGATTTCCTCGGCATCGGCCCACGCCACGGCGAAACACAGCGCGCGCTCGCGCACCAGGCGCGCCAGGCGCACCCGCTCTTCGGGCTCGAGCTCCTTGGAATCCGCGAGCCCGCGGATGGGTCGAGCAGGATTGAGGATCACCGCGGCCGCGACCACGGGTCCAGCCAGAGGTCCGCGTCCCGCTTCGTCCACGCCGGCCACGCGGAGCCGGACGCGAAGTTTCACGCCGGCCTTCATGGCACGGCCACGCGCGCGGTGAGTAGTTCGGCGACTTCGTTGGCGGCGCGCTCGGCGCCATCGCAACGCAGGCTGGCATGCAGGGCGGCGAATTCCTCGCGCACCTTCGCCACCGCGTCCGGATGCTCGATCCAGTGCGCCAGTGCATTCGCGAGATTCACGGGGCTCGCCGCTTCCTGGAAGAACTCGGGCACGAGTTCCTTGCGCGCCAGCAGATTCGGTTGCGAGAAGTGCTGCGTCTTCACGAGCTTGAGGTTGCGCAGCAGAAACGCGGTGATGGCGCCCAGCTTGTACGCGACGACCATGGGTCGTTTGCTCAGTGCCGTCTCGAGCGTCGCGGTGCCGGAAGCCACCAGCACCACGTCGGCCGCGGCCAGTACCCGCCGGGCCTGCCCATCCAGGAAGCGCACCTTCGCGGTGGGCGCGAGTGCGGCAGTACGCGCCGCGAACAGATCACGCAACTGCGGCGTGACCATGGGCGCGAGCGTGATCAACCCGGGGTATCGCTGCGCGAGTAGTTCGGCCGCGCCGGCGAAGCAGTCCGCTAGTTTTTCCACCTCACCGCGCCGGCTGCCCGGCAGCACCGCGAGCACCCGCGCGCCGCGCTCGATGCCGAATTCGGCACGCGCAGCGTCCTGATCGATCACGAGCGGCACCTGATCCGCCAGCGGATGCCCGACGAACGCCGCGCGTACGCCATGCTCACGGTAGAACTCCGGCTCGAACGGAAACAGGCAGAGCACCAGGTCCACGGATTCACCGATGGTGCGCACCCGGCCCTGCCGCCACGCCCAGACCTGCGGACTCACGTATTGCACGGTAGTGAGGCCGGCGCGTTTGAGCTGCCTCGCGAGACCCAGGTTGAATTCCTTGTAATCCACGCCAATGAAGACGTCCGGCGCCCACTCGATGAGTCGGCGGCGGAGTCTGCCTCGGAGGCTGAGAAGACGCGGCAGATGGGCCAGGACCTCGGTGAGGCCCATGACCGACAGCGACTCGATGTCGTGCCAGGCTTCGCAGCCCGCGGCGCGCATCCTGGGTCCCGCCACACCGGCGAACGTGGCCTGGGGAAAACGCCGCTTCAACCCTTCGATGAGCGCGGCGCCGAGCGTATCCCCGGAGGTCTCGCCGGCTACCAGTGCGATGCGCACCGCGGCTCTCGCGGTCAGCGCACGAGGCTGCGCGTCGAGGCAGCGATGAAATCGATCATCGGCTGGATCTCGGGCTGCGTCTCGGCCATCACCTTGAGTTCGGCCACCGCGTCGTCGAGCTTCTTGTCCGAACGGTAGAGCACGCGGTAGGCGTTCTTGAGATTCCGGATCTGCTCGGGCGTGAAGCCGCGCCGCTTGAGGCCTTCAGAATTGATCGAGTGCGGCACGGCGGGTGTACCGACAGCCATGACGTAGGGCGGCACATCGCGCGTCACCGCGGCGTTGTTGCCGATGAACGCGTGCGCACCCACTTTCGTGAACTGGTGCGTGCCGGAATAGCCGCCCATGATCACCCAGTCGCCGAGCTCGACGTGGCCGGCGAGCGTCGCGTAGTTGGCCATCACGATCCTGCTGCCCACGCGGCAGTCGTGCGCCACGTGCGTGAAGGCCATGAACAGGTTGTCGCTGCCGATGATCGTGACGCCGCCGCCGCCCACGGTGCCGCGGTTCATCGTCGTGAATTCGCGGAACACGTTGCGATCGCCGATCTCGAGTCGCGTCGGTTCACCCTTGTACTTGAGATCCTGCGGCGCATCGCCGATGGACGCGAACTGGAAGATCTTGTTGCCTTCGCCGATGGTCGTGGGGCCCTTGATGACGGCATGCGGGCCTATCCACGTGCCCTTGCCGATCTTCACGCCGTCTTCGATGACGCTGTAAGGACCGACGATCACGCCCTCGGCGAGTTCCGCCTTCGGGGAGACGATGGCGCGTGGATCGATGCTGCTCACGCCGCGGGCGCCTTCGACGTCTTGTTGGTTTCGGGAGCGACCATCATCTCCGCGGAAGCCACTTCCTTGTCGCCGACGTACGCGACGGTGTCGAACTTCCAGATGCCCTTGAACGCGCGCTCGAACGTGGCCGTGAGGATGAGCTGGTCGCCCGGCTCCACGGGCTTGCGGAAGCGCGCCTTGTCGATGCCGACGAAAAAGAACCGCGTCGACTCATCGGGCACGACATCGGCGGTGATGAACGCGAGGATGCCCGCGGCCTGGGCGAGCGCCTCCAGGATCAGCACGCCCGGCATCACGGGCCGATGCGGAAAGTGACCTGAGAAGAATTCCTCGTTCGTGGTGACGTTCTTGATCGCCTTGATGCGCTCGCCTTTCACGCATTCCAGCACGCGATCGACGAGCAGGAAGGGATAGCGATGCGGCAGCAGCCGCCGCACTCCCATGATGTCGAGAGAAATCGGCTCGGTCATTCAGTTAGTCCTCGGAACTGTCCCCGTTGTCGTTGCCGGTGCGCTTGAAGCCCACGTGC
>JBKPPO010000301.1:0-5947 GCA_046733635.1 Pseudomonadota bacterium | reverse complement strand
CTGGTGCTCATTTCCAACTGTCCGCAGCTCAACAATCCTTGCAATGCCTACAACCCGACGCCCGTTCGGGTTCTGATCCGGGAGGGCGCGTGATCGCCCGTCCGGGCCGGCGGGACGACCCGTCCGGACTTCCCATCCACGCCGGGACGACCTGGCGCAGCACCCACCCCCGGGGGACTGCGCAATGTTCAAGAAGATACTGATCGCCAATCGCGGCGCCATCGCCTGCCGCATCCAGCGCACGTTGAAGTCGATGGGCATCGCGTCCGTCGCGGTGTATTCGGAGATCGACGCCCACTCCCCCCATGTTCGCGACGCGGACGAAGCCTGGTTGTTAGGCCCGGCGCCGGCCGCCGAGAGTTACCTGAGGCAGGAACGGCTGCTCGAGATCGCGCGCCTGTCGGGCGCCGAGGCCATCCACCCAGGGTACGGCTTCCTCTCGGAAAACGCGGGCTTCGCGGCCGCCTGCGAAGCGGCGGGCATCGTCTTCATCGGCCCCACGCCGCAACAGATGCGCGACTTCGGCCTCAAGCACACGGCGCGCGACCTCGCTCAGCGCGCCGGCCTGCCGTTGTTGCCGGGCACGGACCTGCTGCCCGATCTGCCCGCGGCGCTCGAAGCCGCCGAGCGCATCGGTTATCCCGTCATGCTCAAGAGCACCGCGGGCGGCGGCGGCATCGGCATGCGCCGCTGCGACTCCGCACGTGATCTCGAGGATTCCTACGCCGCCGTGCAGCGGCTCGCGGCCGGCAACTTCAGCAATGCCGGCGTGTTCCTCGAGAAGTTCGTGGCCCGCGCGCGGCATCTCGAAGTGCAGTTGTTCGGCGACGGCCGTGGCGAGGTCATCGCGCTCGGCGAACGCGATTGCTCGGTCCAGCGCCGCAATCAGAAAGTCATCGAGGAATCGCCGGCGCCGAACCTGGATGATGTTGCCCGGCGGGAACTTCATTCGGCCGCCGAGAAACTCGGCCGCTCGGTGGGTTATCGCTCCGCCGGCACGGTGGAGTTCGTGTACGACGCCGACGCGCGCCGCTCCTACTTCCTGGAAGTGAACACACGGCTGCAGGTCGAACACGGCGTGACCGAGGAGGTCGGCGGTGTGGACCTCGTCGAGTGGATGATCCGCACGGCCGCAGGAGAACCGCCCGCTCTCAGCGCGCACCGCCATGCGCCACGCGGCCATGCCATCCAGGCGCGCATCTATGCCGAAGACGCCGCGCGCAACTTCCGCCCCGCGAGCGGCCTGCTCACGCGCGTCCAACTACCCGCTCACCTGCGCGTGGATGGCTGGGTGGACAGCGGCACCGAAGTCAGCGCGTTCTACGATCCCATGCTGGCCAAGGTCATCGCGCGCGGCGAGACACGCGAGGCTGCGCGCCAGAATCTCGCGCAGGCGCTGCGCGAATCCCGCATCGATGGTATCGAGACCAACCTGCCGTACCTGGTGTCGGTTCTCGAACATCCTGAGTTCATCGCGGGCGATCAGACGACGGGCATGCTGGCGCGCCACGTGTTCCAGCCGCCGGGCATCGAAGTGCTCGCGCCTGGCACCCTGACCACGATCCAGGACTGGCCCGGCCGACAGGGCCTGTGGAACGTGGGCGTGCCGCCTTCCGGCCCGATGGATTCGCTGGCGCTGCGGCTCGCCAATCGCATGGTGAACAACGAACCCGGCGCGGCCGGGCTCGAGATGACGGTCACGGGCGCGACGTTGCGCTTCGCTTCGGACGCGGTCATCGCGCTCGCGGGCGCACGCATGCAGGCCACGCTCGATGGCCGCCCCGTGCAGTTCTGGCAGCCGATCCCGGTGAAGAGCGGCAGCGTGCTCTCGCTCGGCAAGATCCTCGAAGCCGGCCAGCGCGCCTACCTCGCGGTGCGTGGCGGATTCGATGTGCCGGAATACCTGGGCAGCCGCGCCACGTTCACGCTGGGGCAGTTCGGTGGCCATGGCGGGCGCGCGCTGCGCACCGGCGACGTGCTGCGACTCCACGAAGCCGGCGCGGATCTCGCCGGCTGCACTCCCATACCGGAGCGCGAGCGCCCCGTGTATTCCCGTCATTGGGAAATCACCGTCACCGACGGCCCCCACGGCGCACCTGACTTCTTCACGCCCGACGACATCCGCGAATTCTTCGCCACCGACTGGGAAGTGCACTACAACTCCAGCCGCACCGGCGTGCGGCTCATCGGGCCCGCGCCGAAATGGGCGCGCGCCGATGGCGGCGAAGCGGGCCTGCATCCCTCGAACATCCACGACAACGCCTACGCCATCGGCAGCGTGGATTTCACGGGCGACATGCCCGTGATCCTGGGCCCGGACGGCCCGAGTCTCGGCGGGTTCGTCTGCCCGGTGACCATCGTCGATTCACAGCTCTGGAAGATCGGCCAGCTCCGGCCGGGCGATCGCATCCGGTTCCAGCGCCAGTCGAAGCCCGCGTCGATCCCGGCGAACCCCGCCATCCTGATCAAACTACCCGCCATCGAGAACCACGCCGAGATCTGCATCCGGCGCGCGGGCGAGAGCAACCTGCTCATCGAGTTCGGCCCGCCCGTGCTCGACCTGGTGCTGCGCTTCCAGGTGCAGGCGCTGTTCGAAGCGCTGAACACGCAGCGCCGCGCGAGCATCCTGGATCTCACGCCGGGCATCCGTTCGCTGCAGGTGCACTACGATTCCGGCCGCGAGTCGGAGCTGCAGCTCGTCGACGCGCTGCTCGACGCGATCGCCAGGCTACCGCGCGTCGATCGCATGCGCCTTCCGAGCCGCATCGTGCATCTGCCCTTGTCGTGGGACGACCCGGCCACCCAGCTCGCCACCGAACGCTACAAGTCCGTGCGCGCCGATGCGCCCTGGTGCCCCGACAACATCGAGTTCATTCGCCGCATCAACGGACTGGAGTCGCGCGAGGCGGTCAAGGACATCGTCTTCGACGCAAGTTATCTCGTCATGGGCCTGGGCGACGTCTATCTGGGCGCGCCCGTCGCCACGCCGCTGGATCCCCGGCACCGGCTCGTCACCACCAAGTACAACCCGGCCCGCACGTGGACACCCGAGAATGCCGTCGGCATCGGCGGCGCCTATCTGTGTGTGTATGGAATGGAAGGCCCCGGCGGCTACCAGTTCGTGGGCCGCACCGTGCAGATGTGGAATCGCTACCGGCAGACCGCGGACTTCCGCGATGGCAAGCAGTGGCTGCTGCGATTCTTCGACCAGATCCGCTTCCATCCCGTGAGCGCCGAGGAATTGCTCGAGATGCGCAAGGGCTTTCCCTATGGCCGCCATCCCCTGCGCATCGAGGAGACGCATCTCGATCTCGGTGAATACCTGGGCTTTCTCGACCGCGAACAGGACTCGATCGAGCGCTTCCGCCGCCGGCAACGCGAGGCGTTCGACGCCGAGCGCGAACGCTGGCGCGCCGCCGGTGTCGCGGAAACGCCCGTCGTCGAGAGCGCGGCCAAACCGGCGGCGCCCGAACTACCCGAGGACTGCGTCGCGGTGACCTCTCCCGTTTGCGGCAGCGTCTGGCAGATCACGGTCCGCGACGGCCAGCGCGTGGCGAAAGGCGACACGCTGATCGTCATGGAGGCGATGAAGATGGAGATCGCCGTGGTCGCCGACATCGCGGGCACCGTCATGGGCATACACCAGAAACCCGGAGCCGGCGCGAATGCCGGCGACACGCTGATCACGCTCCGGCCGCACGAAACGAGGACCGCATGAACCTGGACCTGTCCCTGGCCGCGCTGCGCGGCGCTTATGAAGCCGGCTCGCTGACTCCGACACGACTGGTCGAGGCATTGATCGCGCGCCGTCGCGAGTTCCCGGATCACCACATCTGGATCCACGAGATTCCGGACGACGAGTTGCGCGCGCGTGCCCGGGACCTGGAGGCGAAGCCGGCTTCGCTGCCGTTGTATGGCGTGCCTTTCGTCATCAAGGACAACATCGATCTCGCCGGCGTTCCCACCACCGCCGCCTGTCCCGACTTCGCGTACACGCCCGCCGAATCCGCGCCCGTCGTGCAGGCTTTGCTGGACGCAGGCGCGATCCTGATCGGCAAGGCCAACCTGGACCAGTTCGCCACGGGACTCGTCGGCACACGCTCGCCTTACGGCGCCTGCCGCAACGCGTTCGATCCCGACTACGTGAGCGGCGGCTCCTCGAGCGGCTCGGCGGTGTCCGTCGCCCTGGGTCTCGCGAGCTTCTCGCTCGGCACGGACACTGCGGGCTCGGGCCGCGTGCCCGCCGCCTTCAACAACCTCATAGGCTACAAACCGACGCTGGGTAGTTTGAGCATGCGCGGCGTCGTGCCGGCCTGCCGCTCCCTCGATGCTTTGTCGATCTTCGCGCTGACGGCCGACGATGCGCGGCGCGTGGCGTCCGTCGCCGCGAAATACGACGCGGCCGATCCAGGCTCGCGTCCCGCCGTCAATGCGCCTCGCCGCGGCTGGGCCACGGCGTCCACGTTCCGATTCGGTGTGCCGCGAGCCTCGCAGCTCGAGTTCTTCGGGAACACCGATTATCCGGCGTTGTTCGCGCAGGCCATCGCCGCGCTCGAGTCGCTCGGCGGCACCGCTGTCGAAGTCGACGTCGAACCGCTGCTCGACACGGCCAAGCTACTGTACGAAGGACCGTGGGTCGCGGAGCGTTATCTCGCCACGGAGAGCCTGCTGCAGGCTCGCCCGGATTCGATGCTCCCGGTCACGCGCCAGATCATCGAGGGCGGCGCGAAACCGCTGGCCCTGGATGCGTTCCGTGCGCAATACAAACTGGCTGCGCTGAATCGCCGGGCCCGGCCGCTCTGGGAAAGTGTCGACGTGCTGGCGCTGCCCACAGCCGGCACGCATTACCGCATCGACGAGGTGAACGCCGACCCCATCCGCCTCAACAGCAACCTGGGGCGGTACACCAACTTCGTGAATCTCATGGATCTGGCAGCGGTGGCCGTGCCGGCGGGGTTCACGCCGGCCAAACTACCTTTCGGCGTCTCGCTGATCGCGCCGGCCTGGAGCGATCACGACCTGCTGACGCTCGCCGGCAAGCTGCAACGTTCGTCCGTGAGCACGCAGGGCGCCACCACTCTGCCCTTGCCGCCGCCGGAGACTGAACCTCCGACGCCCGCCACCGTCGACGTCATGGTCTGCGGCGCGCATCTCTCGGGCCTGCCGCTCAATACGCAGCTCCTGGAGCGCGGCGCCTGGCGCATCGCGGTCACACGCACCGCCCCCATCTACCGCTTCTACGCGTTGCCGGGTGGCCCGCCCTTCCGGCCTGGCCTCGTACAGGTGAAAGAGAACGGCGTGACCGTCGACGTGGAAGTCTGGCGCATGCCTGTCGAGCACTTCGGGTCGTTCGTCGCCGGCATACCCGCGCCGCTCGGCATCGGCAAGGTGAAGCTCGCGGACGGAAGTCAGGTGTGCGGATTCCTCTGCGAGTCCATCGCCGTCGACGGCGCGGAGGACATCAGCGCGCTCGGTGGCTGGCGCCGGTACCTGATCTCACGCTGAAGTCACCGCGCGGCGGGACGCCAGCACGAGCGTGGCGTCATCATCCGTGCGCGCGCGTACGGCGGGCGACGCCAGCAACACGCGCAGCTGTTGCGACAACGTCGAAGCCTCGCCCGGCGCGCTCGACGCATGCAGCGGGCCGAACATCGAACGAAAGAACGGCTCGTGCGCCTTTCGCGACGCGAAGTGCATGGCGAGCGGCTCCATCCCGTCGGACATGAGCGCCACGTCGTGCACATCATCGCTGAGCGCCACAACTTCCGCCTGCGCCAGTGCACGCTCGTCGCTCAGGAAGAACGTGCTGTTGGCGTATTCGCCTTTCTGCGGCCAGAACACCCAGCGCCAGGCCGGTTGCTGCTCGCCGACGACGATGACGCCGTCACCGATCTGCAGCGCCGCGCCGCCCATCGGCGCCAGCACCACGGCCAGCAGCGTGCAGGCG
>JBKPPO010000300.1:0-32431 GCA_046733635.1 Pseudomonadota bacterium | reverse complement strand
GGCACGGCCTTTTCGGTGCGCCTGCGCGAAGGTGATCAGGTGGACGTGCTCGTCACGGAAGGCAAGGTCGCGGTGGATTCCGCGCAAGGCCAGGACGCGCCGCCGCTGATCGCCGGAGACGCCGCGGTCGTGAAGTCCGATGGTGTGTCCGTGAGCCGGCTCGCGCCCCAACTGCTCGCGCGCCGCATGGCCTGGACCTCGGGCCGCCTCGAATTCCGCGGCGAGACGCTGGGCGAAGCCGTGACCGAATTCAACCGCTACAACCAGCGGCAGATCCGCCTCGCCGATACCACGCTCGCGTCGTTGCGCGTGGGCGGCAGTTTCGCCGCCACGGATCCCGAAAGTTTTGCCGATGCGCTCTCCAGCGCGTTCAAGCTGGAGCTCATGATGAACGACTCGGACGCGATCGTCCTGCGCAGGAAATGAACCGGACGACGTCGCGATAAACGCAGCGAAGGGCGTGGGGGCCCGGATTCGATGCGCGGAGACGAACGAAAAAACCGGCGGCCGCTGCTGACGCTGTGCGCGATCCTCGCGGCGGCGAATGCCCCGTTGCGCGCCGATGAGAATCCCCCGGATTTCGAAATCGCCGGACAGGACGCCGCGAGCGCCCTCAACGAATTCAGCGACCAGTCGCGATTGCAGTTGCTGTTCGATTACGACGCCGTGCAGGGTGTGCGCACGCGGCCCATCAGCGGACATCTGCGCGTGAGCGATGCGTTGCGGCGCATGCTGAGCGGCACCGGTCTCACCTTCGAGATCATCAACGATCGCACGATCAGCATCATGCGCGATCCCGAACTCGTCGACGGCGCCATGGCGGTGCCGCTGGAGACGCCGAAGCTGGCGCGCCGCGAAGTGCCCGCGCCGCGTGTCGAAGAAGTTCCGATGGCCGAAGAGCGCGTGATGCCGATCGAAGAGATCATCGTCACGGCCGAAAAGCGCGAGGAAGCCCTGCAGCGCAGCGCGCTCGCGGTGACGGCGCTGTCGTCGCGCGTGCTCGAGCGCCAGCAGATCAGCGATCTCAAGAGCGTGACGACGCTGATCCCCAACCTGCAGATCGGGCTTTCGTCCACGCAGGCCGCATTCGATCTCGCCATGCGCGGCATCGTGTCGACGAATCGCACCGAGTTCGGTGACGCAGCCGTGGCGTTCCACGTCGACGGGTTCTATTCACCGCGCCCGCAGGGCGCCACGATGCTCATCCACGACATGGATCGGCTCGAGGCGCTGCGCGGACCGCAAGGCACCTTGTTCGGGCGCAATTCCAATGCGGGCGTGATCAACATCGTCACGGCCAAGCCGCGGACGGACAAGACCTTCGGCGGCATGGACGTCACGCTCGGAAGTTACGACCTGCAGCGCGTGAAAGGGCATCTGAACCTGCCGCTGTCCGACACTTTCGCACTGCGCGGCTCCGCGTACATCGAGCAACGCGATGGCTACATCGAATTCCTGCCGGGGTCGCGTGCCAGCGCCTCCACGCCCCGATACGACGACAGCGACAAACTCGCGCTGCGGCTCTCGTCCCAGTGGGAACCCAACGATCAATGGACGGTGTTTTCTTCGGCCGAGCGTTACGCGGATCGCGGCGCCGGCACCATTCCCGTGAGTCTGCATCCCGCCCAGGGCAACGACCTGCGTTCCGCGCTGATCACCTCGCCCGGCGATCTCGACATGAAGAACGACACCTTCCATCTGCGCACGGATTACCGGCCCGCATCCTCGTCGCTCGAGCTCAGCTATCTCTTCGGCTGGGCACGCATGACGCGCCAGAACGTCAGCGACCAGGACGTGGGCCTGGCGCTCGATCCGGAGCTGCGCAACCTGCCGGATCCGCCGCTGCCTTCCACTTACGATGAAGAGCGCCGCACCGAGGACTCGCTGTTCCTCTCGAGCCAGCACGAGTTCCAGCTCAAGCCGCTGGATCCCGGCGCGATCGACTGGATAGTCGGCGCGTTCTATTACCACGAAGACAATTCCATCCGCTTCGACATCGACGTGCGCGACGACCGCGGCGATCTGCCCGGCGTGGTCGACGATGGCGACGTGCGGTATTCGCAGTCCTTCCTGCAGCCACATCGCACGCTCGCGGCCTGGGCGGGTTTCGGGCAGGCCACCTGGCACGCCTCGGATGCCACGCGGATCACGGCCGGCGCGCGCTACACCGAGGACACCAAGCAGGATCGCGGCGGCATCAACCTGGTCTGTCCCTCGGCCAATGCGACGATCGGCGAAGGTGGATTCAACCTCGATGGCATCGACACGCGAGACATCCCGATCTCCACCGATCCCGATGACCCGGCGAGTTGCCACATCTCCACCTACAACGACGCGCGCGTGGTGTGGTCCAAGCTCACCTACATGGCGCGTGTCGAGCACGATTTCCGCGAAGGCCTGCTGGGCTACGTGCTCACGAACACCGGCTTCAAGTCCGGTGTGATCCAGGACGGGGGCAGCTATGCCGATCCGGAACAAGTGGTGAACTACGAACTCGGGCTCAAGGCCACGCTGCTCGATGGATCGATGTCCGTGAATACGGTCGGTTTCTTCTCCGACTACTCCGACATCCTGCGCACGCGCGTCGAGAATGACGCCAGCGGCGTGCATCAACTCGTCACACGCAACGCCACTCGCGCGGACATCCACGGCCTCGAGATGGAGTGGTCGTGGAAACCGACCGCGGCGGATTCGCTGCAGGCGGTGTTCACGTACCTCGTCGCGGAGTACGACGACTACCCGACGGTGGACACGCAGTACTACCTGCCCGCGGATCCGCAGACGCCGGTGATCAACCTGCGCGGCAACAAACTCCCGTTCGCCCCTGAGTACACGGCGGCGCTGGTGTACGAACGCAGCTTCCGCCTGCCCGGCGGTGCACGGCTCGTGCCCCGGCTGCAGTCGAAGTACCAGAGCGAAATGTTCCTCACGGACTTCAACCGGATGTCCGACCTGCAGCGCGCCTACACGCGAACCGACGTGAGCGTGCGGTACGAATCGCAGCGGCCCTGGCTCATCGAGGCCTTCGTGCTGAACCTCGAGGACGAGGCGGTGAAGAACAACGTGGACCTGCGTGCCAATCAGCCTGGCGCCGGTGGGGTCGCCGGATTCCCCGGAGTGGCGCGCGCGTTCTTCGACGCGCCCCGGACCTGGGGATTGCGCGCGTCGTATCGCTTCGAGCGTTAAGGGCCGGGGCGCCCAACGGCGCACGCCAGTTGCTCGCCGAACAGCATCTGGAGTCCGCTCAGCAAACCTGCCTCGTCCATGCCCGCGCGACTCATGGCCTCGCCGAGCGAAGCCCCCTCCGCCAGCGCAGACAAATAAGAGAAACGGGTGGCGTCCAGAAGCTGCACCCGGAGCACATCGTCCCGCATGAAGACCATTCCTAGTTCGGCGCCCACCGATTGATCCACCGGAGGTGCATTCTCGCGCTGATTCGCCTGCCAGATGGAGAACACCGGGAAGGCAGATTCGACGAGACCCAAGGACGGCTGAAGTCCGAAGACGATGTTCTCGAGTTCGCCGGCTTCGAAGCCGGCGAGCGCATCGGCAGTCACCGGCGGTATCCATTCCGCGATCGAAGCCTGTTCGCAGCTCCACTCCACACGCGCGAGGTCCGCGAGCCAGCCGTACTCGGTACCCGCCAGGTGCTGCGCCAGGAAGGGTGCGAACTCGCGGCCGGCCCAGTGGAGATCGCCGCTTCGGGAGGGATGGGCTTCGCGGTAGTGATGAACGAGCTGGCGGAAGTAGTCCTCACCCACTCGCCGGCGAACGACCGGGTAGGCGATTTCCATCGCCCTCCCGAACTGGTGCCGGGCGTTGTTCCGGTACACCGAGAGATTGTCGCGGGGATGCACCGGCACCCGGGGACCGATGCCTCCGGGATCACGGAGCGCAGCGGCGAACGAGCGCTGCAAGTCACGCAGCGATTCCACGGCGCTCCTGCAGGATTTCGTCGGCACGCGCGGCTTCCGCGAGCAAGGTGGTGAGCGGCGGGATGTCGGTATCCCATTCGACGAGCGTGGGTCGCGCGCCGAAACGCGCCACCGCCTGGCCGAGCAGTGCCCAGACCTCACCACACACGCGTGAGCCGTGATCATCGATGAACACGTGTCCATTGCGCGCATGGCCGGCGACGTGGATCTCGCCGACGCGATCCGCGGGAATCCCCGCGAGGAAGGCCTGAGCGTCGAGACCCAGGTTGCGCGAGCTCACGTAGAGGTTGTTCACGTCGAGCAGCAGGCCGCAGCCGCTCTCGTCGCAGACCGCGCTCAGGAACTCCCATTCGGTGAGCGTCGAATGCTCGAAGCTCACGTACGCGGACACATTTTCGATGAGCATCTGGCGGCCGAGGAAATCCTGCGCCTGCCGCACATGCTTCGCGAGCAGATGTACGGCTTCGACCGTGTACGGCAGCGGCAGCAGATCGTTGAAGTATTCGCCGCCCGCCTGGCCCCAGCAGGCGTGTTCGGATACGAGCGCGGGTTCGAAACGCTGCACCGCACGCCGTATGCGCGCGAGGTGTTTGAGGTCGAGGCCATCGGCGGATCCCAATCCGAGTCCCACGCCGTGCAGGCTCAGCGGGTAGTTAGCTCGCGCCTTCTCGAGCGCGCGCACGGCGGGCCCGCCGTCGTGGAAGTAGTTTTCGGTGTGGGCCTCGATGAAGGCGAGCGGGGGCTTCGAGGTCAGCAGCGCTTCATGATGGGGAGAGCGAAGACCGATCCCGGCACGCGCCGGAATCGGCCCCGTTGGCGCACCTCGATTCACGAGGCCGGCCACGCGTCTTACATCGCCTTCTTTTCGGTGAGGGAGCCGCCGAGCTTCTCGCATTCGCCCTTCGGCACGTACTTCCACTCGTCGGGCAGGTTGTCGGTCTTGGCCTGGCCCGAGCAGGAGTGCTTCGTGGTGCCGCAATCGTTCTGGCCCGCCTTGGCGATTCCGTAGCACTTCTCCTTCTTGGGCGCGTCTTCGGCCGAGGCGCTGCCGAGCACCAGCAGGCTTCCGACGGCGGAAGCGATCGCAAGGGACTTCAGGTTCATTGTCTACTCCGTTTGGTGATGGGCGTGATCATGGACTTCGCGCGCGGCGGACATGTTCCCCGGCCGCAGCTTGCGCGGCAACCCTTTGCGATTCCGCGACAGCGAGCGGGGTCACGGCCTGTCCCGTTCCTGTCCCTGCGTGTGTCCCTGGAACGGTTCCATTTTCCGGTCTGGTTGTTATGCTGGCCGCAAGGTGTGCGGCTGAGCCGCACGGGGATTCAGAATAATTTCGAGCTGCGCAGCGGCCGCGCGATCGCCGCTTCCCGAGGCAGCCACTCTCTTGCAGGAGGGAGCATGTCTTTTTCACATCGCGGCCGCGCCAGATCCGGTGCGGCGGAGTGGTTTGGAGCTTGGGCCGGGCTCGCGATCGCGACACCGTCCTTCTCGCAAACAGTTCCGGACACCGAACGCGCGCTGACGGAGATCGTGGTCACCGGATCCCGCATCCTGCGTGAGGAAGACGACACGCTCGAACCCGCCACCGTCATCTCATCGGATTACATCGCCAGCCGCGGTCTCACCAATATCGCGGATGCGCTCAACGAGTCACCGGGCTTCGGCACGGGCGTGACGCCCGAAGGCAACCAGTCGAACTACGGTCCGGGCGTGAACTTCGTGAATCGATTCGGGCTGGGCAGCAATCGCACGCTCACGCTCGTGAATGGCCGGCGCGTGGTGCCTTCGAATCCCGCGAACATCTTCGGCCCGGCGGCGCCGGGCAACCAGGTGGATCTCAACTTCATCCCGACAGTGCTGGTCGATCGCATCGACACGCTTTCCGCGGGCGGCGCGCCTGTCTACGGCGCCGACGCCATCGCGGGCGTGGTGAACGTCAAGCTCAAGCGCGACTACGAGGGCGTGCAGTTCTTCGGCCAATACGGCCAGCTCGAGGACGGTGGCATGGCGAGCAACAGCGTCGGTGTCGTGGGCGGATGGAACTTCGCCGGCGACCGCGGCAACGTCACCGCCTCGTTCCAGCGCAGCGAACAGGACGGGATGCTGGCGACGCGCGTGCGCCGGTTCGCGGATGCGTACCAGTTCTCCACGAATCCAGGCGCCGGCGTCACGATCTCCCAGCCCGGCCGCCGGCCGGACAACGATGGGCGCGTCAATCCGGAGGTGCCGTTCAATACCGGCCCGGCCGACGGCATCCCCAACGCCGTGCTCATCAAGCACCGTCGCAACGCCACCGTGAACTTCGGTGGCGTTGCTTTGCCGCTCACGCTTGCGAACGGCAGCAATCTGCTGGACGCGCCCGACGGCCGGTTGCGCTGCTTCGGCGCCTCGGCGACGAACCCGGGCACCTGCCTGCAGTTCGCCACCGACGGCAACCTCGTTCCTTACAACCCGGGGACGAACTTCGGCCTCAGCGACGCATCGGGCGGCGACGGTCTCTACCTGATCGAAACCGCGCAGGTGATGACGGACCTGGAGCGCAACAGCGCCACATTGAGCGCGCATTTCGAAGTCACCGACCACCTGCGCCTGTTCGGCGACGTATATGCCTATCAGGCGGAGGCTCTCGAGCTCGTCGAACAGCCGGCCTACAACAGTGCGGCCTTCGGCGGCAGCAGTGGCGCCATCACGCTGCCGGCGACTCATCCGCTGCTCACGCAGCAGGCGCGTGACACGTTCGCGGGCCTCGGCGTGCAGTCGTTCCGACTGTCGCGCGCGCATCGCGACCTCGCCCAGAACAATGCCCGGGGTGAGACCGATCTCTACCAGGCGGTGCTCGGCCTCGAAGGCGATTTCGAGGCGGGTGACCGGCGCTACAACTGGGAGGTCTACGGCAACTTCGGCAAGCGCGATTCCACCTACTACAGCGCGCAGCTCAATCGCCAGCGCTTCGTGAATGCGATCAATGTCGTGAACGTGGGTGGGCAGCTGCAGTGTTCGCCGAGCCCTGGCTACATCGGTCTGCCAGCCGCGCAGGGCGGCCGCATCCAGGTGGGCGCAGATCTGCCCGTGGCAGATGCTGCCTGCGTGCCGCTCGACATCTTCGGCGAAGGCCGGCCGTCGGCGGCGGCGCTCGCCTACGTCAGCAGTCTGCAACGCATCGACGACCGCTCCGAGCAGCGCGTGTTCAACGCGAACATCGGCAGCGATCTGTTCGACGTCGGCGGGGGCGCCATCGCCTACAACCTGGGGTGGGAGTGGCGCCGCGAATCCACGGATTTCTCGCCCGATGATTTCCTTCGCATCGGCCTCGGCCGCAACTCGGCCATTCAGCGTGTGCATGGCTCGTACCACACCAGCGAATTCTTCGGTGAGGTGGTAGTCCCGCTGGTTTCCGACACGAATGCGCGTCCGCTGCTGCAGAGACTCACGCTCACGGGGAAAGGCCGGCGCGTCGACAACTCCGTGAACGGCGAATTCACGGCGTGGACCGGCGGCTTGCAATGGTCGCCCGTGGAAGACCTGGAACTGCGCGGCAACCTCACTCGCTCACTGCGCGCGCCGTCGCTGACCGAACTGTACGTCCCGGTGTCGCCGTTGTTCACCCAGGTCAACGACCCGTGCAGCACGCAGTTCCTGTCGAGCGGCACGCGCCGCGAAGTACGCGCGGCAAACTGCGCGCAATTCTTCGCGCAATACGGATTGCCCACGGATGGCAGTTGGCAATCGATGGCCGCCGGCACCTCGGTACAGGGCACGTCGCAGGGCAATACCGAACTGCGCAATGAGTCGGCGAACTCCTGGACAGCGGGTTTCGTCCTGCGTCCGCGCTGGCTTCCCGCTCTGAAGCTCGCGGTGGACTGGGTGGATATCCGCGTCGAAGACGCGATCACCACACTCGGCGCCAACGATCTCGCGGAAGCCTGCTTCGACAATCCTGACTATCCGAATCACTACTGCGGCTTCTTCACGCGCAATGCGCCCGGCGGCCCGAATCCCGGGCAGATCAACTTCGTGCAGACGGGCTACGCGAACGGCGCCTATCAATCCATGGCCGGCGTCACCCTCGAGGGCCGCTATCGCCACGAATTCTCCCGGAGTGGCGCGGTCGAGCTCGGACTCGGCTATTACCGACTGCGCGAAGAATTGCGCTCGGCCACGGGCCTGGTGCGCGCGAATACGCGGGGACAGATCGGCAGTCCCCGGGATTCCGCGCAGCTCGATCTCGTCTACGAGAACGGCCCGTTCGGCGCGCGGTGGCAGACCCATTACGTGAGCGAGCAACTCTACAACCGCACGTTCAACGCGGAGACCCGCGACATCCTCGAGCTCAACGCGGACATGACGCACAACCTATCGCTGTACTACGACATCGCGGATCGGGCGATGGTGCGACTCGCGGTCACGAACCTGTTCGACGGCGAGCCGCCGTTCCCCGTGGGTGGAGACGCCTTCAATGGCAACTACGACTTCCTCGGCCGCCGTTATTCGCTGTCCGTGACCTACGATTTCGCCGGTAGATAGGCGGCGGGCCGCACGTTGGCTTCGATCCAGCGCTGGCATTCATCGTTGACCTCACGCACGTCGCGCCCAGTGGCGTCGATGGGCGGGCCGATGACCACCTGGATGACGCCGCGCTTCTTGAGCAGGCCGCGACGCGGCCAGAAGTAGCCGGCGTTGTGCGCCACGGGCACGATCTTGCACTTCTGCTGTTGCGCGAGCAGCGCGCCACTGGATCCATATTTGCGCGTCTCGCCCGCGGCCATGCGGGTGCCCTCGGGAAACACCAGGATCCAGGCGCCGAGCCTCTCCATGCGGTCCTTGCCCTGCGTGAGCACCTGGTTCACCGCCGAGGCGCCCGCCTTGCGGTCGATGGCGATGCACTTCGCCAGCATGCACCCCCAGCCGATGAACGGGATGAACAGGATCTCGCGCTTCATCACCCAGACCAGCGGCTTGAACAGAAACATGATCCCGTAGGTTTCCCACGTGGAGGAATGTTTCATCAGGATCACGTGCTGGCCCTCGGCCGGCAGGTTCTCGCGTCCTTCCACGGTGTACGTGAGGCCGCAGATCCACTTGAGCAGGAACACCATCACGTGGCCCATCACGCCGGCCATCCAGAACCTTCCACGCCAGGGCAGGAAGGGACAGATCACGCAGTACAACACGCCCAGGATGATCGTCCAGACCATGTAGAGCACGGTGAAGACGACGGACAGGATGAATTGCATTGCGGTCAGCCCGGCAGGCAGGACAGATCGGCGATTCGCGCAAACAGCGCCCGCAGCTGCGCCAGCAGCGCAAGGCGGTTGTTGCGCAACGCCGGATCCTCGGCGTTCACCATCACGCCGTCGAAGAAGGCGTCCACCGCGGGGCGGAGCTTCGCGAGGCGCGTGAGCGCCGCGGCGTAATCGCGCTTGCTGTAGTTCGAGCTCGCCAGCGCGCGCTCGACTTCCGGCAGTACGGCGGCCACGGCCTCGTACAGATCCTTCTCTGCGGGTTCACGCAGCAGGTCCACCTGAGGTTCGACAGGCGCCGCCTTCTGGCGGGACGCATCCGGTGTGACCGAGGTGCTCTTCTTCAGGATGTTCGCGATGCGTTTGTTGGCCGCCGTGAGGCTGGCGGCGTCGGGCAGCGCCAGGAAGGCCGCGAGCGCCTTGAGACGCGCCTGGAAGTCGAGCGGGGAGACGGGCTCGCTCGCGCGCACGGCATCGAACATCTCGGTGGTGACTTCGCCGTCCGCGCCGGAGGAATCGAGGAAATACGCGCGGAGGCGCTCGACGATGTATTCCCAGAGGTCCGCCGAGGCCGTGGTGGCGGTCACGGGTTGCAGCGAGACTGCACGTGCAACCAGCGCACGCAGATCCACGTCCATCTTCTTCTCGACCAGGATGCGCAGCACACCGATGGCGGCGCGGCGCAGCCCGAACGGATCCTTCGTGCCGCTCGGCTTCTGCCCGATGGCGAAGATGCCGGCGAGTGTGTCGAGTTTGTCGGCCAGCGCCACCGCGATGCCCGCGCCGGTCTCCGGCAGCGCACCGCCGGCGCCGCGCGGTAGATAGTGCTCGTCGATGGCCGCGCACACGTCGGCGCTTTCGCCGTCCGCCGTGGCGTAGTAGCGGCCCATGATTCCCTGCAGTTCAGGGAACTCGCCCACCATGTTGGACAGCAGGTCGCACTTGGCGAGCTCGGCGGCGCGTACGGCCTGCGCCTGGTCGGCGTCGATGAGCAAGGCGATCTCCCCGGCCAGCGTCGACACGCGGCGCACCTTGTCGCCGATGGAGCCGAGTTTGGCCTGGAAGGTCACGGCGTCGAGCCCGGCGCGACGCTCGGCGAGCTTCTGCTTGCGATCCTGACTCCAGAAGAACGCGCCGTCGGAGAGGCGCGGGCGCACCACGCGTTCATTGCCGGCGCGCACCTTGGAAGGATCCGCGCTTTCGATGTTGCTCACGGTGATGAAGTGGGGCAACAGCTTCCCGGCCGCGTTCTCGACCGCGAAATACCGCTGATGCTGCTGCAGCGTGGAGATGAGCACCTCGCGCGGCAGTTCGAGGAAGCGGTTTTCATAGGAACCGCTGATGGCGCTGGGCCATTCCACCAGCGCGGTGACTTCGTCGAGCAATTCGTCATCGAGCAGCGCCTGACCGCCGAGCGTCCTGGCGGCGGCGTTGACCTGCTCGAGGATGAGCGCGCGCCTCGCAGCGAAGTCGGCGATCACTTTGCCCTGCTCACGCAGCGCGCTCTCGTACTCCGCGGGCAGGGTCAGCGGCAGGTCCGTGGGAGCCATGAACCGGTGACCGCGCGTCGCGCGGCCGGACTCCGTGTCGAGCAGGCGGGCGGGGATCACCTCGCCGCCGAACAACAACACCAGCCAGTGCACGGGACGCACGAACTCCGCCGTCGACGATCCCCAGCGCATGCGCTTCGGGATCGGCAATGCATCCAGAGATTTCTGCACGATGGCCGGAAGCAGGCTGACGGTGGTCAGGCCCGGCTTCGAGCCTTCGAAGTACAGGAACTCGCCTTTGCCTTCGGCCACGCGCGCGAGCGCGCTCACTTCCACGCCGCATTTCTCGGCGAACTTCGTCGCGGCGGCGGTCGGATTGCCGGCCTTGTCGAAAGCCGCGCTCACGGGCGGGCCCTTGAGCTTTAAAGCCTGTGCCGGCTGCACCGCCGCGAGTTGGCTCACGAGCACGGCGAGCCGCCGCGGCGTAGCGAACGAGCGCAGCGACTCGAATGGAACGCCGGCCTCCGTCAGACCGGTGCGAATGCCTTCCGCGAAAGCACGTTCGAGTTCGGGCAGCGCGAGCGGCGGCAGTTCCTCGGTGCCGAGCTCGACGAGGAAGTCTTTGCGGGCGAGGTCGACGCTCATGCGGCCCCCGCTTTCCGATCGGCGGCGAGCATCGGAAAGCCGAGCGCTTCGCGCGAATCGTAATAGGCCTGCGCCACGGCGCGCGCCAGCGTGCGCACGCGCAGGATGTAGCGCTGGCGCTCGGTGACCGAGATCGCCTTGCGCGCATCGAGGAGATTGAACGTGTGCGAGGCCTTCATGACCTGCTCATAGGCGGGCAACGCCAGCTTCGCCTCGAGTAGTTTGTTGCACGCGGCTTCGTGTTCGTCGAAGTGGCGGAACAACACGGCGGTGTCCGCGTGCTCGAAGTTGTACGCGGACTGCTCCACCTCGTTCTGGTGGAAGACGTCGCGATACGTGACCTTGCCACGCGGCCCATCGGTCCACACGATGTCGAAGATGCTCTCGACACCCTGCAGATACATCGCGAGGCGCTCGAGGCCGTAGGTGATCTCGCCGGTGACGGGTTTGCAATCGAGGCCGCCCACCTGCTGGAAGTACGTGAACTGCGTGACTTCCATGCCGTTGAGCCAGACCTCCCAGCCCAGGCCCCAGGCGCCGAGCGTCGGCGACTCCCAGTTGTCTTCGACAAAGCGCACGTCGTGCACGCCCGTGTCGAAACCCAGCGCGCGCAAGGACCCGAGGTACAGATCGAGGATGGGCAGCGGCGAAGGTTTGATCACGACCTGGAACTGGTAGTAGTGCTGCAATCGGAACGGGTTGTCGCCGTAGCGGCCGTCCGTCGGGCGGCGCGAAGGCTGCACATAGGCCGCCGACCAGGGTTCCGGGCCGATGGAACGCAGGAAAGTTGCGGTGTGGAACGTGCCCGCACCCATCTCCATGTCGTAGGGCTGCAGGATGACGCAGCCCTGGTCCGCCCAGTATTTCTGGAGCGCGAAGATCAGGTCCTGGAAGGTGCGCGGCGGTGCGCCGAGTTTTTCAGCTATGGCAGGCATGGTTCGGTCTGTTTTGGCCGGCGCGAAGTATAGCCGCGGGCCCCGGCTCTAGAGGTTCATCGCCCGGATTTCGTAGACCTGGGAAATCGTCTGGCCATCCCACGCGTATCTGAGATGCACGCCCTGGCGCACGTTCTGCACCAGCCTCGGCCGGAACACCGCCACGCACTCGCCGCCGGTGCGGCGGACGCTGTCGAAAGCCAGGCCGTTGGAGCCCGCTTCCCGCAGCTCCGCGCCGAGCTTTTGCGAAGCCGCGTAGCTCATCGGGTCGTACACGTCCGGTAGTTCGATGCGGCGGCCACGCAGATCGTGCAGTTGGCAGGCCACGTCCGCGAGATAACAGCGCATCTCGAGCTCGATCGCGGGCTGGCTGGTGGCGCGCAGGAAGTTCTCACGATGGAACCGCGTCTCGGCGATGGCGGTGTCGATGGACTCCGCGGCGTAATAGGCGCCGAACCGGCCGTTGGTGAATCGCGTGCCTTGCGGAGAAAGATGCGTGAATGGCGCCATCACGATGGAGGCATTCGGTCCACTGACGCGGTCGGCCTTGGGTACGAGGTGGAGCTCGCCCACCTCGTTGCGGATGCGTGGATTCGTCATGGATTCCAGCTCGTAGAGCGCATCCCAGTCGGCCGGGTCGGCCACGCGCTCGAACAGGTGGATGGTGGGCAAGCGGCTCGCCACGATTCGATGGCAAGGCGCGAGGCGCACCGCGCGCACGGTGTGGATATTGGTCGCCATCCTTGGGTCCCGGAGTTCTCGCGTTCGTCAGCCGCGCTGGGCGTCGAGGTACTCGCGCACCACGTACAGATCCGCAACCTGCCCGGACAACATGCGATCCAGTGCCGAGCCGCCACCGAATAGGGGCTCGGAGTTGGGGCGGCGCACCCACTCATCCGCAGCCTTGGCATCCGGCAGCAGGATCTGCAGCGATTTGTAGATGCCCAGCAGATAGGACAGACGTTCGAGTGTGTCTTGCGGAAGCCGCGGATCCGACTCGCGCCTCCACTTGAAGAACGTGGAGCGGGATGCGATGCCCAGCAACGTGAGCTGCTCCGCCACCGTGAGGCCCCAGGCCTCGGCGATGTTCGCGAAGGCGCGCAATCCGGGCCCGCCCAGTGAAGACAAGTGAGTACGCCCGGGGCCGACGACGCGGCGCGGGGTTGTGAGCGACAAGCTCATGGGTTGACTCCTGTGTCCATATATGAACTATAACAACGTTAGGTACATATGGGCACTATTTTTCGCTTCATGCAAGTGCGGCGGCACCCAATCGGCACGGAAATGCGTACCAAAATGGAGCAAAATCCGCCGCGACCGCACCAAGGTTGTGCGCAGCAACCCGGCGCTCGCCCCTAAGCCATTGATCTCAAAGGCATCCACGGCTGGCACAGTCAATGCATTGAGACCGGGGCTTACACCCTTCCTTCAGAGGATCTCGAAAAATGAAACCCGCAGATGTACTCAAGTTGATCAAGGACAAGGAGGTCAAGTACGCCGACCTTCGCTTCACCGACACGCGCGGCAAAGAACAACACGTCACGATCCCCGCGAAGCTCGTCGATGAAGACCTGTTCCGCGACGGCAAGATGTTCGACGGCTCCTCGATTGCGGGTTGGAAGGGCATCAATGAATCCGACATGATCCTGTCGCTCGATCCGTCGACCGCGATCATCGACCCGTTCTTCGAGCAGACCACGGTCAACATCCGCTGCGACATCATCGAACCGGCCACGATGCAGGGCTATGAGCGCGATCCGCGTTCGCTCGGCAAGCGCGCCGAGGCCTACCTCAAGTCGACGGGCATCGCCGACGGCGCGCTGTTCGGGCCCGAGAACGAGTTCTTCATTTTCGACAGCGTCCGCTGGAACAGCTCGATCAATGAGTCGTCGTACGCGATCGACTCCGTGCAGGGTTCGTGGAACAGCAACACGCAATTCGCCGATGGCAACAAGGGTCACCGTCCCGGTCTGAAGGGCGGCTACTTCCCGGTTCCGCCGGTCGACGCCTTCCAGGACGTCCGCGGCGCGATGTGCGACGCGCTCGAAGAAATGGGCATGGTCGTCGAAGTGCACCACCATGAAGTGGCCACGGGCGGTCAGTGCGAAATCGGCGTCGGCGCCGGCGGCCTCGTGAAGAAGGCCGACGAAGTGCAGATCCTCAAGTACGCGGTCCACAACGTCGCGCACAGCTACGGCAAGACGGCCACGTTCATGCCGAAGCCGCTCGTCGGCGACAACGGTTCGGGCATGCACGTCCACCAGTCGCTGCAGAAGGACGGCAAGGCGCTGTTCGCGGGCGACAAGTACGGTGGTCTCTCGGACACCGCGCTCTACTACATCGGCGGCATCATCAAGCACGCGAAGGCGCTCAACGCCTTCACGAACCCGGGCACGAATTCGTACAAGCGCCTGGTCCCCGGCTTCGAAGCGCCCGTGATGCTCGCGTACTCCGCGCGCAATCGCTCCGCGTCGATCCGCATTCCGTGGGTGTCGAACCCGAAGGCGCGCCGCATCGAAGTCCGCTTCCCGGATTCCTCCGCGAACCCGTACTTCGCGTTCGCCGCGATGATGATGGCCGGTCTCGACGGCATCCAGAACAAGATTCATCCCGGCGATCCGGCCGACAAGGATCTCTACGACCTCGAGCCGGAAGAGGCGAAGCACATCCCGACGGTGTGCCACTCCCTCGACATGGCGCTCGAGGCGCTCGACAAGGATCGCGAGTTCCTGACGCGCGGTGGCGTGTTCACGAACGACGTGATCGATGCCTACATCGCGTTGAAGACCCAGGAAGTCACGCGCTTCCGCATGTCCACTCACCCGGTTGAGTTCGACATGTACTACAGCTGCTGAGTGCGCGTGGGGCCGGGAAGCCTCCAGGGCGGAGAAATCGGGTTCAGGCCCGACGATGCTGCCCGCCAGCTTCCCAGCCTCGATTCGACCGGTCGCGGTTCGAAAACAGGGACGGCGGCGTCTGCGCGACGCCGCCGTCCGCTTTTGTGGACCGTGTTTTGGTCCGGTTCAGTCCCAGGGTTTATGCTCCGTAGCCATGAAGCGCTTGTGGATGATCCTGGGATCGTTCGCGATGGCCATGACGGCCGCCGCCACAACCTACGTGCGTGTGGAAAAGGACGGTTCCAAGACCTATTCGGACCGGCCGATTCCCGGTGGTCAACCCGTGGAGCTGCAGCCCGCGCAGTCCTACTCCGCACCGCCACCACCCACGAATCAAAACCAGCTCCCGCGCGAACAGCAGTTGCTGCAGGAGATGGACGATTTCACCTACCAGAGCTGCACGCTGACTCCGGAAAATCAGGCGACGTTCACCAACCCCGAGAGCGTGAGCATTTCGGTGATGTCCACGCCCGCGCTGCGCGGCGAGGACACAGTCATGATGACCCTGAACGGATTGGCAGTGACGCCGGCGAACGGCACGTTCGTGCTGACGCAGGCAAATCGCGGCGCCCACACCGTGCAGGTCACGGTGAAAGACCGTTACAACCGCGTGTTGTGCAACACCAGCACGACGTTCCATGTCTTCCGACCGTCGGTGAACATGCCGCGGCGTTAGCCTGCCTGACCGCGCGCGCGGCCCGGGGCCTGCGTGCGGACCGCACCGGAGGTGCGTATGGCAGTTGAGCGTTTCCTTCCTTCCGCGATCGCCCACTTCGAGCCGGCCGACCTCATCGGCGCGCTGGCCACCGGCATCGTGGTCCTCGATTCCGATCTCTGCGTGGTGTACGCCAACGTCGCGGCGCAGGATCTCCTGGCCGTCAGCGTCAACCAGGCGCGCGGCAAGCCTTTCCTCTCACTGGTGCTCGAAGCCGATTCGCTGAACCCGCTGATGAGGCGCGCGCTCGAGACCGGCGAAACGCTGTCCGAACGCGAGATGGCGGTGATGACCGGCCCCCTGGGCCGCGAGCATCGCGTCGTCGATTTCACGATGACGCCGATGGACAGCGAATTCGACCGCAAGTACCTGCTGCTCGAGATCTCCGACGCCACGCAGCGTCAGCGCATCTCGCGCGAGAACGAACTCATGGCGCGCCTCGACTCCAGCCGCCAGATGGTTCGCCAGCTCGCGCACGAGATCAAGAATCCGCTCGGCGGATTGCGCGGCGCCGCCCAACTACTCGAACGCGAGCTGCACGAGCACCTGCGTGAATACACCGGCGTGATCATCAGCGAAGCGGACCGCCTGACGGCGCTCGTGGATTCGATGATCGGGCCCACGCGCGTGCCGCAGAAAGCCTTCATCAACGTGCACGAACTCTGCGAACACGTGTACCGCCTGCTGCGTAGCGAAGCCCGCGCCGGCGTGCTCGTGGAGCGCGACTACGACCCTTCCTTGCCCAATGCGGAGGTGGACGCCAACCAGATCATCCAGGCTCTACTCAATGTCGCGCGCAACGCGCTGCTGGCCGTCGGGGAGCGCGGCCGCATCGTGATACGCACGCGAGTGGCGGCCAACGTCAACATCGGCAACGCACGGCACAAACTCGCCGCGAGCCTGCAGGTGGAAGACAACGGCCCGGGTGTTCCGCCCGAGCTGGCCGACACGATCTTCTTTCCGCTGGTCACGGGCCGTGCGAACGGCACCGGTCTCGGCCTCGCGGTTTCACAGGACCTCGTGACGCGTCACGGCGGTCTCATCGAATTCGACAGCAAGCCCGGGCGCACGGTGTTCACCATCCTGCTGCCCCTACCGGAGAACGCATGAGCGTCGACCCCACGTATATGCACACAACGCCCTCAACCGTTTCCCAACCCGCGCTCCGAGTCTGGCTGGTGGAAGACGACGCTTCGATTCGTTGGGTCCTCGAGCGCGCACTGCGCGCCAGCGGCATGATCCCGCGCGCCTTCGATTCCGCGGAGCCTGCGCTTGCGGCATTGCGCGCGGATGCGCCCGACGTATTGCTCACCGACATCCGCATGCCCGGAAGCTCGGGAATCGACCTGCTCCGCGAGGTGCGCAGCACCCATCCGGCCATGCCCGTCATCGTGATGACGGCGCATTCCGATCTGCCGAGCGCGGTCAGCGCCTATGAAGGCGGCGCTTTCGAATATCTGCCCAAGCCTTTCGACATCGACCAGGCCGTCGAGCTGGTGCGCCGCGCCGGTCAGACCGCGCGCAAAGGCGACGAGACGCCCACGCAGACGCCCGAGATCCCCGAACTGCTGGGCAAGGCGCCCGCGATGCAGCAGGTGTTCCGCGCCATCGGCCGCCTGTCGCGATCCAGCGTGGCCGTGCTCATCACGGGTGAGTCGGGCACGGGCAAGGAGCTCGTCGCGCGAGCGCTGCACGAGCACAGCCCTCGCCAGGCCAAGCCTTTCGTTGCATTGAATACCTCGGCGATCCCGGCGGAGCTGCTCGAGTCAGAATTGTTCGGCCACGAGAAGGGATCTTTCACCGGCGCCGACACGCAGCGCCGCGGCCGTTTCGAACAGGCCAACGGCGGCACATTGTTCCTCGACGAGATCGGCGACATGTCCACGCCGCTGCAGACGCGCCTGCTGCGCGTGCTGGCCGAAGGCGAGTTCTACCGCGTGGGCGGGCAGACGCCCGTGAAGGTGGACGTACGCGTGATCGCGGCGACGCACCAGAACCTGGAGGAGCGCGTCGAGCGCGGCATCTTCCGCGAAGACCTGTTCCACCGCCTCAACGTGATCCGCATCGAGCTCCCGCCGCTGCGCTCGCGCACCGAGGACGTTCCGGATCTGCTGTCTCACTACCTGCGGCAGGCCGCCTCGGAACTCGGTACCGAGACCAAGACGCTGGCGCCGGTCACGCTGGAAAGGCTGCAGGCTTATCGCTGGCCCGGCAACGTGCGCGAACTCGTGAATCTCTGCCGGCGGCTCACTGCGCTCGCGCCCGGCAGCGAGATCCAGCTTCAGGACCTGCCGTCCGAGATGCACATCGTCACGCCGGCCGCGCAGACGGACTGGGCCGCCGCGCTCACGCTCTGGGCCAAGTCGCAGCCGCACGATGGCGCGGTGGCGTGGCTCGACCAGGCGCTGCCGGAATTCGAGCGCGTGCTCATCCGCGTGGCGCTGAATCGCACCCATGGGCACCGCCAGGAAGCGGCGCGCGTGCTTGGCTGGGGCCGCAACACCTTGACGCGCAAGCTGAAAGAACTGGGGATGTCGGACGACGAGTCGCTGCCGTAGCCAGGGACGGGCTCCAGTCCGTCCACGTTCCGCCACGGCCTATCTAGCTCCTGCGCTGCAGCGGTCCTAGGATCGTGCCCGATTGTCCACCGGTTTCCACGGGACAAGACTCGTGCCCACGGGACAAGGGCTTGTCCCGGCTGGGCCACGGTGGTTGTTAGCGCTATCCAGCACGCTATTTCCCGCTTGTTTCCCAGTCTTTTCGCCTAAGGCGTTACATAACCGAAGGAGCACGTGAAAGCCGTCGCGAATCGGAAACGGCTTTGTTCCTAGTGTCCCAGGCTTGTTCCATTCTTTGTCCCATCAGGGTTCCGGACATTTTTCCGAAGTCCGGCGAAGAGAGGAAACATGCAAGAAGTCGTCGTCACAGCCACCAAGTATCCCGAGATCGTGGTCCAGGGTCAGCGCTACGACTACACGTCGGACATCATGCTGGCCGTCGCGGGCGTTCTCGCCGCGGCGTTCATCATCTGGCGTTATACGACCGCGCGTAAGGGCAAGGAATAGTCGATCCGCTCGTTGCGTGCGGACTGATCGTCCCGTCAGTCCGTACGCAGCGAGCCCACGAGTTCGGCGATTCCGCCGAGCTTGTTAGCCGCGAGATACTCGGCGATGCCGGTGTTGATCTTCCGGCACAACAGCGGGTCGTAGAACAACGCGGTCCCCAGGCCCACGGTCGTGGCGCCCGCAATCATGAATTCCAGCGCGTCTTCCGCCGTGGCGATTCCGCCCTGGCCGATGATGGGCACGTTGTGCTTCTTCGCCACGTCGTAGACCTGGTGCACCTTGAGCAACGCGATCGGCTTGATCGCCGGTCCCGACAAACCACCCTGGATGTTGCCGATCACGGGCCGCCGCGACTTCACGTCGATCGCCATGCCCATCACCGTGTTGATCACAGCGAAGCCGTCGGTGCCGGCCTCGATGCAGCGGCGTGCGTTTTCCTTGATGTCGGTCTGGTTGGGCGAGAGCTTCGTGATGATCGGCTTCTTCGTGGCCCTGCGGCAGGCTTCGACCACCTTGGCCGACATGTCCGGATAGTTGCCGAACGCGACGCCGCCTTCCTTCACGTTGGGGCAGGAGATGTTGATCTCGATGGCGTCGATCGGAGAGTCATCGAACCGCCGCGTGACCTCGGCGTACTCCTCGATCGTCGAGCCGGAGACATTCGCGAAGAAGCGCGTCTCGGTGAAGTCGAGCGTGGGGAGGATCTTGCGCACCACGTATTCCGCGCCGGGATTCTGCAAGCCGATGGCGTTCAGCATGCCGCCCGGAGTCTCGTAGACGCGGTGGGGCTTGTTGCCGAGCCGCGCCGTGCCCGTAGTGCCCTTGAGCACGATGGCGCCCACGTCGCGGTTCGAGAACCCGTCGACGCGTGTGTATTCCTCGCCGAATCCCACGCAGCCCGAGAGCAGCACGATCGGCGAGTTCAGCTCGAGGCCACAAAACTCGGTACGCAGGGGATTTTCGACGGTCTGGGCGGCGGCGTTCATGGGGTGCGCATTGTACGATGCGCGCCCCCCGGTAGCTCCGTCCCGCCCAGAATGAAAAAGACGCCCTCTAAAAAGTCCGCCTTGCTGCTCCTGATCCCGTTCTGCGCTGCGCTGTCCGCCGCCGATCCCGTCTTCACCCGGTCCGACCCGAATCCCACGGCCGTGGATCCGGGATTCGAGACCCTCCCCTGGCTCGACAACGGCGACTTCCTGGGCACGGATGCCGACGCCAACCTGAAGCGCTGGGAGGTGCAGGCCAATGCGGGCCGCGCGCGGGCCGCATCATTGACGGGCCGATACTGGCTGGAGCGTGTGCCGCAGGATCCCGCCAACTGCGCCAAGGCCATCGATGCATTCCAGAAGGCCGCGAAACTCGGCAGCAACGAGGCGCCGGCCTGGCTGGGGCATCTGTACCGCCGTCTCGATTGCCCGCAACGCGACGTGAAGGCTGGCATCGAACAGCTCCGGCGGGCCGTCCAGCTCGGCACCTTCGGTACGGCGGCGGAGCTCTACCACCTGTTCGCGGCCGAAGACGCGCCGGAGAAGGACGCCGCGCAGGCATACACCTATGCGCGCGTGGCCGCGGCGGGTAACGAGCTGTCCACGGGAGAACTCTCGTCCGAGGACTTCCTCAAGAACATCGCCGCGAAGCTGGACGCGAAGCAGCTCGCGACGGCCAACGCGCAGGCGGACAAACTACTCGCCGGAATCGCGCAACGGCGCGACTCGCTGACGGCGGCGCCGCGTGAAGAGAAACTGAAGGTGACTGCTTCGGGCCAGGGATGGAACCTGTCCCTCGTCGGCTTCGACGATCTGCGCGAATGCGCAGCGAACACCGCAGCCAACTGCAAGGGCGTGCGCCGTGCGGCATTCGTCGACGCCGCGAACCGCAGCGCCGAATACCTGCGTTGCAAGCTCACGCTGGATCACCGCGACTTCGCCACCGGTACGAAGCAGACATTGGAGCGCGACACGTTGCTGCCGCCGCAAGCCAGCCGCCGGCTGTTGCTCGGCAGGGTGGGCGACGTCGGGGAAAAATCCGACCTGCGTGCGGAATGCACACCGCTTACGGGCCTCGCCGCCAGTGTTGCCGCGGGCCAATGCAAAGCCAGGACCACCGGCGTGCCATCGGTCGACGATTTCTATCCCGCTGGAGCACGCGCGCGTGAAGAGGAAGGCAGCGTGCGACTCTGGGCGTACATGGCGCAGAAGGAAGGGCATCCCGCCGTGGTGGAACTCATGGGCAGCAGTGGTTATCCCGAGCTCGACCGCGCCGGCATCCAGATGGGCACGTACATGGCCTTTGCCACCGACTGCGAACATGGCTATCTACCGTTCGTGATCACCTTCAAGCTCCGGGGCTGAGTTGTTCCACGTCGTGCTCTTCGAGCCCGAGATCCCGCCGAACACGGGTAATCTCATCCGGCTCGCGGCCAACACCGGATGCGAGCTGCACCTGGTCAAGCCGCTGGGTTTCCGCCTGGACCGCAAGTCGGTGCGGCGCGCGGGCCTGGACTACGACGAGCTCGCCACCGTGCACGTGCACGAGAATTTCGCCGCCGCACGCGCGGCGTTGCCCGCGCGCTGGTTCGCGATCGAGACCGGGAGCACACGCCGTCACGTGGACGCGCGTTTCGAGAAGGGCGACGTGTTGCTGTTCGGCTCCGAGCGGCGGGGTCTGCCGCCCGAGTTGCTGGCGGCCATCGACGCGGACAAGGTGCTCTCATTGCCCATGCTCGCCGGTAATCGCAGCCTCAATCTCGCCAACGCCGCGGCGATCACGGTGTACGAGGCCTGGCGGCAGCTCGGGTTCGCGGGATCTAGTTAGCCTTGGCCGTGGCGGCCGGCGCTTCGTCCCGCAGCTTGAAGCGCATCAGGATGTCGTAGCGGCGGTCCGGGCAGTTGGTGGCGAAATGCTGGTCGCGGATGAAGCGCAGCGCCGCCTGATCGAGCACCGGCACATGGCTGCTCTCGGCGATGGCGACTTCCTTGGCGCCGCCTTCACGCCGGTCCAGCAGGAAGGACACGATGACCGGACCCTGCTGTGAGGCCTTCTTGGCTTCGGCCGGGTAGTAGGTCTCGAACGGCGTTCCCATCATGTTGTACTGGCAGCCCGGGTCTTTCGGCAGACGTCGATAGGGAGCGCGCGCGCGGCAATCGAGGTAACGCAGGTCGGCCTGCGTGGCCGCGTCGGTGATCATCGAATGAACGTCGGTATTCGTCCGCGGCAGCACCAGCAACGGGCCGTCGAAGGTGCGGCCCACCGCGCCGCGCGCGTCGCGATATTCCACGCGCAGCCGGCAATCCAGCGTCTCGTCGGAATCGTTGGCGACGTTCACGAGGTGTTCGAGACAGCGGCTGTTTCCCTCGCACGCCCAGGGCTGACTGCTGCGTCTCAGCGTGTAACGCCAGCTACCGCTCGGTGTGGCACCAGGATCGGAGACGGTGACGTCCTCGTAGTTGTACGTCTTCGGCGCCGTGTCGGCACTCGCGGCGGGGGCCGCGATGGCGGCGCCCAGCACTACAACGATTCCCACGATGAAGTTCATGCTCCCTCCCGCCGGATCATTCCACTTCCGGCCGGATCGGCCGGGTCATGAGTTCCTTGACGACATCCCTGGCGGGCTCATTCTCGTACAGAATCCGGTAGATGCCACTAACTATCGGCATGTCCACCTTCTCGCGCCGCGCCACGGCGTGCACTGCGCGCGCCGCGGTGTAACCCTCGACGACCTGGCCGATCTCCTCGAGAGCCTGCCCGGCCGTCTTGCCCGCGGCCAGCGCGAGCCCGAAGCGGCGGTTGCGCGACTGGTTGTCGGTGCAGGTGAGCACGAGATCGCCGAGGCCGGCGAGTCCCATGAAAGTCTCCGCCTGCGCTCCGAGCGTCACGCCGAGCCGCATCACTTCGGCGAGCCCGCGTGTGATCAGCGCGATGCGCGTATTCGCGCCGAAGCCGAGGCCATCGCAGAGACCTGCGCCCACCGCGAGCACGTTCTTCACGGCGCCGCCCACCTCCACGCCGATGATGTCCGTGGACGTGTAAGCGCGGAAATTCGGGGCGTGCAGTCTTCGCGCGAGTTGCGCGGCGAAATCCGCGTCGGGTGACGCGATGGTCATCGCAGTGGGGAGTCCCATGCCCACTTCGCGCGCGAAGGTCGGGCCCGAGAGGACCGCCACGGGATATCGGTCGCCCAGGACTTCGTACGCCACCTGGTGCGGCAACTTCCCGGAGTCGAGTTCGAATCCCTTGGTGGCCCAGGCAAGGCGCGCGTCACGCGCCAGCATCGGCTTCAACAAAAGGAGCAAAGGACGCAAGGCATGACTGGGCACCGCGATGATGATGGCGGCCGCGCCCGTCACCGCGGCGTCGAGCTCGGAATGGACCTCGACGAGATCGGGAAATTTCGCGTCCGGCAGGTAGCGGCGGTTCTGCCGCGCGTTGCGCATGTCCGCGACATCGGCGGGGCTGCGGCTCCAGAGCCGAGTGGGGTGGCCGGCGCGCGCGAACTGGATCGCGAGCGCGGTACCCCAGGATCCCGCGCCGAGAACGGCGACGACCTGTCCGATGTCCTGCGGATGCATGGCCCGGGCCGGGCCGTCAGCGGAGGTGTTGTCGTTGCCGTTTCCGGGCACGGTAGGGCGCGGGCACCGAACGCCCGCGCTCCGGATCAGTTCGCCTGTCCCTGGGGGGCCTGCGCCTGCTGCTGCGCGAGCCCGCGGGCGAAGAGTTCGTTGAAGTCGACGGGCGGCAGCACGAAGTTCGGGAAGCCACCCTGGGTCACGAGGTTCGAGACCGCGACGCGCGCGTACGGGAACAACACGTTCGGGCACACGGTGCCGATCGCCCGGCGTGTGTCTTCGGCGGAGAGGCCGCGCATCACGAACAGGCCGGCCTGCTTCACTTCGACGAGGAACGCGGTGGTTTCACCCTGCTTCGCACCCACGGTCACCGTGAGCACCACCTCGTTCATCTCCGGCGCGACGACGGAGGCCGTGGTGTTGATGTCCAGCGAGATCTGCGGCTGCCAGTTGCCCTCGACACGAGGACCCTTCGGCGCCTCGTACGAGCAGTCCTTGAGATACACGGACTGGATGGCGAGCACCGGGCCGTTCTGATCATTCGCCACGGGGGTGGCCGCTTGGTTTTCCATGAGAGTTTCCTATTGGCCCAAAAGGGCATCGAGTTTGCCGGCGTCTTCTAGGGCATGCAGATCGTCGCAGCCGCCCACGTGTTGATCGCCGATGAAAATCTGGGGCACGCTGCGGCGGCCGCTGCGCGTCTGCATCTCGGCGCGCTTCTCGGGGGCCGATTCGACGTCGATCTCCTGGAACTGCACGCCTTTGCGGGTGAGCAGGCTCTTGGCGCGCGAGCAGTACGGGCACCAGCCCGTGGTGTAGATGGTGACGGGCGCAGTCATCAGCCCGCCTTGCCGGCCGACTTGGAGACCGGCAGGTTCTCGGCGCGCCAGGCGGCGAACCCGCCGCGCAGCGCGAAGGCCTGCGTGAAGCCCTGCGTGTTGAGCTGGCGGACGGCCGCGGCCGACAGCGAGCCCGATTCGTCGATGATCACCACCGGCTTCTCCTTGTGGCGCTTGAAGTTGTCCCCGGCCGTGAGGATCTGGTCCGAAGGGAGCTGCTTCGCGCCGTTGACGTGCGCCATCGCGAACTCGTCGGGCTTGCGGATGTCGAGCACCAGGGCGCCCTGATTCATGAGACGGACGAGTTCCTGGGCGGAGATCGACGCGAACGCCGTGGCGCGGAGGCGGGACTCGTTCACCACCACCACGATCAGCGCGAGCACGGCGGCGCCGGCCAGCAGAGGGTGGGCAGTGACGTATTCGATGAGGCGTTCCATGGTTCCAGAAGCCGGCCGGCGAAAAAGGGAGCGCATTATAGCGGCAGCGTCCAGGGTCGCAGCGTCAATGCGCCGGGGCCAGGATGTGTCGGCGAATTTCCCCCTAGAATTATGACCATGCGATCTTTCCTGCGGGCACTCCTGTTGATGGTCACCGGGCTCGGCGTCGCCGGGGCGCAGGGGTCCAACCCGGCCAAGGCCGAGGCCGAGCTCAAGGCCGTGCGCTCTCAGATCGACAAGGTGCGGGCCGAGATGGAGCGTGACGCCGGCAAACGCGACCGCCTCACCCGCGAGCTCGAAGAGAACGAGAAGACCGTGAGCAGCGCGCGCGGCGAGCTCGAAAAACTGCGCAAGGAGCGCGCCGGCCAGGCGGCGAAACGCGCCGAGCTCGCGGCCAAGCGCCGCGCCGAGGAGGCTGCCCTGGCTCGGGACCGCGAAGCGCTGGCCGGGCAGATCCGCGCCGCGCACATGATCGGCGGCGAGGAGCCGCTCAAACTACTGCTGAACCAGCGCGATCCGGCCGAGGCGGGACGCGTGCTCACCTGGTACCAGTATTTCGGCCGGGCGCGCGCGAGCCAGATCGCCGCCATCAACGCGCACATCGGCGAACTCGATTCGCTGGATGCGCAGCTCGCGGAGCAGGAGGCGCGGTTGGCCGCGCTCGAGGAATCGCAGAAGAGCCAGGTTTCGCGCCTGCAGAACGCGCGCGAGCGGCGCGGTCGCGCGCTCGTTTCACTCGAGGCCGAATCGAAGAATCGCGCGAAGGAACTCGAGCGGCTCAAGGACCAGCAGGGTGGCCTCGAGAAGCTGGTCCGCGAGCTGCGCCGCGCACTTGAGCGCATCGACAAATTCCCGAGCGACAGCAAGGATGCATTCGCGAAGTTGCGCGGCAAGCTGTCCTGGCCCGTGGGGGGCAAGCTCATCGCTTCGTACGGCCAGGTTCGTGCGGGCGGCGTGAAATGGGATGGCGTGCTGGTGTCGGGATCGCAGGGTTCGCCCGTGCGCGCCGTGTACCACGGCCGTGTGATCTACGCCGACTGGCTCTCGGGTCTCGGGCTGCTGACCATCATCGACCACGGCGAGGGTTACCTCAGCCTGTATGGACACAACGAGAGGCTCTACAAGGAGGTGGGCGAGCGCGTGACGGCCGGCGACACGATCGCGACCGTGGGTGACTCGGGGGGGCGGCAGTCTCCGGCGCTGTACTTCGAGATCCGCAAGGGCGGGCGTCCCCTGGACCCCCGGCCCTGGTTCCGCAGCCCGAGTCCCTGAGCAATCCCGGCCGGCCGACTCCGGTCCGGAGTAGGGTTTTGCCTGAAACGCCAACTGCATCAACGCCCTGCGCCCCGGCCGTGAGCCATCTTTCCGCATTGATGTCCTTCGAAGCCTCCATGGAGCCCTACGCCCAGCTCGTGCGGTCGCTGTTGCCGCGCGCAGCTTCGGTGAACCTGTTCGACAACGCGGGCAAGTTGCTCTGGAGCAGCGCTGCCCATGTGAACCCGGACCTGTTCGCCCTGGTGCTCCAGGCGCTGGGCGAGGCCGACCAGGATCGCGAGGGCGCGGGCCAGCACTGCGCGCTGCCGGACGAGGGTCCTGCCTATCTATTCTGGCTGCGCGACGGCTCGGGCGGGGTCGCAGCCGTCGCTGCCGTGGTCTGCAACCGGCCGAATTCCGACGCCGACGTGCTGCCGTTCTCCTTCGTGTTCGACCATCTGCGTCCGGCCGTCGAACTACTGCGCCGGGACCTGCTCGCGCGCGCCGACATCCGGCAGCTCAATGAATCGCTGACCGCGCGCGACAAGGACCTGGAGCTGCTGCTCTCGGTGACAGGCAGCCATCCCCGCGTGGGCGGTTCCGACGACCTGCAGAGCCTGCTCGCCAACGCGGCCAACCACCTGAAGTGCGTTCTCGCCGGCATCGTGGTGCCGGACAAGGGCCTCACGCTCACGTTCCCCGACGGCCACGACCACAGCATCCTCTCGCGCACGCAACGCCAGTTGCTGGCGATCACGCAGACGCGACGCGATCCGCTCGTGATCAACCGGATCGCGACCCAGGCCGGGCAGGTGGCGATCCCGTATCGCATCCTCGCGTGCCCGCTGCGCCAGGGTTCGGGCCGCACCTCGGGCGTGCTGGCGCTGTTCCGAAAACTCGAAGCGCCGGAATTCATCGGCCGGGACGTGCACCTCGCGGACCTCGTCGCAGACAAGATCGCCGCCAGCATCGAGACCAGCTACGACGCCCTTTCCGGCCTGCTCACTCGCGCCGCGCTCGAGCAACGCGTCAAGCTCATGTACAACGAGGCCGGCAACCGCATCCAGCGCTGGAGCCTGCTGTACGTGGACATCGACGAGCTCCACGTGATCAACGAGAACTTCGGCATGCACGTGGGCGACCAGGCCATCGCCCAGATCGGCGACCTGTTGCGCAAGCATCTGCCGCAGAATTCCTTCGCCTCGCGCATTTCCGGCGACCGCTTCGCCGTGGTCATGCCGTCCGAGCTCGACGAAGCCGCGATGTTCGGCGAAGGACTGCGCGAAGGCGTCACCCGGCTATCTACCGCGCACGTGGATGCGCGTTACCGCCTCTCGATCAGCCTGGGCGTCACGCATTTCAGCGGCCGCGATACCGACCTCGGCCGCGGTCTCGCCGAAGCCGAGTCCGCCTGCAAGGCGGCCAAAGACCGTGGGCGCAACCGGCTCGAGAGCTTCCAGGAAAACGACGTCAGCATCATCCGCCGCTTCACGGACATCAACGTGGCCACGGACGTGCGCGGCGCGCTGGCCGAGAACCGCCTGCGTCTCGAGGCGCAGATGATCGCGCCGTTCAATTCGGCCACGAAGGGCCGTCCGCATTACGAACTGCTGCTCCGCATGCTCGATCCCGAGGGCAACACCATCGGGCCGGATCGCTTCCTCTCCGCGGCGCTGCGTTACCAGATGATGCCGACGATCGACCGTTGGGTCATCGCGAGCGTCATCGACATGCTGCGCCCGCGCCGTGAACTGCTGGCGAACGCGCCTGTGTGTTTCACGATCAACTTCTCGGGCCAGTCGCTGCACGACGAAGAATTCGCCGACTACGTGATCCGCAGCATCGAGACCAGCCGCATCAACCCTGCCGTGTTCTGCTTCGAGCTCACGGAGAGTGCGGCCGTGGCCAGCATCAACGATGCCGAGAAACTCATGCAGCGCCTGCGCAAGCTGGGTTGCGGAGTGGCGCTGGACGATTTCGGCACAGGATTGTCGTCGCTGTCCTACCTTCGCTCCATGCCGGTTTCCATGCTCAAGATCGACGGCAGCTTCGTGCGCGACATCCTGCGCGACGAGCGCGCCGAATCCATGGTGCGCGCGATCGCGCAGCTCGCGCGCGCGATGAACATCACCACCGTGGCCGAATACGTCGAGACCGAAGAAATCCGCACTCGCGTTCGATCACTGGGCGTGGACTACGGCCAGGGATTCGCCATCGCGCGGCCCGTGCCCGTGGCCGAGGTGCTCGACGTACTCCCGGTGCTCGCCGCCGCAACGCCCGGCGCCTTCCTCATCGAAGACGCCGCGCGCGACACCGGCAGCTAAGTCACTAATAGGGTTACCAATTGCGGTACGATCCCGGCCCATGAAGTGGCTGCTGGTCGGGATCGTCATCGGGTTCCTCATCGCGCTCGGCGGTGATGTGCTCGCCAGCCGCGATGAAGAGCCCGCCCGCCCCGCGCCCGCGGCGGTGACCGCGGAGCGGACCGCGTCCGGTCCTTTGACCGCGGCCGAATCCGCCCAGCTCGCCGAGATCCTCGATCGCGTGCGTCGCGATTACGTCGACGACGTGCAGCAGCCCGCGCTCATCGACGATGCGCTTCGAGGCCTGGTCAGCGGCCTCGATCCCTACTCTTCTTATCTGGACGCCGAGGAATACGCGGATCTGCGCGTGAGCACCGCCGGCACCTATGCGGGCATCGGCATCGAGGTCTCGACGGCCGACCGCGCGCTGCGCGTGGTGCGGCCCTTCCGCGATTCGCCCGCGGCGGCGGCGGGCATCATGAGCGGCGACATGATCTCCGCCATCGATGGCACACCCGTGGGCACGGACCTCGACGCCGCCATGGCGCGCATGCGCGGTCCGCGCGGCTCGCCCGTGAAACTCGCGGTGATGCGCGCCGGGCAGGCGCTGCCGCTGGAATTCACCGTGGAGCGCGCGCAGGTGGAAGTTCACAGTGTCGCAACTGTTCTGCTCGAAGGTGGCTATGTGTACTCGCGCATCGCCAGCTTCAGCGACACCACGGCCACGGATTTCGTCACGGGCATCGCGCGTGCGCGTCGCGACCTGCGGACGAAACCGCGCGGGCTCATCATCGATCTGCGCAACAACCCCGGTGGCGTGCTGGAGTCGGCCGTCGAAGTGGCCGACGAACTGCTGGAATCCGGCGTCATCGTCACGGCCGATGGGCGCACGCCGTCCTCGCGCTTCACCATGCAGGCGTCACCGGGAGACCTCCTGCCCGGCGTGCGCGTGGTGGTGCTCGTGAACGGCACGACGGCGTCGGCCGCCGAGATCCTCGCCGGCGCGCTGCAGGATCATCAACGCGCCACGCTGCTGGGACGCCGCACCTTCGGCAAGGGGTCGGTGCAGACGGTGATGCCCCTGTCTACCGGCCGGGCCATCAAGCTCACGACCTCGCGTTATCACACCCCCTCCGGGCGCTCGATCCAGGGCAGCGGCATCGATCCCGACCACGCGTTCGAGCTCATCGACGGCCCGCCGCTGGACCTCGACGATGCGCGCACCCGCGCCACGCTCGCGCGACGCGATCCCGCCGTGCAGGCGGCGCTCGAACTCCTCAAGGGCCGCAAGCCCAAGGCCACTTCCGGACTCACCGCTATGACTCCCGCATGGAACTGATCCACTGGTTCATCGACTTCATCCTCAACCTCGACGATCACCTGGTCGAGCTGCTGCGCGACTACGGATTCTGGGTGTACCTGATCCTGTTCCTGATCGTGTTCGCCGAGACGGGCCTGGTGGTCACGCCGTTCCTGCCCGGTGACTCGCTGCTGTTCGCGGTGGGCGCGCTCGCCGCGGTGGACACCAGCAACACGCTGTCGCCCACGCTGCTCTCGGTCACGCTGATCACCGCCGCCATCCTCGGCAACACGACGAACTACCACATCGGCAAGTGGATAGGCCCACCCGCGTTCAGCGGGCGCATCCGCTTCCTCAAGGTGGAATACCTGCAGCGCACCGAGGCGTTTTTCGTGAAGTACGGGCCGATTGCCATCGTGATCTCGCGCTTCGCGCCGATCCTGCGCACCTGCGCGCCTTTCGTCGCCGGCGTCGCGCGCATGTCCTACGGCCGCTTCCAGACCTACAACTTCATGGGCGGCATCTCCTGGGTGCTGTCCTTCGTGTGGCTGGGTTACTTCTTCGGCAACCTGCCGATCATCAAGGAGAACTTCGGCCTGGTGACCATCGGCATCATCATCGTCTCGTTGCTGCCGGTGCTCTTCATGGCGCTCAAGAAGCAGGTGGATCCGCCACCAGCGCCTCCCGCGGTGTGAGCGCGGGCGATGAGCAGCGCCGCCTATCGTAGTTTCGCCCATCGGGTGGACATCGATGCGCCCGTCCAACGGGTGTGGCGCGCGTTCACCGACAGCCGGATCCTCGAGAAGTGGACGGCGCGCGGCGCCTCGGTGGTCCCGCGTGAAAAGGGCCGCATGCAGGTGACGTTCGGGCCGGGAATCGAGCTCGATGCGCACATCGACGTGCTCGCGACCCCGCAGCGCATGCGGCTGATCCTGCTGCCGACGCGCGGCATGCCCGCGCCGGATCCCAAGGTGCCCGACGCCGTCATCGTCGAGGACTTCATCTTCGAAAGGACGCTGCCCACGGGCACGGCCGTGCGCCTGCTGTCGAGCGGCGTGCCCGCGGTGCAGGCCTGGGTGACGTACTATCTGCAGAAGCGCAGGCATTGGGAGCTGGCGCTGACCCGCCTCAAGGTCTTGCTCGAGAAGGGTCTGGACGAGACAACTCCGGCACCGAGGTAGGGATCAAATGGCGGGTTTCATCTTGCGCGGCCTCGTGGCCGCTCTGGGGCTCTGGGCGGCGACGGCCTTGCTGGATGGCATCACCATCGACTCGGCGCTGACGCTGGTGCTCGCCGGATTGTTGTTAGGCATCGTGAACGCCATCGTGCGGCCTTTCGCGCTGCTGCTCTCCCTGCCCGCGCTGCTGATCACGCTGGGCCTGTTCCTGCTGGTGATCAACGCCGCGATGCTGGGTCTCGTGGCGCTCATGCTTCCGGGGTTCAAGATCGCCGGTTTCTGGTCGGCCGTGGGCGGCGCGATCATCGTGAGCGTCATCAGCTGGATCGGCTCCTGGTTCATCGGGGCCCGCGGCCGCGTAGAGATCATCCGCGCCCCCAAGGACTGAAATGGGGTCACTCCCCATTTGCTGGCAAAAGGGGTCAGACCCGCATCCATTCCGACCTTCCTTGCGTATGTCCGGCATGCGCCTGTTGCCATTGCTTCTGACCTTCCTGCTTCCCACCCTCGGGGTGACCGCGGATTACACCTTTACGGGCTACGCGCGAGATATGAAGTCCGGCGCCTTGCTGTACGTGGAAACCCATGCCGTGAGTGGATCGGGCACGCCCGCCGAGCAACGCGTAGTGCTCTACAGCCGCGATGACAAGGCCGCGCCGTTTGCGCGCAAGAACCTGATCTACGGCGCCGATCGTGCGCGCCCCGAGTTCGACTTCACTTGCTCACGCAGCGGCTTTCGCGAAAGCCTCATCCGCGAATCCGGCGAGCTGCGCGTGACGTCCACGCGCGCCGGCGCGGAGCCCCGCACCAAACTGCTGCCCGCGACGGAGGTCCGCGTGGTCGACGCCGGCTTCGACGAGTTCGTGCGCGCGAACTGGTCGGTGCTGGAGCGGGGCGAGGCGATGACCGCGCCCTTCCTGGTGCCCAGCCGCCTGACGACCTACGACTTCAGGATCCGCAAGGTGCAGGAAGTCCGCGTCGACGGCGCCGACGCCAGCGTGATCCGGCTTTCTCTCGCCGGCGCGATCGGCTGGCTCCTGCCCGACATCGAGGTCACCTACCGCAAGCAGGATCAGCGTCTGCTGCGATATCGTGGCCTCACGAACATCCGCGACGCCGCCGGCGCTCTCCTGGAGGCGCAGATCGATTTCCCTGATGCGGGCCGGAGCGAGGGCGCGGTAGACCTCGCGAAGCTGCGCGCGCTGGCGTTGTCGGGTAGCTAGTCCGCGCGGGACGGGGCCGCCGCTCACCCCGCCGTCGACGGATCCTTCTGCTGATCCTCATCCAGCCGCTTCGGCGCGCTGCCATCGCTTTTTCCAGGCCAGCTCACGAGCGCCACGCCGGCGAACATGATCGCCATGCCCATGAGCTGGTTCGCGCCCAGGTGTTCATCGAGGAACCACCAGCCGAGCACCGCCGCGATGGCCGGATTCACGTAGCTGTACGTTCCCACCATGGCCGGTGTGGTGTTCTTCGCGAGCCACGAGAACGCCGTGTACGCCAGGCAGGAACTGGCGATCGTGAGGTACGCCATCGCGATGAGGCCGCTGCTCGACCAGCTCCATCGGCCCGCTTCGCCGAGCGTGAGGCCCAGGCCCGTCATCATGACGCCGCCCAGCAGCATCTGTAGCGC
>JBKPPO010000299.1:0-3854 GCA_046733635.1 Pseudomonadota bacterium | reverse complement strand
CCAACCGATGAGCATCAGGCGCAACTCAGGTAGTCTCCCGTCCGGCTGTGCGCCCGTAGCTCAGTTGGATAGAGCACCGGCCTTCTAAGCCGGTGGTCGCAGGTTCGACTCCTGCCGGGCGCGCCATTTATTGCGAAGGTTTGAAGATGGTGGCCGTAGCTCAGCTGGTAGAGCCCCGGGTTGTGATCTCGGCTGTCGTGGGTTCGAGTCCCATCGGCCACCCCATCTTGCGCCGCGCAGGCTTCATCGCCTGCGCGGCGTTTTCATGTCTGCTGGCCGCCTGCGCCACGCCTTCACCCCGTCCGCCGGCGAAGCTCTTCATCGCGGGCGACTCCACCGCGGCTACCTATCTCCCGAAGGAAGCGGCGGCGACCGGCAAGCCCCAGCAGGGCTGGGGCGCGGAGCTGCAGGCGTTCTTCGATCCGGCGAAGCTCGAGGTGGTGAATGCCGCGCGCGGCGGCCGCAGCAGCCGCACGTTCATCACCGAGGGTCATTGGGACAAGATGCTCGCCGAGGCGCGCGCGGGTGATTTCGTGATCATCCAGTTCGGTCACAACGATGCGGGCGCGCTCAACCGCGAACCACCCGAGTCGAAACTGCCGCTCCGCGCGCGCGGCACGATCAAGGGCATCGGCGATGAGTCCGAAGAGATCGACAACGTCGTCACGGGCAAACACGAGACGGTGTACAGCTTCGGCTGGTATCTGCGGCGCATGATCGCGGACACGCGCGCGAAGGGCGCCACGCCGATCCTGATGACACTCACGCGCACCAATGTCTGGACCGACGGGCGAATCAATTGCCCGTCGGATACCTACCGGCTCTGGGGCTGGCAGACCGCACGCAACGAGAAGGTGGCGTTCGTCGATCTCTCGCGCATCATCGCCGATCGTTATCAACGCGAAGGCGCGGCTGCCGTGACGGCGCAGTTCATCAATGACACCGTACATACGAACGTGGATGGCGCGCGACGCAATGCCGCCGACGTCACCGCGGGCCTGAAGGCGCTCCGCGCGTTGCCGTTCCGGAAGATGGTCTCGGAAGCCGGGCGCCGGGTGGCCGCGGATGCCGGCGCGCCGAAGTCCTCGGCGTGCCCACCGCTCGGCGAGTAGCGACGGCTACTTCAGCCGCCCCTTGCCCCAGAGCTCTTCGTACTTCCAGCCGGTCAGATCCTCGACGATCGCGCGGTTCTCGGGTGTCGGCTGGGTGCCGTCGTTGCGCTTGAACCGCTCGATCTCCTGCATGAGCACGGCGTGGGTCTCACTGTTGAGCTTGAAGCGCAGCGACACGATGAAGCCGAACAGCATGATGAGCAGCGGACCCACGGCGACGATCGCGACCACCGTGGTGACCACGTTGAGCGGCTGCTCCATGGTCTTGGGGATCAGGCCGGCGAGGTTGAGGATCTGCGTGACCAGCAGGATCGCGGCGGACTGCATGACCTTGCGCACGAAGGTCATGACGCCCGCGAACGCGCCTTCGCGGCGCCGGCCCGTCACCACTTCATCCACGTCGGGCATGTAGTTGTACACGCCCCAGGGGATGTAGTTGAGTGCGCCGCGGCCCAGGCCCGCGACGACGACGACCGCGCAGTACCAGAAGATGTCCGTGACGCCCGCGGAATACAGCGCCAGCAATCCGCCGACGCCCGCTGCGAAGAAGCCGAGCGCGATGCGGTAGGACGGCGCGGGATGGATGCGCAGGCACGCCCAGATCGCGATGAACACCGAGAACAACTGCGCGATGGCCATGGCCGCCGAGATGTTCGCCGTGGTCGCAATGGTCCCGGCCAGCGCGAAGGCGATGAAGTAGGGGAACACCACGTTGAGGATGTCCTGGCTCACGTAACCGCCCAGGTACATGCCGAGATGCAGGCGGAAGGCGCGGATGCGCATCGTGGCCTTCAGATCCTCGAACAACATCTCGAGGTTCGAGAACGGTGATTTCTCGGGCGGTTTGTCGGCCCCGGGGATCTCCGAGCGGTCTCGCTCCCAGGTGAACAGATAGACGGCCAGCGCCACGAACACGAAGAACACCGAGAAGACGGCGCCGAGATACAGGAACGTGGTGGGCGAGTCCTTGCCACCGAGGTGCTCGACGATGAGCGCGGGCAGCCATAACGCCGCGATGTTGGCGATCTGACCGCAGATGATGCGCGCGCCCGCGAACTTCGCCTTGGTGGCGTAGTTGGGCGACATCTCCGCCGCGAGGGTTTCGTACGGGATGATCTCCATCGCGTACACGAGCTCGAAGAAGCAGTAAGTGATGAGGTAGTACCAGAAGCTCTGGCCCTCCACCCACATGAGCGCAAAGCTCGGCAGCAGCGGGATGGCGAGCAGGATGAAAAAACGCCGGCGGCCGAACTTCTTGCCGAGCCAGGTGTGGTGGAAGTGGTCGGAGATGTAGCCGATCAGCGGCGAGAAGAACGCGTCGAGCAGGCGCGCGGCCACCACGATGAGGCCGGCTTCGGCCACCGAGAGGCCGCAGTAGGTCGTGTAGAAGAACGCGACCCAGAGGCCGATGATGGACATCGCGCCGGCGCCCAGGAAATCGTTGGAGCCGTATGCGATGTAATTGCCGAGCCGCACCTGGCGTGTGGACATGAAACCCCCGTTTCCGCTCTCGCCTCAGGACGAGTTTGTTAGATGAACGTGCGCTTGAACTCGCCGAGCGCCAGGATGGCCATGGCCTGTCCATAGGGCATGGAGGTGAGCTTGATGTTGCGGTAGCCGTCGAGATCGTTGAACACCGGCGTGCCGAAGCTCACGTTCCTGAGCTCGCCCGAGGCGTCGATGTTCGAGAGCACGGCCTTGACCGCGCGCACGCCCGGCTCGAGGTACTCGGCGCCGATGTAGCGCTTGCGCACGGACTTCAGGATGCCGTACGCGAAGCCGGCGGTGGCCGACGCTTCGAGATAGGAGCCCGGATCGTCGATGAGCGTGTGCCAGAGGCCGCCCTTGTCCTGATGCTGGACGAGCGTGCGGATCTGCTGCAGATGGGTCTCGAGCAGGAACTCGCGCAGATGATCGCCCGGCTGCAGGTCCAGTAGTTCGATGAACTCCGGGATGGCGATGGTCACCCAGCAGTTGCCGCGCGCCCAGAGCGCATTCGCGAAGTGATGGCGACCGTCGAAGGTCCAGCCGTGGAACCAGAGCCCCGTCTTGCGATCGACGAGATACTTGATGTGCAGCATGAACTGCCGCTTGGCTTCCTCCACGTACTGTGGCCGATTCAGCAGCTTGCCGATCTTGGCGAGCGGCATCACGCTCATCATCAGCGTGTCGTCCCAGAGCTGCTGGTGGTTCACCGAATTGAACACGATGTGCTGGAAGCCGTTTTCTTCCGTGCGCGGCAGGCCGTCCATGACCCATTCGGCCCATTCGTCGAGGTAGGGCACCCACGCGGAGTTGGGGCTTTCCTCATGTAGATAGGCCAGCGTGAGGAAGGGGGCGACGGTGTTGATGTTCTTGGTGGGCGTGCCCGCGGCGAAGCGGTCGCGGAACCAGTCGAGCATGATCTGCTTGCAGCGCGCGTCGCGCGTCTGCTGGTAGTACTTCCAGATGCCGTAGAGCCCGATGCCGTGAGTCCACTCCCAGTCGTTCCAGCCCTTGGTATCGATGACGCGGCCGTCGTCGAGCTTGAGCAGGAATTCGCCCGAGCTGTCCTTGATCTCGACGAGATTGCGGATCAGGAGCTGGATCTGGGCGTCGATGTCGGCGGCCTTGAGGCCATGAGCGAGATTGGGCAAGGCGATTACTCCAGATGGAAGACGGGCTTCAGCGGCCATTCGACCGGCCGGCCGTCGGGATGCGTATACATGAGGTCCTGCATGTAGTCCCACCATTTGCGCATGA
>JBKPPO010000298.1:0-3610 GCA_046733635.1 Pseudomonadota bacterium | reverse complement strand
ATGTGTATAAGAGACAGATCTACGACTTCAACAGCAACAACACCTACGACGGCGGCGACGGCATCTTCAACGGCGTTTTGTGTCTCGACACCGCGGGCCGTTGCAGCGCCCAGGTCACGACGGGCATCGGCGCGGGCAATCTCATCATCATGTCGGACAGCGGTCCGAGCCTGAACCCCGCCGCGACGTATCACACGACACCTGTCGCCGGCACTACACTGACGGTGCCTGCCAATTCGACGCGTTCGTTCCCGCTCCGCCTGGTGGACATCAACGGCAATCCGCTCGCTGCAGGATCGAGCGTGACCTACCGGATGTCGGGAACCGGATATTCGGTGGCGACGCCGACCAACAACGATGTGCCCTGCACGACCGAGCCCTCGACCCATCCGATCACGATCACGGGCGCGATAACTGTCAGCCCCTCGATCCTGACGGTGGAAGTGCAGGCTCCCGAGTCCGGGCTGGTGACCTCGTTCACCTACCCCGTCCAGCCGTAAGGACGAGTCGATTGCATCGATCCGCGGCCGCCTTCGGGCGGCCGCTTCTTTTCCGATATGCTCCGCGCGCCATGGAGCTACGCAAGACCAATGTTTTCCTGGTCGGCCCGATGGGGTCCGGCAAGACCGCGGTGGGCAAACACCTCGCCCGCCTCATGCGCGCGCCGTTCCGCGATAGCGACGCGGAGATCGAGATCCGCACCGGCGTCGACATCTCGTACATCTTTTCCCGGGAAGGCGAAGCGGGCTTTCGCCAACGCGAAAGAGAGGTGCTCGAGGAGGTCACGCGCGAATTCCCGATCGTCCTGGCCACGGGCGGCGGCGCGATCCTGCTGCCCGAGAATCGCAAGGTGCTCCGGGAGCGCGGTTTCGTCGCATATCTCGAGACGTCCATCGAGCAGCAGACCGAGCGCGTGCGCCAGGGGCGCAACCGCCCGTTGCTGCACGACGTGGATCCGGCGACCAAACTCACCGAACTCATGGCGATCCGCGCGCCGCTGTACGAGGGCCTGGCGGATTTCACCATTGCGACCGATGGGCGCAAGGTGCACATGGTGGCCGACGCCATCTACGCCGCCTTCAAGGCCGCACAGGAAGGCGGCTGAGCCCGCATATACTGCGTCCATGCAGAAGATCGACGTCAAGCTGGGTGACCGCGGCTATCCCATTTACATCGGCGCCGGCGCCATGCGCCTCAAGGATGCCTTCGACCAGGTGATTCCGGCGAAGGATGTGCTCATCGTGACCAACACCACGGTGGGCCCCCTGTACTCCGCGGCGCTCACACAGGCACTGGCCCCTCGCCGTTGCCTCGAGGTCTCGCTGCCCGACGGCGAAGTACACAAGACGCTGGCCAACGTGTCGCGCATCCTGGATGTGCTGATCGCCAACCGCTTCGCGCGCGATTGCTGCGTGGTGGCGCTCGGCGGCGGCATCGTCGGCGACATGTCCGGATTCGCCGCGGCCTGTTATCAGCGTGGCGTCGCGTTCGTGCAGGTGCCAACCACCTTGCTCGCGCAGGTCGACTCCTCGGTCGGAGGCAAGACGGGCGTCAATCATCCCGGCGGCAAGAACCTCATCGGCGCGTTTCACCAGCCTTCTGCTGTGTTCGCCGACACCGACGCCTTGAGCACGCTCCCGGATCGGGAGCTCCGCGCGGGCCTGGCCGAGGTCATCAAGTACGGACTCATCGTCGACCGAGAGTTCTTCGACTGGCTCGAAGCCAATGCCGCCCGGCTTCTCGCGCGTGACACATCCGCGCTCACGCACGCCATCAAGCGCTCCTGCGAGATCAAGGCGGAGATCGTGGCACGCGACGAGAAGGAGCAGGGCGATCGGGCGCTGCTCAACCTCGGCCATACCTTCGGGCATGCGATCGAAAGCGCGACCAACTACTCGACCTGGCTGCACGGCGAGGCCGTGGGCGCCGGAATGCTGCTCGCCGCCGACATGTCCCAAAGACTCGGGTGGGTGAACGGAGCCGACGTGGAGCGTGTCGAGAACGTGCTGCGCCTGTTCGGCTTGCGCACCGACGTGCGCGAGCTCACGGCCGGGACCATCGCCGAGAAGATGAAGATCGACAAGAAGGTGGCCGCAGGCCGCATCCGTCTCGTGCTGCTCAAGGGGATCGGCAGATCGGTCGTGACCGGCGACTACGATGACGCCGCGCTGCGGGAAACGCTTCGCGTGCGCTGCGGCTGACATGAACCTGCCGCTCGCGCCGTACGCCGCCTTCGATGAGCGAAGTCGCGGCCGGCGCCATCCCGAGCCGCCGCCGCGTCACCGCAGCGAGTTCCAGCGCGATCGCGATCGAATCATTCATTCGAACGCGTTCCGTCGCCTCGTCTACAAGACCCAGGTGTTCGTGAACCACGAGGGCGATCTCTATCGCACGCGCATCACGCACTCACTGGAGGTGGCGCAGATCGGCCGCACCGCGGCGCGCGCACTTCGGATCAATGAGACGCTGACCGAGGCCATCTGCCTCGCGCATGATCTCGGGCACACTCCTTTCGGTCATGCCGGGCAAGATGCGCTCAATGAATGCATGCGCGACTACGGCGGGTTCGAACACAACCTGCAGTCCTTGCGCCTGGTCGACGAACTCGAAGAGCGATATGCGGAATTCCCCGGCCTCAACCTGACGTTCGAATGCCGTGAGGGCGTGCTCAAGCATTGTTCCGTGCAGAACGCACGCAAGCTCGGGGACGTCGGCGAACGATTCATCAACCGAACGCAGCCCGGCCTGGAAGCGCAGCTCGCGAATCTCGCCGATGCCATCGCGTACAACAATCATGACGTGGACGACGGTTTGCGCGCCGGGCTGCTCCAAGTCGACGAGCTCCTCGCCGTGCGGGTATTCGCCAGGTACCACGACGAGGTCGTCCGCAAGTACCCGGATTCGCCGCAGCGCCGGCAGATCTACGAAACCATCCGGCGCATGGTCGACCACCTGGTCAGCGATCTCATCGAGCAGGCCGCGGCGAACATCGAGGCTTCGCGAGTCGACAGCATCGATGCGGTCCGCATCCAATCGAAGCCGCTGATCACCCTGAGCGACGTCGCCATGGAAGAGCATCAGGAACTGAAACGATTCCTGCGCACAAAGCTCTACAATCACCCGCAGGTACAGGAAGTAATGTCGAACGCTCGCGCCACCCTGAAGGCGCTGTTCGAGGCATACATGGACGACCCGGCTCTGCTACCGGCAGAACATCAAGCATTGGCGATTCGCGCCGAGAACGACGGCGGTAGGAGCGCGCGTGCGCGTGTGGTTGCGGATTACGTGGCGGGGATGACGGATAGGTTTGCGTTTGTGGAGCGCGGCCGAGTTGGCTAGTTGTACATGCAAGGAAGATAAAGTCGGACTTCCTGCGAGGGCATGATGGAGAAGGACTCTCGGGATCAACTCTTATACTCATTCCGCCGAGTGTTGAGGCCTCTGATTCGAATCCTTATTCGTTCAGGTGTTCGATACGATGAATTCTCTGAACTAATTCGAGGTGTTTACGTTGAATCTGCTGCGAGGGATGGTCTCGGAGGAGAAGGTTTAAGACCAACACGCGCAAAAATTTCTGTTTCCACTGGCGTACCTCGTAGAGAGGTTGATC
>JBKPPO010000297.1:0-2154 GCA_046733635.1 Pseudomonadota bacterium | reverse complement strand
ACTTCATCGACTCGGTTCCGCTCGGCCGCCAGCTGTTCGGCGATCTGAACCCCGTGCGCACGGGCGGGCCGATGCAGGTGAGCGTGTCCTTCGCCGAATCGCGGGTGAAGACCGACAACTATCCATTCCCGCTCACCGATGGAGTGCGTCGCGAGGTGTTCACGCGCCGCGGCGGGCTGTACTTCGGCATCGCGCATCTGCTCGACTATCCCGTCAGCTACGACTCCATGTTGTATCGCTTCGCCGATTTCAACGCGGGGCATTACGCGAGCCGCAACGCGGCGTTCCAGCAGGCGGTCAGCTCATCGAGCGGCACGCGCCTGGCGATCGATGGAGATCTGCTGCGCGAAGGCAGCAGTGCGCCGAGCCAGACTGAACTTGCGGTTCGCAAGCTGGGTACGGGACTCGCCGACCGGCAGATCCGGCGTGACCTCGAGCGCGGAACACTGCATGACTTCGAAGAAACCGAGCTGTACCGCAAGGTCTTCGAACGGGCGGACGCGAAGGCGCCTGCGCCGCGGGCGGTGGTGCCCGACATCCGCCTCGAGAGCGTGAAGATCACGCGCCCGCTGACCACCGGGTGGTTTGCCCGTCGGGTAGATGGTCGCTATCGCAAGTGCCTGCAGAGCCCCGCGCGGGCGCAGTGACGCGTCGCCGCTAACGATCGATGGACGGTCCTTGTTCGGGCGCCAACGGCGCGAATACGAACCTCAGTCCCCGGTTGTAAGACTCGATCTGATTCCCCGCGTGCCGCTCGCCATCGATGATGCGGAACTCGTACGCAAGCCTGGGATACTTGCCCGGCGCGAACCGCTGGTTCATGCGCAGGATGGGCGCCACGAAACTCGTGGCCTCATTGCCGCCGACCGTCATGTACAACCGCGCGTTCAGGGCCTTCCCGGATTTCGCGAACTCCTCTTCGTACTTCAGCAGCCAGCTGTCCCCAACGAGAACGGCGGGTGTCACCGCCACATACGCATGGAACAGTTCGGGTCTGGTGAACATCGAATACAGGGTGAACAAACCACCGAGCGAGGCGCCGCCCAACACCCGCATGCGCGGATCCGTGCGGTACTCCTTGTCTATGAGCGGGATGAAGACCTTTTCGATGGTGTCGAGGAAGTCCCTGGCATGCCCCGAGGCGTCGAGCGGCGCGCCGAACGGGACAGGCGAGAGTTCCCAGCGGCGCAAGTCGCCGAAGTTCGGGTTCTCGCCCGCGTAACCCATGCCCACGGTGATGAACTCCGGCGCGTACTTGTCGTACACCAGCGGCCCGTGGATCGTGGTGATCTTCTGGAAATCCCAGTAACCATCAGTGACAAACACCACCGGGTATCGCTTCTCGGGATTCGTGCCGTAACTCGCGGGGAGTCCGACGAACAAGGCGTAATGGCGGCCGGCGGCATTCACGGGCAGCGTTCGCACTTCGGAGCGGGGGATCACGTAGCCCGGCAATGAGGATTTGTCGGCCGACCAGGCCGGTATCGCGGCGGCGGCCAGGACCAGAAGCCAGGCGTGAAACGTCTTCATCTCGGTGATCCCCTCGTGATGTGGCGCTCGCAGAATAGTTGGAGAATCTCGCGGCCGCCATGGGCGAAAAGTCTCGTCCCTGAGACCCGAAGCACATTGACTGGCCGCCGTCCCCGGCTATTCTCCGATCGCGGCGGAGGGCCGAATCATGCGCAAACTGCTAACTACGGCGACGTTCCTGTTCCTGTCCGATCCCGGCGCAGCGTTGGCCGACTGGCACGAGGCCAGCAGCGATCACTTCGTGATCTACGCCGACGAAAGCGAAAAGGACATCCGCAGATACTCCGACCGGCTCGAGCGTTATTACGGCGCGATGACATACATCCTGCCGTCCAAGACGGACAAGCCCAGCCCCTCGAACCGCGTGACGATCTACGTCGTGCGCAGCGCACGGATGGTGCGCAAGCTGTACGGCGACAATAACTACTACATCAACGGCTTCTATCTGCCGCGCGCGGGCGGCTCGCTCGCCATCATTCCGCCGATCGAAGTCGGCAGGGGCATGAAGGCGTCGCAGTCGGAACTCACGCTGCTCCACGAATACGCGCATCACTTCATGGCGGAGAACGCGCCTTACCTGGTGCCCCGCTGGTACAGCGAGGGATTCGCGGAATACTTCGGTAC
>JBKPPO010000296.1:0-7103 GCA_046733635.1 Pseudomonadota bacterium | reverse complement strand
GACCATCAAAAATGGACTACGTCACGCTGCATTTTGTAAGACCGGATCAGGGTTTTCCCTCACCGGCCGAAGTCCTATTGCGCACGCAACAACACCGGCCGGGGCGCACCAAAGAAATGGCCGTACGGATACGCACTATGGGGACCTTCGATACAGGTTTCGTCCGTTACGTTGCGTAAAAGCAGCGACAACTCGAGGAGATCCATTGCGTCGTAGGACACATGCAGTCCCCGGCGTTCATATCGCTCCAGCAGGTTGGCATCGTGGGCCAGCACGATCCGGCTTTCTGCCGACATGGCGGTGGCGCCAAAAGCGAGTCCGCGCAGCGCAGCGCGAACTGCTTCTTGACCTCCCGCCCGTCGTGAGCCTGAAGGCGGATCGTCGCGATCCCAGATGGTGGGCGAAAACGCAGCCATCGGTTGACGAGATTTCCCTGATAGTGGAGGCTTCGTCCACTATGAAGGACATCAATCGCCGGATTGCCCACCGCGTTCGCCACCTTCGGGCCCAGCAGTCTTTGAGCCTCGATGCGCTTGCTACCCGCAGCTCCGTGAGCCGCTCGATGATCTCGCGCGTGGAACGCGGCGAGGCCAGCCCGACAGCCGTGTTGCTTGAAAAGATAGCCACCGGTCTCGGCTGCACGCTGTCGTCGCTGTTCGACGATTCGGGCGCGAGTAGTGGTCCGGTCTCGCGAGCCTCCGACCGGACGATCTGGCGCGATCCGGAGTCTGGCTACCGACGGCGCAACATCTCGCCAGCGGGCTTCCCCTCGCCCATTCGCATCGTCGACGTGCACTTCCCCGCGGGCGCCACGGTCTCATTCGAGACCAGCGCGCGCGACAAGGATGTGGCACAGCAGATCTGGATGCAGTCCGGCGTCATCGAAATCACGGTGGGCGACGTCACGCATCAGCTCGAACCCGATGACTGCCTCGCGATGAAGCTCGATGTGCCGGTCACCTTCCGCAATCGCACGCGCAAGGATGCGCATTACATCGTGGTGCTGGCGTCATGAGCGGCTGGCGCGTGGAGCGGGTGAGATCGATGACCGCGGAGCAGATGGTGCAGTTGTGCGACGTGCTCATCGATTGCGTGGACGGTGGGGCATCCGTGAGTTTCCTGTGGCCGATGACCCGCGCCAAGGCCGAAGCATTCTGGCGTGGCGTGGCGGACGGGGTGGCGCGCGGTGATCGCGCGCTCGTGGTTGCGCTCGATGGCGAAGACATCGTCGGCACGGCACAGGCCATCTGGGCGACGCCCGAGAATCAGCCGCATCGCGCCGACGTCGCCAAGATGCTCGTGCGTCGCCAGGCCCGCCGTTCGGGTGTGGGCGCGGCATTGCTGCGCGCGGCCGAGCATGCGGCGCGCGAGGCGGGCAAGACGGTGCTCGTGCTGGACACGGCGAGCGATTCGGCGGAACGGCTATACGAACGCGAAGGCTGGCAGCGCGTCGGCCGCATACCGGATTACGCGCTCCTGCCGGACGGCGCACCCTGCGACACCGTGGTCTTCTACAAAAGACTGGATTGACGCGCGCGTCCGCTTGCCGCTACATCACGGACATGAAACCACATACGTACGCCCTCTCCGCGCTCTGCGCCCTGCTCCTGACTACCGCTTCCGCCCACGATTCGAAGCCGGCCTATCCACCGAAGAGCTGCGACGGCTGCGACTTCTGGAGCCAGCCCGGCGAGCCCTTTCATGTCTTCGGCAACACCTGGTACGTGGGCCCGGCGAATCTGTCCTCGGTCCTCATCCGCACCAGCGAGGGCGCGATCCTCATCGACGGCGGACTTCCGCAGAACGCGCCGCAGATCATGGCCAACATCCGCAAGCTGGGATTCAAGGTCGAGGACGTGCGCATCCTCCTGAACTCGCATGCGCACTACGATCACGCGGGAGGCATTGCGGAATTGCAGCAGGCCAGCGGCGCCCGTGTGTATGCCAGCGCACCGAGCCGTCTCGCATTCGAACGGGGGCTGCCGATGCCCGATGACCCCCAGTTCGCGTTCGGCGATGCGCACAACTCATTTCCCGCGATCCGCGACGTCCAGACGGTGAAGGACGGCGAGACGCTGAAGCTGGGTTCCATGGCGCTCACCGCGCATTACACGCCGGGCCACACGCCGGGCGGCACGACGTGGACCTGGCGAGACTGCGAAGGGGAAGGCACTGCGCAGCGCTGCATCGACCTCGTGTACGCCGACAGCCTCAATTCCGTCTCCGCACCGGGCTTCAAGTTCTCCGGCGACGGCAAGCAGGCGAGCCGCGTGAAGATGTTCGAGCAATCCATGGACAAGGTGGCCTCCCTGCCCTGCGATCTGCTGCTGGCGCCGCATCCCGAGCTCGTTGACGTGAAGGGGAAGTTGGCGCGTCGCGCGGCGGACCCCGCCGTGAATCCCTTCATCGACGCCAGCGCCTGCCGCGCCTACGCGCAGGGCGCACGCGAGCGGCTGGAAAAGCGGGTGCGCGAGGAGACCGGCAGATAACCGAACGTCGGATTGACGCCGCTGCGGCGCCCAACCACTCTCGCGCCCTTCCCCCCAACGGGCGCGGACATGAAACGACGAGACTTTCTGCAGCATCTCGGTGCTGGCGGCGCACTGGCCCTGCTGCCTTTCGGCGAGACGCTCGCGGCCTCGCTCGACCTGCCCGACTTCGTCATCAGCGACGTCGACATCCTGCGAGTGAGCGGGCCACGCGAAGTCACGCGCGGTCCCACCGGCCAGTATCAGGTCAATCCGCTGCACCTGTATCCAGACCGGCGGCCGCAGCCCTTCAAGGAAACGCCGCCGCGCCAGGAGCCCTACACGGCGAGGCATCACTATCTACGCATCCGCACGAAAGGCGGCCACGAGGGCCTGTATGGCTACGTGGATGCGGAGGCCCTGCCCACGATCCTGGGCCCGCTGCGCCGTCTGCTGATCGGCCAGGATGCGCTGGCCATCGAGAAACTCTGGGACCAGATGTACCGCTCGAACCGCCATGCTCGCGCGGGCCACTACATGATGGGCATCAGCTACTGCGACAACGCGCTCTGGGATCTGCGGGCGCGGTTCCTCGGCATCCCGGTGTTCCGGTTGTTAGGCGGCCCCACGCAGCAGCCCGTGCGCGTATACGGGAGCTGCCTGGGATTCAACGCGGAACCCGCCGCCGCGGGCAAACGGGCGGCGCAGCTCGAGAAAGAAGGCTTCATCCATCAGAAGTGGTTCCTGGCTTACGGTCCCGGCGACGGCCAGAAAGGCATGGACCTCAACGTGGCGCTCATGCGCGAGCTTCGCGCCGCCACCGGCGACGACGTGGAGATCGGCTTCGACGCCTATCAGGGTTGGGATCTCAACTACGCGCTCCAGTGGTGTCGCAAGGTGGAGCAGTACCGTCCCTGGTTCCTCGAGGAAGCATTCCCGATGGCCGACGTGCAGAGCTTCATCCGGCTGCGCCAGAGCACCTCGGTGCCCGTGGCCACGGGTGAGCATTTCTACAATCGCTGGGAGGTGGAGCAGTTCCTCGAGGCCGACGCCCTGCACTACATCCAGGCCGATCCCGAGTGGTGCGGCGGCATCAGCGAAGTCGCGAAGATCTGCACGCTGGCGTCGGCGCATGGCGTTCGTGTCATGCCCCACTGCCACAACGTGCACGCCGCGCTCGCGATCGTCGCGAGCCAGTCGCCGGCCGTGTGCCCCGTGGGCGAGTTCCTGATCAACCACGTGCCGGAGAAGCAGTGGTTCATCAAGGATCCGCTGGTGGCGAAGGACGGCCTGGTCACACTGCCGGAAAAGCCCGGCTTCGGTATCGAACTGGACACCGCGAAGATCGAAAAGCAGGAAGTCCTGACTTCGATCTGAACGGTGGTCAGGTGGTCAGCTGATTGCCGATCGGGAGCTGGCGGATGCGCTTGCCCGTCGCTGCGAACACCGCGTTGCAGATGGCGGGCGCGATCGCGGGGAGTCCGGGCTCACCCACGCCGCCCAGCGGCATCGACCAGTCCTTCGCCGGGATCAGGTGCACGCGGACGTCGCGCGGTGCTTCGTTGATGCGCGTCAGCGTGTACTCGTGGAAGTTGCCCTGCTGCGCGCGCCCGTTCTTGAACGTGATCTCGCCCGAGGTCGCGAGGCTCACGCCCATGTTGATCGCGCCTTCGAGCTGCGAGCGGATGCGATCCGGATAGACGGCAGGGCCGCAGTCGAACGCGATGTCCACGCGCGGAACCGACAGTGCGCCATCCTTGCCCACTTCGACTTCCACCACCGCCGCCACGTAACTCACGAAGCTGTAGTGTGACGCCAGGCCCAGTCCGCGGCCTTTGGGTAGTTTGCGGCCCCAGCCGGCTTCGCGCGTCGCCGTCTCGATCACGTGGCGCAGCCGCCCCGTGTCGTAGGGATACCGCTGCGGCGATTCGCCGTAGTTCCACGTGTCGTTCAGCGTGCCGGGATCCATGCGACGCGCCGGCCCGATCAGGTCCAGCAGGAAATCGCGATGATCGCGGCCCGCGGCCGCGGCCAGCTCCGCGATGAAACACTGCACGGCAAAGGCATGCGGAATGTTGGAGACCGCACGGAACCAGCCGATGCGTGTATGTGCTGCAGCCGAGGGGTTCTCGATGCGCAGGTTCGGCACCTGGAACGGCACGTTGGTGAGTCCCATGCCCGCTTCGAACGGCGCCTGCTGCTTCGGATCCGGCGCGAACGTCGAGATGATGGTGGGCGCGGCGCTGCGATGCAGCCAGGCCGTGGTCTTGCCGCTCGCATCCAGACCGGCTTGCAGGCGTTCGACGGACACGGTGTGGAAGAAGTCGTGGTGAAGGTCGTCCTCACGCGTCCACGTGACCTTGACGGGTTGGCCGCCCATCTCCTTCGACAACAGCGCGGCTTCGATGGCGAAATCCGCCTTGGACTTCCGGCCGAAGCCGCCGCCTAACAAGGTGACGTGCAGCGTGACCTTGTCGAGGGGCATTCCCAGGCGCTTGGCCACGTCCTCGCGAAAGCCCTGCGGCGCCTGCGACGGGGCCCAGACTTCGCAATGCCCATCGACGATGCGCGCGGTGGCATTGGGCGGCTCCATCGTGGCGTGCGCGACGTGCGGCAGGTAGTACTCGGCTTCGATCTTGCGCGCGGCCTTCGCCAGCGCCTCGTCGACGTTGCCCGTCTCGCGCAAGACTTTCCCGGGAGCGCGCACCGCCTTCTCGAGCTCCGCACGATAGGCCGCGGAGTCGTAGCTGCCGTGCACGCCATCGTCCCACTCGATCTCGAGCGCGTTGCGCGCCTTGAGCGCGGTCCAGGTATCGCGCGCGATCACGGCCACGCCGCTCAGCGGCTGGAACCCCGCAGGGATGGGCGTACCCGGGATCTCGACCACCTTCAGCACGCCCTTGATCTTGAGCGCCTCCGTGGGGTCGAACTTCTTGACCTTGCCGCCCCACACCGGCGAACGCGCGATGACGGCGTACAACATGCCTTCGAGACGTACGTCGATGCCGTATTGCGCCGTGCCGCCCGCGATATCCGGCCCGTCCAGCAGATGCTGGCCCTCCTTGCCGATGTAGCGGAACTGTGCCGGATCCTTGAGCTTGAGCGTCTCCCGTTTGGGCACGGGTAGTTTGGCCGCGGCCCTGGCGAGTGCGCCGTAGCCCAGCTTGCGCCCGCTCTGCGCGTGCACCACTTCGTGGTTCACGGCCCGCACCGAATTCACGGGCACGTTCCAGGTAGCCGCCGCGGCGGCTTCGAGCATGCTGCGGGCCGCGGCGCCGCAACGACGCATGGGATCGAAGAAATGACGCACGCTGCGCGAACCGTCGGTGTTCTGGTTGCCGAACTTGGGCTCGTCGCCCGGCGCCTGCTTCACGCGCACGCGGCTCCAATCCGCCTCGAGCTCATCGGCGATGATCAGCGGCAAGCCGCTGCGTACACCCTGACCCATCTCCGAGCGGTGCACAGTCACGGTGACGATGCCGTCTTCACCGATGGCGACGAAGGTGAGCGGGTCATCGACGGTGCCATGCGGCATGCCTTCTGCGCCGTACTTCGGAGCATCCTGTGCCTTGACGATGCTCGATGCCGAGGCCACCAGCACGAGGCCGCTGAGCCCGGAGAGGAACTGGCGGCGGTCGACGCGGAGGTTCTGCGCGATTTCTTCGCGGATGGCACTCATGAGGCTCTCCTGTTCGGGTGCGGGCTCAGTAGCCCTTGGCGAAATCTACCACCGAGAGCAGTTTGTCGCCGGACGCGAAACGGCGCACCTGTTCGCGGAAGATCGTGGCGCGAGTGCCTTGTCCGAGATCCGATCGCGCCGACATGTGCGGCGTGATGATGATGTTCTTCGCCTTCCACAGCGCGTGTTCCGGAGGCAGCGGCTCGGGATTGGTGACGTCGAGGCCGGCGCCGGCGATCACGCCCGTGTTGAGCGCTTGCACGAGATCGTTCGTGACCACGCTGCCGCCGCGGCCCACGTTGATGAAATACGCGGTCTTCTTCATGCGCGCGAACATCTTCGCGTCGAATAGATTGGTGGTGGCGGGCACCAGCGGCAGCGCGGCCACGACCACGTCCGCCTGGCCGATCAGCGTGGGCAGTTCGTCGGAGAGACCGACATAACTCACGAAGTCCGGCTTGTCGCGGGAACTGTTGCGCGTGGCGATGACCTTCATGCCCAGCCCGTGCGCACGTTTCGCGACCTCGAGCCCGATGCCCCCGAGCCCGGCGACGAGCAGCGTCTTGCCGGTGAGCGATTGCGGTTGTGAGCCCGCGAAGCCGCCGCCCCACCCCTCACCGCGCGCCTGCCGCCCCACCGAGACGTGCAGGCTGCGCGAGAGCGCGTACGCCAGGGCGATCGAGTGTTCGGCCATGACGGGCCCGGCGATCGCGCGCATGTTGGTCACGACGATGCCGTTCTTCTGCAGCGCGGGTTTATCGAGGCAGGCTTCGACGCCCGCCGAATACACGGCGATCCACTTGAGCTTCTTGGCCGCGGCCAGCACGCGGTCGTCGCAGACCACGTCGTCACCGCTGCCGATGGCATCGGCATCCACGACCTCGCGCGCCATCTGCTCGGCGTTCTCCACGATCACGAACTTCACGCAGGGCGCAGCGGATTTGAGCTCATCGAGC
>JBKPPO010000295.1:0-1756 GCA_046733635.1 Pseudomonadota bacterium | reverse complement strand
TGCCGAGGCCGCAGGCCTGCGTGACCGAAGCGATCTTGTCCACTACTACCGTACGCATCACTTGCCTCCAGCACGGGCATGGAACATGCCCGTGAGCGAAACGATCTTCGAGAAACCCAGCGCGTCCTGCGGCGACCACTCTCCATGAGCCTCGCCGTACACGCCTTTGGACACCTTCATCAGCGAGTGCGGCGATTCCACACCCTCGATGAACAAACTACCCGGCCGGAACAGGACGTGGACCTTGCCGGTGACCCGCTCCTGCGATGACAGGAACAACGCTTCGATGTCGCGGCACACGGGATCCAGGAGCTGGCCTTCGTGCACCCAGTCGCCATACGGACCCGCGAGGGACTCCTTGATGCGCTGCTGGCGCGGCGTGAGCACGAGCTTCTCGAGCTCGCGATGCGCGGTCAGCAGCGTCTCGGCGGCGGGAGCTTCGAATGCCACGCGGCCCTTGGTGCCGATGATGGTGTCGCCGAGGTGGATGCCGCGGCCGATGGCATAGGCGCCGCCCAGGGTTTCGAGCGCCTCCACGATTTCGACGGCCGACATCTTCTTGCCATCGAGGCCGACGGGACGGCCTTTCTCGAACTCGAGCGTGTGCCGGACCGGGGCCTTCGGATTGGTGAACGCGTCCTTCGAGAGCACCCAGGCCGAGTCCGGGATGCTGCCTTCGGAAGTCAGCGTCTCCTTGCCACCGATGGTCACGCCCCAGAGGCCGCGATTGATCGAATAAGCCGCGCCGTAGGGCGGCAGCGGCAGTTTCCGCTCGTTCAGATAGTCGAGCTCTTCCTGACGCTTGAAGGCTTTGTCACGCACGGGAGCGATGACTTCGAGTTCCGGCGCGAGCGTGCGCATGGCGACTTCGAAGCGGACCTGGTCGTTGCCCGCGGCCGTGCAGCCATGGGCAATCGAATTGGTGCCCAGCTTGCGCGCCATGAGCGCGATCTGCTGCGCCTGCATGACGCGCTCGGCGCCCACGCACAGCGGATAGAGCTGGCCGCGGCGCACGTTGCCCATGACCAGGAATCGCAGCACCTGCTCGAAGTACTCGGCGCGCGCGTCGATCTGGTGATGCGCGATGGCGCCATAGGCCTTGGAACGCTCGGCGAGCGTCTTCGCGCCCGCGGCGTCGATGCCGCCGGTGTCCACCGTGACCGTGATGATCGAACGGCCGTAGTTGTCCTTGAGCCAGGGCACCAGGAACGAGGTGTCGAGGCCGCCGGAATAGGCCAGCACGATCGGTGTACTTTTCTCGCTTGCACTCATTTTTATTCAGACTCCAAAAGCGTCGCGCAACTGCTCGAGCACGCGCGATTGCGCGCGCGCATCGGCGGTTGCGATGAAAATCGTGTCGTCACCGGAGACGGTCCCGGCGACTTCGGCCCACCCGGCCTTGTCGATGGCGGCGGCCACGCTGCCGGCCGATCCGATCGTCGTCTTGACCACGGTGATCGACGGTCCGGCGGTGCGCACTTCACGCACGAACTGCGCGACGGCGCTGAATTTGTCCTGCGTGCGAGCCGCCAGCTCTGCATTGTCGGGCAGCACGTAACCGTCGCTGTGCTTGAGCACGCCGAGTTCGCGCAGGTCCCGGCTGATCGAAGACTGGGTGACCGCGTGACCCTCGCGCTTCAACAGGCGCACGAGCTCCTGCTGGCGGCGCACCGGGGTGGCGCGCAGCAGGCGGACGATGGCGGTGCGGCGCGCCTCGCGGTGGTGGTCGGTGTGCATAAAGAGCGCGCATGGTGCA
>JBKPPO010000294.1:0-7241 GCA_046733635.1 Pseudomonadota bacterium | reverse complement strand
TCTATCCAACTGAGCTACGGGCGCACAGCCGGACGGGAGACTACCTGAGTTGCGCCTGATGCTCATCGGTTGGTCGGGGCAGCAGGATTCGAACCTGCGACCCTCTGCTCCCAAAGCAGATGCGCTACCAGACTGCGCCATGCCCCGCTCGCCGATGCCACCCATCCGGGATATACCCCAATTGGGCCCGGTGGACGGGGCGCGCATCATACCCGAGCCGGCGGGCCCGGGGTCAATTTCCGGGCTCAGCCCCGCCGCCAGGTCGTCGCGCCGCCCGGCTTGTCCTCGAGGATGACCCCGGCCGCGGCCAGCTCGGCGCGGATGCGATCGGCCTCGGCGTAGTTCTTGGCCTTCTTGGCCGCCGCTCGGGCTGCAATCAGCGCCTCCACGTCCGCATCGGACAGCGCTCCTGCCGTCGCGCCCGCCCGGAACCACTGCTCCGGGGGGATGCGCAGGATGCCGAGTACGCCGCCCAGCGCCCGCAATTCGCCCGCCAGCAGTTTCGCCTTGTGCGTCTCCGAAGCGGCGCGCGCGGTATTCAGTTCGCGCGCCAATCCCTGCAGCACCGCGATGGCCTCGGGCGTGTTGAAGTCATCGTCCATGGCGGCGTCGAAATCCTTCGCCGCCTTCGTGGGTTCGTAGAGTTCGCCGCCCACTTCCGGCACCTCGCGCAGCGCGGTGTAGAGCCGATTGAGGCCGGCTTCGGCCAGCTCGAGCTGGTCGGGCGAGTAGTTCATCGGGCCGCGGTAATGGCTCGACAGCAGGAAGAACCGCAGCACCTCGGGATGTTTGATCTTCGCCAGCACTTCGCGCGTGGTGAAGAAATTCCCCAACGACTTCGACATCTTCTCGTTGTCGATGTTGAGGAAACCGTTGTGCATCCAGATCTCGGCAAATTTGCCGCCGGTGGCGCCGCATGTCTGCGCGATCTCGTTCTCATGATGCGGAAACTTGAGGTCGAGACCGCCGCCATGGATGTCGAAGTGTTCGCCCAGCTCCTTCGTGGACATCGCCGAGCACTCGATGTGCCAGCCCGGCCGGCCATCGCCGAAGGGCGACGGCCACGACGGCTCGCCCGGCTTCGCCGATTTCCACAAGACGAAGTCCAGCGGATCGCGCTTCGCGCCATCCACTTCGACGCGCGCGCCGGCGCGCAGATCCTCGAGCTTCTTGCCCGAGAGCTGGCCGTACGGTCCGAACTTGTGCACGTCGTACATCACGTCGCCGTTGCTCGCCTGGTAAGCGTAACCGCGCTCGATGAGCTGGCCGATCATGGTCAGCATCTCGTCGATGTATTCGGAGGCCTTGGGCTCTTTTTCCGGGCGCAGGCAGCCGAGCGCATCCAGATCCTCGTGCATGGCCGCTGCGAATTTTTTCGCGTGTTCGCGCCAGTCCACGCCCGCCTCGCGCGCGCGGTTGATGATCTTGTCGTCCACGTCGGTGATGTTGCGCACGTAGGTCACGCGCAGACCGCGATGACGCAGGTAGCGGCTCACCATGTCGAACACGACGAGCATGCGCGCATTGCCCACGTGGAAGTAGTCGTAGACGGTGACGCCGCAGCTGTACATGCGCACGTGGCCGGGTTCGATCGGAGTGAGTTCCTGTTTCTCGCCCGTGAGCGAGTTGTGGATGCGGATCATGCGGCGAATCGGTTCAGTCGGTCGTGGATGGTGGCGCGCTCCATGGACATGAGCAGCGGCGCGAGCTCAGGACCTTCGCTCGCGCCGGTGAGCGCGAGACGCAGCGGCTTCCACAAGGCCTGGCCCTTGGCGCCGGTCGCGCTCTTGACGGCGCTGACGATGGCGTCGAGCGAGGGATCCCGCGCGGCCGCATCGGCGGCCGCCCGGAAGAACTGCGGGCCCGCCTCGCGCACGCGCGCGAGCGCTTCGCCCTCGAGCGGCGGCGACGGGCCGAAGACCACTTCGCGCCAGCGCGCCACGTCCGCGGGCAACAGCACATTTGGGCGGATGGCGGCGATGAACGCGCGGCGGCGCTCCTGATCGATGTCCGCAGGCGTCTCGGCCGACAACCAGCGCTCACTCTCTTCCAGCGGCATGTGATGCGCGACCTCGCGCTGCCACACGTTGAGCTGCGACTCCTCGAAGCGCGCGGGCGCACGGCCCAGGTGTTTGACCGTGAAATGGCGCGCCATCGAATCGTGCGCCAGCACGCCGTTCTCGGAGCTGGAATGCCCGAGCCGGAACAGGTGGTTCAGCAGCGCCGCGGGTAGATAGCCGCGCTCGCGGAACTCGCGCACGCTGGTGGCGCCGTGACGCTTGGACAACGGCGAACCATCCGCGCCGACGAGCAGCGAGAGATGCCCGTAGGTGGGCGCGCGCAGACCGAGCGCTTCCAGCACCAGCAACTGGCGCGGGGTATTCGTGAGGTGATCTTCGCCGCGCAACACGTGCGTGATGCCCATCTCGGCATCGTCGATGGCGTTGCTGAAGAAAAACGCGGCGCTGCCATCGGCGCGACGCAGGATGAAATCGCCGATGTCGTCGGTGGCGAAGCGCTGCGCGCCATGGACCATGTCGTCGAATTCGACGGACTTGCCGGTGGGCACGCGAAACCGCGTGGTGGGCGAGATGCCTTGCGCGCTCTTGCGCACCCGCGCCTCGGGCGACAACTCGCGGCAGGTTCCGGCATAACGCGGCGGCCGGCCCGCGGCGAGCTGCGCCTTGCGCGAGAGATCCAGCTCGAGCGGTGTGCAATAGCAGGGATACGTGAGCCCGCGCGCATCCAGCGTCGCGGAGTGCCGCGCGTAGATCGCGCCTCGCCGCGACTGCCGGTATTCCTGGTTCGGCATGTCGGGCGCGGCCACGTCCGGTCCCGCCTCCCAGGCCAGTCCCATCCAGCGCAGATCCTCCATGAGCGCCGCGGTGTAGGCCTCCTTGCTGCGTTCGGTGTCGGTGTCCTCGATGCGGAGGACGAAACGGCCGCCGTGATGCCGCGCGAACAGCCAACTGAACAGCGCGGTACGGGCATTGCCGAGGTGGAGTTCGCCCGTGGGGCTGGGCGCGAAACGGGTGGTGATGCGGCCTGTGGACACCGGCGGATTCTATTGGAAGTCGCGTGAATCCGTCGTGCCGGCGGATTCGACGGGAATCTTGGGTAGAATCCGCCTCCATGAAGAAGTCCCAGACCTTGCTGGCCCTGTGCGGCCTGATGCTCGCCTTCCTGACTCCGGCCGCAGCCGCGGAACGCGTGCGCGTGACCACCAGTCTCGGAGTGTTCGTGATCGAGCTGCAGAGAGATCGCGCGCCGCTCACCGTGGAGAACTTCCTCGGCTACGTGAAGGCCGGGCACTACACGAACACGCTGATCCATCGCGTGATCGCGAACTTCGTGATCCAGGGCGGCGGCGTGAGCCCCGACTACAAGGCCAAGCCCGCCAACAAACCCATCGCGAACGAGGCCGGCAACGGCCTCAAGAATCTGCGTGGCACGGTCGGTCTGGCGCGTGCGTCGGGCCCGCACTCGGGCGATTGCCAGTTCTATGTGAACGTGGCCGACAACGCCGACCTCGATCCCCTGCCCACGCGCTGGGGATATGCCGTCTTCGGCAGGATCGTCGAAGGCATGGAAGTCATCGACCGCATCAGCGTCTCGCCGACCGGCTCCGCGGGTCCGTTCAAACAGGATGCACCCCTGCAGGCCGTGATCATCCAGAAAGTGGAGTTGCTCGCCGATACTGCCGCGCCCGCGAACACGCCGTCGCCGCAGCCGCCCGCGCCAGCGGCCCCCGCTTCGCCTCCCGCCGATGCTCCGCCCGCGGGCGCGGCACCTGCGAACGCGCCGGCGCCGGGATCGTCGCCCGAATCGGCGCCCGCACAGAGTCCGCCGCCGCAGCAGTAAGTGAGCGCGCGCGCCACTCTCTTCGCGTCCGATCTCCACCTCGACGCCGAGGCCCCCTGGGCCATCGACGCCTTCCTCGCGTTTCTCGACGGGCCCGCCCGTGAGGCCGATGCGCTCTATCTGCTCGGCGATCTGTTCGAAGCCTGGGTGGGTGATGACGACGACGACGCGGCGAACACCCGCGCCTGCGAAGGGCTCGCGCGGCTCACGAAATCCGGCACGCCGGTCTTCGCCATGCACGGCAATCGCGATTTCCTGCTGGGCGAGGCATTCGAGCTACGCACCGGCGTCAAACTACTGCCGGACCCGGTGAGCGTGGAGCTGCATGGCGTCGCCACGCTGCTGAGCCACGGCGACGTGTTCTGCACCGACGACCTGCCCTACCAGGAACTGCGCAGCATCGTGCGCAAGCCGGGTTGGCAGCGTCGTTTCCTCGGCTTGCCGTTGTCCACGCGGCGCCTGCTCGCCACCGCGGCGCGTGCGGGCAGCAAGGCGCACACCGAACGGCAGGTGCCCGTGCTCATGGACGTGAACGCCGACGCAGTGACGCGGGCCCTGCAGGCTACGGGTGCGCGACGACTGATCCACGGCCACACGCACCGGCCGGCCGTGCACCGGTTTTCCGTGGACGGCCGACAGGCGGAGCGCGTGGTGCTCGCGCCCTGGTACGAAGCAGCGAGCTGCGTCGCGATCGATCACGAGGGAGTGCGCGAAGTCCCGCTTCCGCGATAGTCTCGAACCACCCGACAAGAGAGGATTCATCCTCCGATGACGAATTCGAGCCTGCCGCGCGTGATCGGCATTTCCGGTGTCGCCTTCACCGCCTTCAATTGCGTCGTGGGTGTGGGCATCTTCGGATTGCCGGGCATCGTCGCCGCCATCCTGGGCCCATCCGCGATCCTGGCCTACTTCGTGTGCCTGCTGTTGTTCGGCCTGATAGCCCTGTGCCTCGCGGAAGCGGGCAGCCGCATCTCGCGTCCCGGCGGACTCTATGCCTACGCGTCGGCAGCCTTCGGACCCGTGGTGGGCGGAGTCGCAGGCATGCTGATGCTGTTCGCGAGCTCGATCGGCAGCGCCGCGGCCATCACTCGATTTTTCATGGATACGCTGACAGGCGTGTGGCCGCTGCTGGCCGACCCGATGTGGAATTTCGGCGCGCTCGTCACCCTCTACGGCGGTATCGCCATCGTGAACATCCTGGGCACGCGCGACGGCAACCGGCTCACCATCACGATCGGCGTCCTGAAGTTCGTGCCGCTCGCGCTGCTGATCGTCGTCGGCGCGTTCTACGTCGACACCGCCAATCTCTCCTGGGACGGATTGCCCACCGCCAGCAAGATCGGCGACGCCACGTTGATCCTGTTCTTCGCGTTCGTCGGCCTGGAATCCGGTCTCAGCATCTCGGGCGAAACGCGCAATCCTTCGCGCACGATCCCTCGCGCCATCCTGCTCGCGATCGGCATGATCGCGCTGCTGTACATCGGCTTGCAGACGGTCACGCAAGGCGTGCTCGGTCCGGCACTGGCCTCGTCGAAGGCGCCGCTCGTCGATACCGCGGGTGTGGTGCTGGGACAAAGCGGCGCGCAGTTGCTGGTGCTGCTCTCGTTGATGTCCGCATTCGGCTTCATGGCCGGTGACATGCTCGGCTCGCCGCGCGTGGTCCACGCACTCGCTCACGCGGGACAACTGCCCACGCTGCTGCGGTCGGTGCATCCCAGATTCGCGACACCCTCCGTGGCCATCTCGTTCTACTCCGCCGCGGTCATCATCGCCGCCGCGTCGGGATCGTTCCGGCAGATAGCATTGCTCGCCGTGTCCGGTACGCTGGTGCTCTATCTGATCTGCTGCCTCGGCGTGCTGAAGCTGCGCGCCGGGAACATCGCGGACACCGGAGAACCCTTCATCGTCCCCGGGGGACCGGTCGTGCCGATCGCGGCTTGCGGAATCATCCTGTGGTTGCTGACCACGCTCGCGATGAACGAGATGATCGCGACACTGGTGTTCGTACTCGCCGTGGCCCTGATCTTCGTCACGCGCCAGTTGCTCACGCGGGCGAAATCTCCCGCCTAGGCCGGTGGGCCGGAGTGGAATCGCAGCTCGGTATCCGGTGAGCTCGCCAGCTCCGCCTCGCGCGCGGCGATGATCTCGAGCCGCTCCGCGATCTCGCCCGGCTCGAACTCCCGCGCCGCGAAATCGAGATAGAGTTCGAAGTGCCGCGCTTCGGATCGCTCGAGCTGTGCATACAGATCGCGCACGTCTTCGGGCAGATGCTTCGACAGCAGGCGGAACCGCTCGCAGGACCGGGCCTCGATCAGCGCATGCACGATCATCAGATCGAGCTTCCGCTTGGGTTCATGCGTGCGCACCAGCTTGCGAAGCTCGCTCGCATAGCGGCCGGGCTTCATGCGCTGATGAGGCACGTCGAGTTTCTTCATGAGCCGCTCGACCTGCTCGAAGTGCTTGAGCTCTTCGCGCGCGAGCCTCGAGAGCGCCACCGCGAGCGAACGGTCTTCGGGATACGCGAAGATCAGCGCCATCGCAGTGGACGCGGCCTTCTTCTCGCAGTTCGCGTGATCGACGAGCAGCGAAGGCAGGTCCGCCACCGCGGCTTGCACCCAGGCGCGCGGCGTCTCGGCCTTGAGGATGTTTCCGCCGGTGGCGCGCTCGAAGCGCGCGGCCGCGCGGGCCTCGCGACGTTCGCTCATGGCGCGGTCGGCGCGGGTTTTTCCGGCGCCGCAGGGAGACGTGCGGTATCGGGAGAGGTCGCGGGCGGCGGCATCGCCTTCAGCGCGGCGTCGATGAGACGCGCCGCATCCGAAGCGTTCGACGGCCGGTCGTCCGGATCCTTGGCCATGAGCAGATCGATGACCGGCTGCAGCGGCGCCAGTCTTTCCGGCAGCCGCGGGATCGGCGCCTTCGCGTGGTGGACGAGGATCGCCATGTGGTTTTCTGCGTCGAAGGGTTTCTTGCCCGTGAGCATCTCGTAGAGCATCACGCCGAGCGCGTAGAGGTCGCTGCGTCCGTCGATGGGTTTGCCATGGCCCTGCTCGGGACTCATGTAGTGAGGCGTGCCGAAGATCAATCCCTTGTCCGTGACTTCCATCTTGAGCGCCACGTGTTTGGCCAGGCCAAAATCGATGAGCGCGATGCTGCCATCGTCGCGCAACATCACGTTCCCGGGCTTGAGGTCGCGATGGAAGATGCCGACCTCGTGGATCGCCTCGAGGGCGTAGGCGAGATCCCGGGTGATCGTCAGGGATTGCCGCGCGGTCAGGCCTTCGGACATGCGCTTGCGCAGGTCGCCGCGCGCGAAGTGCTCCATCGCAAGGAACAGGTGATCGTCGGTCACCCCGAGATCGTAGATGCGCACGATGTTGGGA
>JBKPPO010000293.1:0-10549 GCA_046733635.1 Pseudomonadota bacterium | reverse complement strand
GCCAGCGCACGCTGATCAATCTACTCATCGACGTGCCCTGGCAGGCGCGCGGGGACGGTGTCTTCGCCGAGCTTCAGCCCGCCTGGGAAAATTACACGGGGCAATCCTGGGATGCGCATGCCGGCCATGGGTGGTTCGAAGCCATCCATCCCGACGATCGCGCGACCGTCCAGGCGTCGTGGTCTGCGGCGTGTTTCTCTGCGCAGCCGTATTCGCAAGAGACGCGGCTCTGGCATGCGGCCAGCCGGCAGTATCGGCGTTGCGCGCTCCGCGCGACGCCCATCCGGAACGAGGATGGTTCGGTGCGCGAATGGGTGGGCGCCTGCACGGAAGTACCGCAGCCCGACTGAGCTTCGCTTCAGATCGCGCCATGAAAGCTGCGCTGATCGCCGACGCGGTGATGCTCCTCCACTTCGTTTTCATCGCGTTCGCGCTGCTGGGTTCGTTCCTCGCATTGAAATGGCCGCGCACGATCTGGCTGCACCTCCCTGCCATGGCATGGGGGGCGTACATCGAGTTGTCAGGCGACTACTGCCCGCTCACCGGCACCGAGAATCACTATCGGGCGCTCGCCGGCGAGAGTACCTATGGCGAAGGCTTCATCACGCACTATCTGGCGCCGATCATCTATCCGGAGAATTTCACACGCGGCTGGCAATTCTTCGCGCTCGGCGTGCTGATCGCCGCGAACGCGATCGGTTACGGACTGTACTTCTGGCGCAAGTCGAGGTCCGCGTCTCTCGCGTAGTCGGTGCACGCATTCATGCGCGTCTCACCGGCGAGAACGACCTCTCTCGTCGGCGGCAATCGTTAAACAGGTAGTCAGACGAGCGGGCGCCATGGGCGCCGGCCTCTCGTGACCCTCAGGCGCCGGCGGCCGCGGCTCGCGGGGAATTCCGCAGCGCACGCCGGCCCTTCATCGCGCCTCGGCGAGCATCGGCACCCTCGCCGGCCTCCCAGAGCTTTCGCGTGAGTTCGTAGAGAGTCTTGCGCTCCGACGCGGACAGGCACGCGATGAGCTCGCGTTCCGCCGTCACGGCGAGCGGCGCGACGGTGTTGTACGCGTCACGCCCTTTGCGCGACAGCCGCAACACCACGCGGCGGCGATCCTGGGGATCCACTTCGCGCTCGATGAGACCCAACTCCTGGAGCTGATTGAGCATGCGCGTGACGCTCACGCTGTCCATGGCCGCGCGGCGCGCGATCTCCTTGGGACAGACGGGCTGCATCTCGCCGAGGTGCGCGAGCACACGCCACGCCGGCACCGACATGCCATAACGCGCGTTGTAGAAGTTGTAGAGTTTTGTCGCGGCGCGATTGCCGATGACGGAGAAGCGGTACAGCAAGCTCGTTTCCAGCTTGAGTTGCAGAGAATCACCGGGCGTCATGGATGGCCTTACCTCAAGTTCCGCGAATTGATTGCATTCTGCAATAGTTTCATTGTGAAATGAATGCATGTCCACCCCGCTGGCCCAACTCCTCCGCACCCACCGCAACCGCCTGGGCCTGAGCCAGTTCGAGATGTCCATGCGCCTCGGCGTCTCCCAGCGGCACCTGAGCTTCATCGAGTCGGCACGCGCGCAACCCAGCCGCGCCCTGCTGCTCGCATGGCTGCAGGAACTGCGCGCGGACCTCTCGCTGCGCAATGCCGCGCTGCTGCATGCCGGCTTCGCGCCCGTGATCAATTCGTCCGAATGCCGCGATGAGTCCCAGCGGCTGGCCGCGCTTCGCCAGATCCTCGCGGCCCACGATCCCAACGCCGCGCTGATCTTCGATGCGGACTGGATGATGGTCGAGTTCAATGACGGGGCGCGATTCCTCTGCGGTCTGCTGATGTCGGGGTTCATGCGCAGCCTGGATAAGAACGCCAGCATCGACATGCTGGCGGCTGTCGCCCACCCCGGCGGCTTGTTCTCCCAGGCCATCGCACCGGAACAATCCGCGGCGCGTTTGCTGGCGCAGCTCCAGGCTGAATGCTGGGCGCGGCCATCACTGCAGCCGCGTGTGCAGGAGCTGGCCGAGAACCTGAAGTCTCGTTACCAGCTCCCGGAACGCGCCACGCAATCGCCGGCCTTGCCGTACATGGAGCTCTCGTTTTCGACGCCGCTCGGAAAGCTGTCGTTCCTGCTCGCGCAGACCGTCATGGGGCTCATGCACGACGTCACCGTGGGCACGCTGCGCACCGAGCTCTGGTTCCCCGCCGATGCCGCTACGGCCGAAGTCATGCGCACGCGGCGCGCATTACCTGCCGCGTAATTGGAAGGCCGGGCACGGAAGTTCACAGTCGCCTCACATTCAACGGAGGACGACATGAACGCGATGACCCTGACCCGGACGAATACCCGCGGAATCACGCTGAAGCAGTTGTTGGGCTTCGATGCCCTCACCTGCCTGGCCTTCGGGCTGCTGCTGGTAATGGCACCGGCGCCGCTCGCGAACCTGCTGGGACTGCCGGCGGGGTTGCTGTTCTATGCGGGCGTCGCGCTGTTTCCCTGCGCTGCTCTCATGCTGCTGGCGGCGCGCACGCTGGCGAAGCCGCTGGTCTGGACTGTGATCCTCGGCAACTTCGCGTGGGCGCTGGCGAGCGTGATCGTCGCGTTCACATTCGAGACCACCGCGTTGGGCCTCGCGTTCGTGCTCGGCCAGGCGGCGCTCGTGTCTGGATTGGGGATCCTGGAAATTCGGGCCTCGCGCGCCGGTTGATCGTCAGCCTGCTGGAGCCTGGACGTCAGCGGAATGGTGGCGCTTTTCCGCCGCCTTCCGCTGTGCAGCGCCTCGCGCGGCCCCGCAAGCTGGGGCGATGAGAAATCTTCACCAAGGCCTGCTTTCCCTGCTCTGTCTCAGCGCGCTCTCCGCCTGCGGCGGCGGCAACACCGATTCGAAAGTCAGCGCCCCAGGCGCAGACGAAAGCGCCACGACCCGCGTACTCGAAACCGGCGCCGACCTCCTGCAGGCCAAAGCGCCATTGCGCAAGCTGGACGCCTATCTCGACGGCTTCCATTTCGCGAGCGGGGACATGAAATCCCAGATGGAAGCCCATCACTACTGCGGCCATCTCAACGAGGACGTGATCCAGTGCGCGCTGTTCGATGGAAATGAAGGCAACGCCAAACTCGTGGGCGTGGAGTACATCATCTCCGCCGCGCTGTTCCACCAACTACCGGCGAGCGAGAAACATCTCTGGCACAGCCATGCCTTCGAAGTGGGCTCCGGCCAGCTCATCGCGCCGGGCATCCCCGACGTCGCGGAGCATGAGCTCATGGAGAAGATAGTCGGCACTTACGGCAAGACCTGGCACACCTGGCATACGGACCAGCAGCAGGAGCTGCCGCTGGGTATTCCCATGCTGATGATGGGTTTCACTGCCGAGGGTCAGGTCGACGAAGCGCGAGTCCGCGAGCGTGATGAGCGGTTCGATGTATCCACGGCGGACAAGCGGACGCAACGCACCGACATCACGCCGCCGGTGCTCGACTCGGATGCCGACGCCTGGCAGAAAGGCATCGCCCCGCGGCTCAAGCGCGAGGATGCACCGCCCTCACGCTGAGACGGGCATCCCCTTGAGCAGCTTGTCGAGCGTGATCGGGTAATCGCGCACGCGCACGCCGGTGGCGTTGTACACGGCATTCGCCACCGCGGCACCCACACCGCAGATGCCGAGTTCACCCACACCGCGCGCCTTCATCGGCGAGGAGATCGCATCTTCTTCATCGAGGAAGATCACGTCCTGGTGCGGGATGTCCGCATGCACAGGGACTTCATAGAGCGCGAGATCGTGGTTCACGAAGAATCCCACGCGCTTGTCGACCACGAGCTCCTCCATGAGCGCGGCGCCCACGCCCATGGTCATCGCGCCGATGATCTGGCTGCGCGCCGAGACGGGATTCAGCACCCGCCCGACCGAACACACTGCCAGCATGCGGCGCACGCGGATTTCCGCGGTGAAGGCGTCGACGGCCACCTCGACGAAATGCGCGCCGAACGTGGCCAGCAGGTTCTTGTCGTCGAGATCGCCCCATTCGATGGCGTCTTCAGCGACCAGTGGCGCGTCACCGGCCAACTGCGCCAAGGGCACGCGTTTTCCGCCGGCGATCACGGCGCCGTCGGCGAATTCGGCAGTCGCGGGATCGAGTCCCGCCTTGGCCGCGATGGCCTCGCGTAGTTTGACGCAGGCCGCATAGACGCCCGAGGTGGAACTCACCGCGCCGAACTGTCCGCCGGAGCCGGCGGAAACGGGAAAGTCGGAATCACCCAGCTTGACCACCACCCGATCGAGCGGCACGCCCATCATCTCCGCCGCGGTCTGGCCGAGGATGGTGTAGCTGCCCGTGCCGATGTCCGTCATGTCGGTTTCGACGGTGATCACGCCTTGTTTGTCGAGGCGAACGCGAGCGGCGGATTTCATGACCGGGCTCGCCCGATAGGCGGCGGCCATGCCGTGGCCGATGAGCCAGCGCCCCTCGCGCACCTTTCCCGGCACGGGATTGCGCTTCGACCAGCCGAACTTCTCCGCACCGAGCCGCAGGCATTCCGCGAGCTGACGCTGAGAGAATGGCCGCGAGGGATTCTGCGGGTCCATCTTCGTGTCATTGCGCAGGCGCAATTCCACGGGATCGAGCTTCAGCTTCTCGGCAAGTTCATCGATGGCCGCTTCGAACGCCATGGAGCCGGGAGCGTCACCAGGCGCGCGCATGGCGTTCCCCTCTGGCAGGTCGAGCTCCGCCAGCCGCTCCGCGGTCATGCGGTTGGGCGCCGCATACATGTTGCGCGACGCCAGCGTGCCCACTTCGGGCTTGCCGCCGGGCAGATCGCCGGACCAGTTTTCATGCGCGAACGCCAGCAGCTTGCCATCGGGGTTCGCGCCCAGCCGGATGCGCTGCAATGTCGCGGGCCGATGCACGGTGTTGTTGAACATCAACGGCCGCTGCAGCGTCACCTTCACGGGACGCTTCACGGCTTTTGCGCCCAGCGCCGCGAGCAACACGTCCGCGCGCAGGAACAGCTTGCCGCCGAAGCCGCCGCCGATGTACGGCGACAGCGCACGCACGTTCGCCTCGGGTAGTTTGAGCGTCTTGGCGAGGTCGCGCTTCGTCCAGTAGATCATCTGGTTCGCGGTCCACACGGTGAGTTTGTCGCCTTTCCACGCGGCGATCGTCGCGTGAGGCTCCATCATCGCGTGGGCCTGATCGGGTGTGTGATAACTAACATCGATCTGCACGGGCGCCGCCGCGAAGGCGCTGGCGAAGTCGCCGAGCGTGTTGTCCGGCTGGCCGCCGAACATCTTCTGCGGTTTGACCGCGGAGTCCTTGCCCGCCGCCAGATCGTAGCGCCCTTGCACGCGCGAATATTCCGCGCGGACCTTCTGCGCCGCGGCCCGAGCCTGCTCGAATGTCCGTGCCACCACGAGCGCCACGGCCTGGTGGTAATGCTGGATCTCGGGGCCGCCCAACAAATTGGCGGTATTGAGGTCGCCCTTGCCCAACGGTCCGGCGTTCGCAGCGGTGACCACCGCGAGGACGCCGGGCGAGGATTCCGCCGCGCTCACATCCAGAGAAGTGAGACGCCCTTTCGCGATGGGCGCGCCCACCACGTATCCATAAGCCGGCTTCGGCGCGATGTCGTGCCATTCATAGGCGTACTTGGCCTGGCCCGTGGTCTTGAGCGGGCCTTCGATGCGCGGGGTGGCTTTGCCGACCACCTTCTTTCGATCGAGGGGCGAACGCGTGACGGGAGTTTCGTACTTCATGCGCGCGCTCCCCGGGCCTCGGCGAGCACGCTGTCGAGCGTCCGCTCCACCAACGTCAGCTTGAATTCGTTGTCGCGCGTGGGCTTCGCATCGGCCAGCAACGCCGCGCTGACGGCCTTCGCGCCGCGAGGCAGCTCACGATCCGCTGCCTCCACGGCCCAGGGCTTGTGGGCCACCCCACCGAGCGCAACCCGGCCTGTCCCGTCGGGCTTGAGCACCAGAGCCACCGACACCAACGCGAACGCATAAGACGCGCGGTCGCGCACCTTTTGATAGATCTGCGCGCCGCCCGCCGGCTTGGGCAGCGTCACCGAGGTGATGAGCTCGCCGGGCTGCAGCGTCGTCTCGATGTGCGGTGTGTCTCCCGGAAGCCTGTGAAAATCCTGCAGCGGGATGTGCCGCTCGCTGCCGTTGGCCTGCACGGTATCCACCACCGCGTCGAGCGCACGTAGCGCCACGGCCATGTCGCTCGGATGAGTGGCGATGCAGGCATCGCTCACCCCCACCACCGCGAGCTGCCGGCTGTATCCCTGCATCGCGCCGCAACCCGATCCCGGCTGGCGCTTGTTGCAGGGTTGCGCCGTGTCGTAGAAGTACGGGCATCGCGTGCGTTGCAGAAGATTGCCGGCGGTCGTCGCACGATTGCGCAATTGTCCCGACGCGCCCGCCAGCAATGCGCGCGACAGCAGTGGATAGTCCCGGCGCACGACGTCATTCGCGGCCAGATCCGTGTTCCGCACCAGCGCGCCGATGCGAAGCCCGTCGGGCGTGACTTCCACCTGATCGAGCGCGAGTCCGTTCACATCGATGAGATGCGCCGGGGTTTCGATCTCGAGCTTCATGAGATCCAGCAGATTGGTGCCACCCGCGATGAAGCGCGCGTTGTGAACGCGCTGAGCGGCGGCGGCCGCGGCGGCCGGCGTCTTCGCCTTCTCGTAGCTGAACGGCCTCATGCGTTTTTCTCCGCCACTTCGGAAATCGCCTCGACGATGTTGGAGTACGCCCCGCAGCGGCAGAGATTGCCGCTCATGCGCTCCCGGATCTCATCGACGGTTACACCCGGCTTCGCAGTGAGGTCGCGGCTCACGTGACTCGGAATGCCCGTCTTGATCTCCTGCAACACCGCGACCGCCGAACAGATCTGCCCGGGTGTGCAGTAACCGCATTGATAACCATCGTGTTTGACGAAGGCCGCCTGCATCGCATGCATCTTCTGCGGCGTACCCAACCCTTCGATGGTGGTGATCTTGTCACCGGCATGCATGACGGCGAGCGTCAGGCAGGAGTTCACGCGCCGGCCGTTGACCAGCACCGTGCAGGCGCCGCATTGACCCTGATCGCAGCCCTTCTTGGATCCGGTGAGCTGCAGGTGTTCGCGCAGCGCATCGAGCAGCACGGTGCGCGTGTCGATTTTCAACGCATGGTTGCGGCCATTCACGTTGAGCGTCACCTGCGTCTCGACAGGCGCTGCACCCTCGCCGGCCGGCTGCGCATTCGCGATCAGCGGCGCCGCCGACGCACACGCGCCGAGCTTGAGGACGTCTCGTCGGGAGAGTTCGATTTCGCCGGGCCCTTGCATCCGCGTTCTCCTGCGATCGGGAAGGCCGCATTGCGCGGTCCGGGCCAGCAGAAGTCTGTCAGACACATGGCCGTTGGCGCGGCCGGATCGTTACGGATCAGCCGAGCTGATAGGCCAATTCCCGCAATGCACGCACATCGATCCTTTCGATCGGCTGCGGTCGGGCGAACAGGAAACCCTGCGCGTGATCCACGCCGAGTGCGCTCACCATGCGCAACTGCTCGGCGGTCTCCACGCCTTCGGCGACGATGTCCCGGTTGAAGGCCTTCGCGAGATCGACGATGGACTTCACGATGGCGAGATCGCCCGCCTCGGTCGCGATGCCCGACACGAAGGAGCGATCGATCTTGACCTTGTCGATCGGCAGCTCGCGCAGCCACGATAACGAAGAGTACGCGGTCCCGAAATCATCGAGACTGATGCCGACACCCAGCGCGCGGATCTCGTTCAACGCTTCCGCAGCGCGGGCGAGGTCGACGATCAGCGCGGTCTCGGTGATCTCGAGCGTCAGCGCCTGGGGCGCCAGATGATGCGCCAGCAATTCCGAGCGAACGGCATCGGCGGTACCCGGCAACAGGATCTCCGGCGCCGACATGTTCACGGTGACTCCGAGATTCTCGAGCCCCGGACGCGTACGCAGCCGCGCGATGGCAGAACAGGCCTCGCGCAACACGCGGCGGCCGAGCTCGAGCATCACGCCGGAGTCGATCGCCACCTGGATGAATTCCGGCGGAGCCAGCACGCCATGCGTGGGATGTTTCCATCGCAGCAGCGCCTCGACGCAGGCGCCGCCACCGGGCACCAGCGGCACGATGGGCTGGAAATGCAGATCGAACTCGGCGGCATCCAGCGCGCGCCGCAGATCCTGCTCGAGCGAGATGCGCCGGCGCATGGTCTTGCGCATGGTCTCCGTGAACGGCTCCACGCGATCGCCACCGGCCTTGCGGGCTTCGTGCGAGGCCATCTGCGCTTCCGAGATCAGCATCTCCGCGGACGGCGGATTCGCCTCGATCAGCGTGTATCCGGTGCTCAGCGTCACGAACAGCCGCTGGCCGTCGTATTCCAGCGGTAGTTTGGCCGCCGCATTGATGGCGTTCACCGCGGACGGCACGCCCTGCGTGTCCGTGTTGCGGATGAGCATGGCGAATTCGTTGCCGCTGAGGCGCGCGACGAGCGTGTTGTCGGGCGATGCGGCGGTCAGTCGCGCGCCCATCTGCCGGAGCAATGCCGGCAGCCGCCGGCTGCCGATGGATCCTGCGACGAATCCGTACTGGTCCGCCGAAGCCACCACCAGCGCGCCGCGGGGCGAAGGATTCTCGAGGTAGGCCGCCAACGCTTGCTCGAGCTGCAAGCGGTTCGCGAGCTGGGACTCCTCATCGCGCAACGAGCGCTCGAGCAGCTTCTGCTGCGCCCGCCGTGCGTGCTCACGCTCGAACGCCAGCGCAACTTGCGTCGCGACGGCCGCCGCGAAGGTTTCGTCTTCCTTGGCCCAGGCGCGGATCTCACCGACGGATTCGTGGCAGAGCACCCCGAGGTATCGGCCGAATGCGCGCACGGGCACATCGAGAACGGAACGCACGCCCAACGGCAACAGATAGTTGTCGCGAAGTTCCCGCGTACGCGGGTCGTGCGTGGCGTCGTCGACCGCGATGACGAGCTGCTGGCACAGCGCGTTGAAGTAGTTCGGACAGTCGGTCCGGCGCAGCAACGTGGGTCCCATGGACGACCCCGGCTCTACACGATGCAGGTGTTCGCAGCGGATGTACTGCTGGGGCTCCTCGAACACCCAGAAACTCACACGCTGGACATCGAGCGTGATGGCCAGGGCCTCGAGCATGCGCCCCAACGTCTTGTCGAGATCCTCGAAGGGCTCTTCACAAAGCAACACGAAGGCGCGGCGGTAATCTTCCACCCGCCGTTCCGGTGATCGAAGTCGCGCGGCACGCGAAAACGTCTCGCGAAAAATCTCGCTCTCACTCATAGCCATGCCCCTACCCCGTGCGCTGGCTGTTGTTTGACAGCACTATGCGCCGGAGCGGGGAACATGGCTACTGGATTGCGAGCGCAGTTCCGGGAAAGCCTGAAAACTGCGACCCAGTTACACCTCGCACTAGAGAGTGGCGAACTGCCAGCGGATCGTCAGCGTGCCGCCTTCACCCTCTTCACCGTCGAACTTGACGGTTTCCGTACCGCTCAGCGATTTCACCCCCGCCGGGATCGGCACGGTGATGGGCTTGAGTTTGTTGAGGAAACCCGCGAGCACACCCTTGGTTTCGGCGTCCTTCTGATCCGGAAAATTGGTCTTGACGCTGCGGTCATAAGGCAACGCCGAGAGCGGCACCGGCAGCACCAGATGCGCATCCTTCTTCTTCGCATCCGTCTCGAAAGCAACGACCGTGCCATTGGGCTTGCCTGCCGGCGGCGGGATCGGGCCCCCGCCCTTGCGAATCTCCTGGTAGTGGCAGCGCGCCCGCGGCTCCTTGTAGCAGGCGGGATCCGTGCTCTCGCCCTTGTAGAACTCGTCCACGAGATAGGTACCGGTTTGCGACACGCCCGACCAGATCTGGAATCGATCCGCCTCTGTGACCTTGCTGAGCTCCGCGACATCGCCCTTCACGGACTTTTCCTCCTCCGTGAGCTGGTGCGTGGTGCCGAATGCGATGATGGCCTTCTCCACGCACGCATCGTCGTCACCGCATTTCTCGACGATCTTCATCGCCTCTTCCATCGTGGGTTCGAGCTTCTTGGCCGCCGCGGCCGCCTGCGATTGCTTCTTGTTCATGTCCGCGGTCTGCTCCGCTTCCATGGGCTTGTAAGCGGAAAGGTTCATGGGCTTCTGCGCTGCGAGCTGCGCCGTGATGTCGAAGCTGCGTTTCACGCGCCATTCCCGCGGATAGTCCTTGTCCTTCTTGGCGCCATTCGCCACGTATTCATAGTTGACCTTGAGCGTCGCCTTGGTGCCGGGTTTGACCGACTGGGCCGAAGCCATGCCGCTGGCGGCGAAGACGGCCAGCGCGAGGGCGGTAGTGGAAAGCGTCGGGATCTTCATGGTCCTTCCTTTAGTTAGGCGGGCTGCCCGTGACGATGGTGGTGATGGATCCGCCCGGGGTTTCGGTGTCGATGAGCGTGAGCGCACCCTGCGATCCCACTCGATAGGTGCGCAGGCTCTGCGAGGGGCGATGGCCGAGATAAAGCAACGCGCCGTCCTCACTGAACGCCAGGGA
>JBKPPO010000292.1:0-3392 GCA_046733635.1 Pseudomonadota bacterium | reverse complement strand
TATGAAGAGTGCTGTTCTCAAGGTTGCTGCCGTTGCAGCGTTCACCATGTTGGCCGGCTGCCAGGACTTGAAGCCTCTGCAAGCCGACGTCGATAACCTCAAGCAGCAGGTCAGCCGCCTGCAGGCCGATCTCGCCGCTGCGAAGAGCTCGGCGGATGCCGCCAACGCGGCCGCCCAGTCCGCTTCGTCCACCGCTTCGGGTGCGCAGAGCGCCGCCAACCAGGCGCTGGCTGCCGCTCAGGCCTCGCAGTCCTGCTGCGATGCGACCAACGAGAAGATCGACCGGATGTTCCGTCGCTCGATCTCGAAGTAAAAAAGCAGTCTTCGAAAGAAGACTTGCCTTTGCTTGAGGAAACGCCGCGCTTTGCGCGGCGTTTTCTTTTAACGCCGCCCACCTTTTTGATGGCATCCCGGTCGGCACCGCGACACGAAAGATGACGGGGTAGCACGTTGCGTGTCGCTTCATTGCTCACGCCCGCTTCGATGAAACCGGTCGTGCAGACCGCCTCGCACTATCTACTGACGTAGAGCGTCATCGCTGATTGCGACCGCGCGCCAACGCGCGACGCTCGCGCCCGTCGCCTTCGTGCTCTTCCTTGAATCGGGCGCGACCTCGCTCGGCGCTGCCGATGCTTCGCGCAGGCGGTCGGCGAGGAATAGCGAGCACCGAGGAGGCGGCGTACATGCGCGCGGGAACAATGCCCCTCGCCGATACCGCTTCAGATGGAGCGCGCATAGCCGGCGGGCAGAAAAAGAATGGGGTCAGACCCCAATTCCTAGCAAAAGGGGTCAGACCTCGTCAGGTGCCGGCCCGTCTGGACGTTTGGTGGTGAGGTCTGACCCGTTTTGCCCGCTTCGCGGGAAATTGGAGTCTGACCCCATTCTTTGTTCTGCGCTCCTGACGAGCCGCCCGCCTGCGCGAAGCATCGGCAGCGCCCAGGGTGGACCCCACGCCCAATCCAAGGATTCTAGTTAGGCGAAGGAGCGAGCCAGAACCGAATGGTGGCCCCCTGATTCGGCGCGGCCTCCGCCTCCACCTCACCGCCATGACGACGCACGATGCGGCGCACGGTCGCGAGCCCCAGCCCGTGGCCGGCGAACTCATCCTGACGGTGCAATCGCGTGAACGGCTGGAACAGCCGGCCCGATTGCGCCATGTCGAATCCGGCGCCGTTGTCGCTCACGCAGAGCCAGGTACGTCCCTCGCGAGTCTCGGCATGAAAGCGCACCATCGGCCGCTCCGTGCGGCCGGTGTATTTCCACGCGTTCCCCAACAGGGTGCGCAGCACCACCATCATGAGGCGCGTATCGCCCCAGGCCGTGAGACCGGGCTCGACCTGCACGTCGACGTCACGCGCATCTTTCGCATGACGCAACTCGTACAACGCCAGTTCGGCGAGCGTCGTGAGGTCCAGGTTTTCGCAGGTCATCTCCGCGCGTCCCGCGCGCGAGAGCGCGAGCAGCGCGTCGATGAGTCCGTCGAGGCGATCCGCCGCACGCAGGATCTCCTTGAGAAATCCCCTCCCTTCCTCGTTCAGGGCGTCCGCACACTCTTCTTCCAGCGCTTCGCTGAATCCCTTGAGGATGCGCAGCGGCCCGCGCAGGTCGTGTCCCGCCGCGGACATGAAGGTCTCGAGTTCCTTGTTCGCCGCCGCGACCTCCTGCTCCCAGTCGCTGAGATCCTCGATCGTCGCCAGCCACAAGCCGCGGCCCGTGTTCGTGGGCACGAAATGCACACGGGCAATGAAGTTGTTGCCGTCGGGACGGCGAACGGCCACGCGCTGATGTGTCACTCCCTGCGAAACCGCAAGATCGCCGCGCAGCTCGGGCATGAAGACGGACAATGTCGAGCCCACGAGCTGCGCCCTGCCGCAACGGAACAGCTCCAGTGACTTGTCGTTCGCTTCCGCGACGACCCCGTCGGCGCCGTACAGGAGCGAAGGCACGGGATAAGCCGCGAACAACGGATGAAGATCCGCATGTTCGCGCTGTTCGGTCTCGCCGGTGTCTCTGCTGGGAAGTCTTGCCACGAAATTGTTCATGATCGCCCGCGTTCCGGTAAATCGGCAGCTTTCCGTCAGACTGGATGGGTGCGCATCGGAACCTGGTACGAGTCCACGCATTTACCCCACCCGTAGGGTTCAGCCCCAGTCGGGATTGCCGATATGTGATGCCGTTCCCTCTCCTCGGCAATGTCGCGCCGCTCCTTAAGGTATTGGCTTTTCGAGCCGATATGACAGCTGTGGCGTAGTGCCGGGATATCTGCGCCACAGTGTTCGATAGTTATCCCGTCATGCCAGGACACATGCGCCGATGAGCACCACCGAATTCGATCTCAAAAGCATCCGACTGCTGTTGGTCGAGGACAATCCCGCCGACGCCCGCATCGTCGAGCGTCATCTCCGGGACGCCGGCCTCTCGCAGGTGCTCACGGATGTGGTCCAGACCGCCGGCGAAGCCGCGACGCGATTGCAGACCGTGGAATACGACCTCGTGCTGCTCGATCTCGGACTGCCCGATGCACAAGGCCTCCAGGCGCTGCGCGCGCTCAAGGCCGTCGCCGACCTCACGCCCATCATCGTCCTCACGGGCAGTGACGACTACAAGCAGGGTCTCGTCGCGGTGCGCGAAGGCGCACAGGATTACCTCGAGAAGCGCCGCGTCAATGCGGGCATGCTCTCGCGCATCGTTTCCTACTCGGTGGAACGCAACAACTTCCATCGCGATCTCGTGCGCGCCACGCGCCGTTACCAGGACCTGTTCAACAACGTGCCCGTCGCGCTGTTCACGGCGAATCGCGACGGCGTGTTCAAGACTGCGAACGCCGCCTTCGTGAAGCTCATCGGCTCCACCGGCATGCCGGTCACGCAGATCAACTTCCTCGACCTGCTGTTCGAGCCGGGCCGCCGCGCGCACTTCCTCGACCTCATGGAGCGCCAGCGCACCGTCGAAGGCTGGGAAACCGTGATCCGCGATTGCAAGGGCAACGAACTCAACGTGCTCGTGAACGCGGCGCCGCAGTACGACGCCCAGCAGGCGCTCGAAGGCTGGGAAGGCTGCGTCACGGACATCTCGATGCTCAAACAGACGCTCGAAGAGCGTGACCGCCTCGAAGACAACCTGCGCCAGGCGCAGAAGCTCGAGGCCATCGGCCAGCTGGCCGCGGGCATCGCACACGAGATCAACACGCCCACGCAGTACGTGGGCGACAACCTGCGCTTTCTCAAGGAATCGTTCGGCGAGCTCGACTCGGTGATCGAACAGCTCGTCGAAGCTGGTGGCGCGTCAGCGAACAAAGCGCTGGAAGAAGCCGACTTCGAGTATCTCAAGGAAGAGATTCCGCGCGCCCTCAACCAGTCGCTCGAAGGCGTGGATCGCGTCGCCAAGATCGT
>JBKPPO010000291.1:0-17447 GCA_046733635.1 Pseudomonadota bacterium | reverse complement strand
CAGGTACTCGTTGTTGATGTCGTACTGGTCCTGGGGTTGATAGATGTCGGAGTAGCTGCCGTACAGCATGGCGTTCGAGGTCACGTCGAAGATCAGCCCGGCATAGGGGCTGAGCTCACGCTCGGTCTGGTCGAAGGCGGGCGCTTCCACCTGGCTGCCGTCGCGGTGGTACTCGGTGAAGTTGAAGCCGAGCACCGTGTGCCAGCGATCGCCGAGCTGCAGGCGCGTGGCGCCATACGCACGTTTGATGTCCTGGTTGAGCACGCTGTAGAACTGCTTCTCGCCCCAGAGCGGCTCGGGGACCGTGTTGCCGGGGAAGGGGAACGCGGGCAGGGCGCCCCAGGCCGGGGAATCCGCCGGGATGGCGAAGTTCGACAGCCGCTGGGAGCTCTCGTTGTACGAGACGCCGAACAGCGCGTCATGCGATCGACCGAAGGCTTCGAACTTGCCGGCCACGTTCACGTCGATGAGATTGGAGACGACGGAGCCGTCGTAGCGGCCGGGCCAGCCCAGGAGGCCGGTGTTGTCGAGCTCGAGGCCGAGGCTGCTGTACACGTAGAACAGCTTCGAGTCGTCGCCCTGGTCTCGGTAGTTATACGAAGCCTTGAGCTCCCAGGTGTCGGAGAGCTCGAACGTGTACTCGGCGAACGCGCTCGTGAAGTATGTGCCCCATTCGGACCAGTCCTGCGCCGGACTCACGTCGCGCGGGAATTCGGCCTGCGTGCCGTCCACGTAGTCGAGCACCAGCGCCCCCCACATGTTGCCGTCGGTCTGCGTGCGCTGGTCGATGTAACCCAGCGTGAGCGTCGAGTGTTCGCCGATCTGGCCATCGACCGACAGCGCCACGAAACCACGTTCGTTGCTCAGGTCGCGGATGTACGAATCGCCGTCTTCATAAGCGCCCGTGATGCGCGCGGCCCAGTTGCCGGAGTCGCCGAGCGGCGTGGAGTAGTCGCCTTCGACGCGGTACTGGCTTTCGGAGCCGCCGCTGAACGTGAGTTCACCCTGGCGCTGGTTGGTCGGGCGCTTGCGCACGAAGTTCAGCGTGCCCGAGGAATTGCCGACGCCGGTGAGGAGGCCGTTCGCGCCGCGGATCACCTCTATCTTCTCGTACTGGTAGGCGTCGATGTCGCCCGTGACGATGCCCCAGTCATTGGGCATGCCGACGCCGTCGAGCTGCGTGTTCTTGATGTCGAAGCCGCGCGCCATGTAGTTGGTGCGGTTGGTCTCCCAGGCTTCGACGGTCACGCCGGTGGATAGGCGCAGCGCGCTGTTGATGTCGTCGGTCGCGAACCGCGCCATCTGATCGCTCGAGATGGTGCTGATCGACTGCGGAGTCTCGGTGACGTCGAGATCGAGTCCCGTGGCGCCGCGGCTGGTGCGCGCTTCGCGCTTGGCCGTGACCAGCACGTACTCCATGTCCTGCTCGTTCGTGGCGTCCTGCGCCAGCGCCACGCCTCCCGGTACCACGGTGGCAATGGCCAGACCGCCCACGAGGGCGCGCGTCGTCAGCTTTCTCATCGGAATCTCCAGGAAAAACTGGCGCGATCCTATATGAGAATTGATCGCAATTGTGAATGACTTGCATTTGAGAACGGCTCTTACTAACGTCACTCCTTATATATGTCCATGCCGGCCTCGCGGATGATCGCGCCCACTCGACGAAGCTCCGGGCGGGCGCGTGGCGCCAGACCTCGCCCTGTCCGCGCTGGCCGGCTCCTCCTCCGGGGTGATGCATGAAGCAGCTCGTTTCTTCCCTCCTGGTGGTCTCGGCGTTTTCGTACGTGACCGCCGCCGCGCAGGAACCGCCGCGTCAATACACGTTCTCGTGGCCGGTCGATGGCGTGAACCTGAAACCGCGCGGCGGCACCACGAAAGGCGCGCCGGTCACGCCGGATACCGCGCCGTCCGCCGAATGGCGCGCGCTTCAGGAGCCTGGACTTGCGACTCGTGAACGGGATCGCCGCGCCATACTCGGGATGTCGGGCACGTATCGCGTCACGTTCGATTTCCTCGAGATCGCGTCGTTCGCGCCGGATGCGCAACCTCGCGCGCCCTATCAATCCTGGGGCACCGAGAAGGTGTACGTGGATCGCAACGAGCCGGACTTCGTGAGCCTGGTCCACATCCTCGAGATGCGCGTGATGCAGACGGACGGAAAGATCAGCGATCCGATGGTGATCAAACACTGGCGGCAGGATTGGAGTTACGAGCCCGGGCATCTCGTGGAACATGTGGGACGCGATCGCTGGGAGCGGCGCGCGGTGGCGGCCTCGGAATCCACAGGCGCCTGGTCGCAGGTGGTCTACCAGGTCGACGAATCGCCGCGTTACGCCAGCATCGGACGCTGGCAGCACACGCCCAGCTTCTCGACCTGGCTGAGTGCGGACACCTGGCGCCCATTGCCCCGCCGCGAATGGAGCGTGCGCGAGGACTACCAGGCGCTCATCGGCACGAACCGTCACACCGTGTTGCCCACGGGCTGGCTGCAGGAAGAGAACAATCTCAAGGCGGTGGTGGAATCGCCGCGTCAGTTGTCCACGTCCGTTCCCTACGTGGGGCGCGAATACGGAGTGGCGCGATATGAACGCATCAAGGACGCCGACTTCGCGGCGGCGGACCAGTACTTCGCGCGCACCAGGGAATTCTGGGACGCGGTGCGCGATCGCTGGCGGCGGGCGTTCGAACAGAACGGCGCGATCTCGCTCGCGGGGCCGGTGGACAAGTTGGGTCTGTTCAAACCGCTGTTCGGCAGAGCGGAGATGTTCAACGAGTCGCCGCGCAAGCTCCACGAGGAAGACAGGCGCGTGATCGCCGACGCTCTCGAAAAGATGGGCGTCTCTCCTCGATAGACCACGGCGGCATCGATGTCGGGCTGGCCCGCTCGCCTGCGAAGCGCCGCCGGCAAGTGGATCGATCCATGACCAAATCACTATCTCGTCGGGCGGACCGCCCGTGCTAGGGTGCCAGGGTCATTCGAAGGGGAATCGACATGCTTCGCCGTCTCTATGCCTTGCGCTGGTGGATGATCAGCCTGATCACCGTCGGCACCATCCTCAATTATCTGACGCGGGCGACGCTCGGCGTCGCGGCGCCGACGCTCACGGGCGAGCTCGGCATCACCGAGAAGGAATATTCCTGGATCACGAGCATTTTTCAGCTCGGCATCATGTTCCAGCCTTTCGCCGGCTACGTCATGGACATAGTCGGTCTGAAACTGGGCTTCGGACTGTTCGCGTTGGCCTGGGCCGTGATCATGATGCTGCACGCCGCGGCGAGCAGCTGGCAGATCCTGGCGGTGTTGCGCGGCCTCATGGGTTTCGCGGAAGGCACTGCGCAGCCCGGCGGCATGAAGGCCGTGGCCGAGTGGTTCCCGGCAAAAGAGCGCGGATTCGCGGGCGGCTTCTACAACATCGGCGCGTCGTTCGGCTCCATGCTCGCTGCGCCACTCGTCGCCTGGGCCATCATGTTCCACAGCTGGCGGCTGGCGTTCATCATCGCCGGCGCGGCGGCGTTGATCTGGGTCGCTTGCTGGTTCCGCTTCTATCACTCTCCCAAGACTCATCCGCGGCTGTCCAAGGAAGAGCGTGAATACATCGAGTCGGGGCAGGAGGCGCATCTCGCGGCGACCACGACCAAGCCTTCGCTGCTGACCCTCATCAAGCAGCGCAATACCTGGGGTATTGCCATTCCGCGATTGCTGGCCGATCCCACGTGGGGAACGCTTTCTTTCTGGGTGCCGTTCTATCTGATGAACGAGCGCGGATTCAATCTCAAGCAGATCGCCATGTTCGCCTGGCTACCGTTCGTGACGGCTGACATCGGCTGTCTCGCGGGACCTGCCATCGCGTTGTGGCTGCAGAAGCGGGGCGTCGGACTCATCAACGCCCGGCGCTGGGCCTTCACCGTGGGCGCCTTGCTCATGACGGGTATGGCGTTCGTCGGCAAGGTGGACAGCGCCTATGCCGCCATCGCACTGCTGTGCCTCGGCGGCTTCGCGCATCAGACACTGTCGATCACCGTGATCACCATGTCGTCCGATCTGTTCCGCAAGAACGAGGTCGCGACGGTCGCGGGCATCGCCGGCTTCTGCGGCAATCTCGGCGTGCTGGTGTTCACGCTGCTCATCGGCGGGCTCGTCAAGGCCGTCGGTTACGATCCGTTCTTCGTGGCGCTCGCGGTCTTCGACATCCTGGCGGCCATCTGGTTGTGGAGCGTGGTGCGCGAACGCGTCGCGACGCCCGAGTCGCCGGGCGCCATGCCCCCGCCCAGCACGGGACGCGCGCAATGATCCGCAATCCGATCCTGAAGGGGTTCAATCCCGATCCGTCGATCGTGCGCGTGGGAGACGACTACTACATCGCGACGTCGACGTTCGAATGGTTTCCGGGCGTACAGATCCACCACTCGCGCGATCTCGTGAACTGGCGACTGATCACGCGCCCGCTGACGCGCCCGAGCCAGCTCGACATGCTCGGCGACCCGGACTCCTGCGGCGTATGGGCGCCCTGCCTCTCCTACAGCGATGGGCTCTTCTGGCTGATCTTCACCGACGTGAAGCGGTATGGCCGGACGACGGTGGGCGGAGCGTCGGGCGCATCGCTGCGCGACTTCCATAACTACCTCGTGACCAGCCCGACCATCGACGGCGAATGGTCCGATGCGCAGTACGTCAACAGCAGCGGGTTCGATCCCTCGCTGTTCCATGACGACGACGGCCGCAAGTACTTCGTGAACCAGCTGTGGGATCACCGTCCCGGACGCGGCCGCTTCGCGGGCATCGTCCTGCAGGAGTATTCGCCGAAGGAGCGAAAGCTCGTGGGCGAGGTGCACAACATTTTCAAGGGCACCTCCATCGGCTTCACCGAGGCGCCGCACCTGTACAAGCGCAATGGCTGGTATTACCTCGTGACGGCCGAGGGCGGCACCGGCTGGGGTCATGCGATGACGATGGCGCGTTCGCGTTCCGTGACCGGTCCGTACGAACTGCATCCGGACAAATACATCATCACGGCACGCGACCGTCCGCATGCGGAACTGCATCGCGCAGGTCATGGCGACCTCGTCGACACGCAGACGGGAGAGACCTACGCGGTGTACCTGTGCGGCAGGCCATTACGCAATCGCGGCCGCTGTGTCCTCGGACGGGAAACCGCCATCCAGAAAATGATCTGGGGTCCGGATGACTGGCTGCGGACTCTCGATGGCAGCGGCCTGCCCACGCTCGAGTCACCTGCTCCGGCGCTGAGCACGAAAGTCGAACCGATCGAACCGCCGGCGGCGCGGGAAGACTTCGACAGCGATCGGCTGCCCATCGACTTCCAATGGCTGCGCTCGCCGTATCCCGAGGAGTTGTTCAGCCTCACGGCGCGCCGCGGCTTCCTGCGCCTGTTCGGTCGCGAAACGCTGGGCAGTCTGTTCCGGCAGTCGCTGGTGGCGCGCCGGCAGCAGGCGCATTGCTTCAGCGCCTCGACGGCGATGGAGTTCGAGCCGCGACACTTCCAGCAATCCGCGGGGCTCATCTACTACTACAACTCCTCGAAGTTCCATTACCTGCACGTCACGCATGACGACGAACAGGGGCGTCACGTGCGTGTCATGACCTGCACGCCGGATTCACCGCAAGCCGATTCCTTCACTGCGCCCATCGCGATACCGGAAGGGCGCGTGGAGCTCAGGGCCGAGGTGGACGAAGAGCGCCTGCGGTTCGCGTTCCGCGTGGGCTCCGCGCCGTGGCGCTGGCTGCCGGAGTTGTTCGACGCCAGCATCCTCTCGGACGAAGCCACCACGCCCGGAGCTCCGAATTTCACGGGCGCATTCGTGGGCGTCGCCTGCCAGGACATGTCCGGCACGGCGCTGCCTGCGGATTTCGACTGGTTCGAGTATCGCGAGCGGGAGTACCGCCCCGCGGTCGAATGATGCGCCCCGCCTAACGAGCCACGGACGCGACGAGCCCACCGATGGGCTGGTCGTTCTCGTCGAGGAAGCGCGCGCAGAAGTCCGTGGCGCCGCCGCCGTTGATGACGGCCGCACGAATCACGTTGCGGCCTTCCCGCAAGGTGACACGGCGCGAGACGCCGTCGTCGATCACACTCTGCCGGTCGTCGTTCAGCGCGATCACGGGTTCACCGTTGAGCCACCAGCGGGAGGCGGCATTCGAGCCGATCGCGAGCCGCACGTTCTGCATCTCACGCGGCGAATGCACGGTCGTCGTCACCCAGAACAGGACATTGGACGTGGGCTTCGAGAGCGACCAGGCGAAGTGATACAGGTTGAGGTTGTAGTTAGCCGTATCCCAGGCATGCCAGGTGGCCGACGTTCCGCCCACGTTCACCGAGTCGCCATCTTCCGGCAGCGTCTCGCCGGTGTCGGGAAGCGCCGCGGTCTTCACGGCCTCTTCGACAGCCGGCTGCGTGAGCCGGCCGGCCACCGGAACGGGCTCCAGCACCATCCACCGGTGAATGAAGCCGCGCGAGTCGACGGTCAGGTTCGCACTCTTGGGTTTGGTCAATGTGGCGGGCGGCGGGCGCTTCGCCTCGGTTTGTGCGTGAGCCGCGCTCAACGAGAGCGCGAGAGAACAGGCGACGAGGATCTTTTTCATCACGGTGCTCCCAGCAGCCAGCGCTGACGATCGCTGGCGGGATCGAAACGGGAAAGGGTGGGCATGCTGCTGCCGACGGCCGAGAGACTCAGCGTCTCGTTCGTCCCCGGAGTGGCCTTGGGCATGATGCGATAGCTGCCATCGCTGAGTTGATCGAGGCGCCAGAGTTGCTCCGGCGTGCCCTTGAACGGCGTCGCTGTCACTTCGCCACCGGCGATCGCCGTCAACGCCCGCTCCGTTCCCGCGATGGAGATGCGGAAGTAGGGTGCGCCCGGATATCCACCGGCATTGGCAACCGGTGCGAGCGTCCATTTCTGCTGAGCCTGGAGCATCGCTGGCGCGAGGCGGACGTCCGTGCTCGCAGGCCAGTTCGCTGCCACCTGCGAGGGATCCTGATCCGCGATCGGTGGCCCCGGCTGCGGTGGCGCAGGCGGTCCACCGGGCGGCGGACCAGCCGGCGGCGGTCCGGCCGGCGCCGCTCCACCGGCCGCGGGTGCACCCGGCGGTGGACCGCTGCCGATGATGCCGCTGCCCGGGGGTCCTCCGCGGCGCTGGCGGAATCCACCGACGGGATGACCTTGCACGGCGAGTTCGAGCACGGTGCCCGTGCGAGCCGACTCGATGCTGTAGGTGCCGGCGGTGAGGTTGTCGCCCGCAACCGGCCAGCCATCTCGCCACAGCAACGGGCGGATATCGAGCACGCTGATGCCGCCACGATCGAGGTCGGCTTCGTAGTGCAGCGAGAACTTCTGCACACCCTGTCCGAGATCGAGGAGTCCGAAATGCCCGGGACCCACGTGGCGGCCGCGCGAAGCGGCAAACAACTTGCCGCCGCCTTCGATCATGTCCACGCCCATGTTGTCGAGGTAGGGCCCCGTGACCTTGCGCGAACGTCCCATGCGGATGTTGTAGGTGGAGTTCGCGCCCTGACAGCAGGACCCGTGCGTCACGAGCAGGTAATACCAGCCATCGCGCTGGATGAGGATGGCGGCTTCGGAATTGATCGCGACGTTCTGCGCCGGACGGTTGGGATAGCGACGCAGTCCCGTCTCCGGATCGAGCTCGACGAGACGGATGTAGCCGAAGTACGAGCCGTACACCATCCACAACCGCCCGTCGGTGGAGTCGAGCATCACTCCGGGATCGATTGCGTTGCTGTCTTCGATGCCGTCCGACCACACCACCGGGCCCGCGTCGCGCCAGCTGTAATCGGGTGACGCTGGATCGAGCGTGCGGCCCACGAGCAGGCCGATGGCGGATCGCGGCTGTGTGCCGGGCGCGGAGTAGTACATGAAGTACTTGTCGCGCACGCGGATGACATCGGGAGCCCAGCTGTTGTTGCCGCCGCGCGCAAGCGTCGCTTCGCCGGGTTTGCCGCCGGGCAAACCGGCGATCACCGAACCCTGCCGCTGCCAGGTCCAGCCATCGGCCGAACTGAGGATGGGTAATCCACCGGTTCCGTAGGTGTAGTAACGCCCCTCGTGCACGATGACGGTGGACGGATCGTGGATACCCGTGTCGCCGTCGAGCGCGTGAACGGGCGTGGCGCCCGCGATCGCGCAACCCAACAGCCAGCGGGCCAAACGTATGTTCATGGCCTCAACCCCTTCTATGTGAGATCGCGGCGGAGAGATCCGCCGCTGTCCGCGAGTGGGAGTCTAGGACCGTGCGACCGGGCGAACGATCCGAATGCGGCACGGGACCATATGAAATTGGTGATGCCGGAATTAACCTACCCAGCCTATGAATTCACTGCGCAGTATCGCGACACTATCGTTGCTGGTCGCGTCGATGGGCATGCTGGGTTCCTGGGTCTCCGGGTGCTCGCAGCGAGTGGAAGCCATGCCGCGGCCCATCACCTCGCGAGGTGATCTCACGGCCGAAGAACGCTCGAACATCGATGTCTTCGAGACGTGGAAAGGCTCCGTGGTCTTCATCTCCACCAGCAATCGCGTCGTCGATTTCTGGACACGCGACGTGATGAGCGTCCCGCGCGGCACGGGCTCGGGGTTCGTCTGGGACGAGCAGGGACACATCGTCACGAACATGCACGTGATCGAGGGTGCGCAAGAAGCCACGGTGAAACTCGCCGATGGACGAGACTATGCGGCGTCGCTGGTGGGCGTGAGTCCAGCGCACGATATCGCCGTGCTCAAGATCGCGCCGGCAGGAAAACCGCTGGTGCCGGTGGCCATCGGCACCAGCGACGACCTGCGCGTCGGACAGAAGGTCTTTGCCATCGGCAATCCTTTCGGCCTCGACTGGACGCTGACCACCGGCATCGTGTCCGCGCTCGATCGGTCGCTCGACAACGACCGCGGCGTGATCCGTCATCTGATCCAGACGGATGCCGCCATCAATCCGGGCAACTCCGGCGGTCCTCTGCTCGACAGCGCGGGCCGGCTCATCGGTGTCAACACGGCTATCTACAGCCCCTCTGGCGCGAGCGCGGGCGTGGGATTCGCGGTGCCCGTCGACACCGTCAACCGCGTCGTGCCGCAGGTGATCTCGCGGGGACATTACTCGCCGCCCAGTCTCGACGTGGAGGCGGACGATGTGCTGAGCCGCGCCGTGGCCCGCGAACTGGGTGTCTCCGGCGTCGCCGTCCTACGGGGCTCCGCGCCCTTTCGCGGTGCGCGCATGGGCTCGCGCAACCTCGTCGTGCCGGGCGACGTGATCGTGGCTGTTGAGGGAAAGCCGGTCCGTACTTCCGCCGAGCTTGCGGCCCTCCTCGATGATTACAAGGTTGGCGATGAGGTCCGCGTCGACGTGTGGCGCGAGGGCAAGAACCTCGCGCTGCGCGCCCGGCTCAAGGCCGAACGTTAGTCCATCTCCGCCGGAGCGCCTCGCTACTTCAGCGTGGCTGCGAGAAACGACCCGATTTCCTGCAGCATCCGTGTGCGCGTCGACGCCGAGGAGAGCCAGTGGTCATCGCCCTTGAGCTCGATGTACTGCACCTTCTTGTTGGCGCGCACGAGTCTCGCGTTCATGTTGCGTGATTGCTCCACCGGCACCACCGTGTCCTCGATGCCGTGGATGATCAGCAGCGGCGCGCGCAGCGCTTCGGCCTGACGCAGCGGCGAGATCTTGCGCAGGTGGTCGATGTCGTCGCCGCCCATGGAGCTGCCCCACCACTCGGCGATCATGGAATTGCGGCCTCCGCGTTGCACTTCCTTGAGCATGGTCTCCGGATCACTGACGCCGTTGATGCTGACCGCGCAGGCGTAGCGGTCGGGCGTGAGCGTGGCGCCGGCCAACGCCGCGTAACCGCCATAGGAGCCGCCCATGATGCAGATGCGCCTGGCATCGACGAAGCCGGCTTTCACGAGGGCGTCGGCGCCGTCCTCGACGTCGGTCTGCATGACGCCATCGCCCCAGCCCTTGCGGCCCGCGTCGAACCACTCGTAGCCATAACCCGTCGAGCCACGGTAGTTCGACTGCAGCACGGCATATCCGCGTGAGGCCAGGAAGCTCGCCCACCAATCGAACGTGAAGTCGTCGCGTGCATGCGGACCGCCGTGCACCAGCAAGACCAGGGGCAGATTTTTGGGTTCCACACCCACGGGCAACGTGAGGTACGCGGGGACCTGTTTTCCGTCCCGCGCGCGATACTTGATCGATTGCCGTTCGCCCAGGTGCTCGGCGGCGGTGAGTTGCGGGTACCGCTTGCCGAGCATGCGTAGTTTGGCCGTGTCCACGTCGTACACGTAATAAGCGCCGGCATCGCCGCCGCGTTCGCCGAAGACCAGTGCGCGTTTGCGGTCGCGCGACCAGTCGCGGAGCATCACGTAGCCGTCCGCGAAATGGGGCTGCAGCGCCGTGGCGATCTTCGCGAGTCCGGCATCGAAGAAATGCTCTTTGGGCAGGTCCTCCACCCACTGCACGCCGACCACGCGCTGGCGCCACGGGTCGAAAAGCGGCGCGATGTCGCTGCCCTGCGCGCCCTGGAATTCCTTGAGCTCGGTGATCGCGCCGGTTTTCCGGTCGATGGCCAGCAAGGTGTCGCGATGCCCTTCCTTGTGAGGATTCACCGCAGCGATACGGCCGTCTTCGAAGAGGCCGAACATGTAGAGCGGCATGCCCATCTCGGACACCTGCTCGAGGATCATGCGGTCCTTGCCGTTCTCGTAGGTGAACAGGCGCCAGCGGTTCTTGTCGTCGTGGATGTCGACCCGCGCGACCGTGGCGCCTTTCTCGTCGAGCATGAAGCCGCGCGTCCGCATGTTGCCGTTCTCGACCGCGGAGGCCTTGCCGGTGTCGAGATTCACGCGATACACGGACAACGTCGGCGCGTTGCTCATGGAGCCGAAGCCGCCCCACGCGATCATGCGCCCGAATCCCGGGTCGCCATCGACGGGCGCCTGCAGGTTCGTGAGCGCCGAATTGCCGCGAGTGCCCGAGTCCTGCATCAGCAGCGTCGACGCGCCGGTCTCGAGCGACAGCACGCCGGTGCGGAACCACTCCACGCGCGGCCCGCTGACGAGTATGGGCGCACCCGCGGGCCACGCATCGCGCGCGCGGCCGGTGGCGCTGATGAAGTAGTAAGGCCGCTTCTCGTCCGCCCAGCCCACGCCGCGCAGGTTGTTCCTGGCCGGGGGCGCGAGCGTGGCCTCGACCTTGCCGGTGTCGATGTCGATGACGCTGAGCGCCGTGAGCTCGCTGTCGGGTTCGCTGGCGCGGAATTCGTAACCGATGGCCAGCGCCACGCGCTTGCCGTCTGGCGAGAGCGCAGCCGACCCGATGGCGGGCAGCCGGCCGTAGGCTTCGGCGGGTGGCGGGGCGGCCAAGGCTGGCAGGCCCGCCGCGAAGATCAGGACGATGGCGGGCGTCAGTAGATGGGCGTGGCGCATGTCTCCTCCCTGGTGCGCGGAGTGTAGCGCGGAGCGCGGCGGGCGGCGCTAGCTAGATCGCCGCCTGGAGCGCGATGTCGCAGGGTTCGGTCACCTTGAGCGCCAGTAGATGGTCCGCGCGTGTCCGGCCCAGGTTCACGGCGGCGATCGGCTTGCCCGCGGCCGCGGCGGCTTCCGCGAACCGGAAGCCCGAATACACCATCAGCGAAGAGCCCGCGACCAGCAAGGCGTCCGCATCGCGGATTCGCGCGAATGCACGCTCGACGCGTTCCCGCGGCACGTTCTCGCCGAAGAACACCACATCGGGTTTGAGCAGTCCGCCGCAATCCGGGCAGTCCGGCACGACGAACCCGCCGAAGTCGCGATCGTCGATGTCGACGTCGCCATCGGGAGCGACCCGCCCCTCGATCTTCGCCCATTCGGGATTGCTCGCGAGCAGGCGCTGCTGCAGCTCCGCGCGTGAGTGCAGATGTCCATTCGCCATGCAACGGACCTTGTCGAGCCGTCCGTGGAGGTCGATCACGTTGCGGCTGCCCGCCGCGCTGTGCAGGCCGTCGACGTTCTGCGTGATCAGCAGGTCGACGACGCCGTCGGCCTCGAGCCGCGCCAAAGCCTGGTGCGCTCCATTGGGCACCGCCTGCGAGATCAGGGGCCAGCCGACGGTGCTGCGCGCCCAGTAACGCTGGCGAACACGCGGGTTGGTCATGAACGGCTGAAATTCCACGGGCCGCGCGCGTTTCCATTCGCCTTGCTCATCGCGGTAGTCGGGGATGCCGGAGCGGGTGCTCACGCCTGCGCCCGTCAGGACGACGAGGCGGGGATGGGCCTGGATGAAATCGCGCAGCGCGCTGCCGGTGTTGAGCACGTTCGTACATTAGCGCGAATCGGCCACGTAGAATCGCCGGGCTTTGACCACTTCCGCGGACACTCCCTCGACGCGCCTCGCCACGCGTCTCGCGTTCTTCGTCGCCGGCTTCTCGATCGCCTGCTGGGCGCCGCTCGTGCCGTATGCGAAGGATCGTCTCGCAGTCGACGAGAAAACGCTGGGCGTGCTGCTGCTGTGCCTGGGCATCGGCTCACTGATGTCCATGTACGCCACGGGCATGCTGAGCGCGCGCTTCGGCACCCGGCCGGTGATCCTCGCGAGCTGCATGGGCCTGTGCATCACGCTGCCGTTCCTCGCGATCTCAGCCACACCGTTCGCGTTGGGGCTGACGTTGTGGTTCTTCGGCGCGTCTCTGGGATCGCTCGACGTGGCAGTGAACATCCACGCGGTGGAAGTGGAGCGCGATGCGGGCCAGCCGCTGATGTCGGGGTTCCACGCGCAGTACAGCTTCGGAGGCGTGGTGGGAGCGCTGTTCGTGACGCTGCTGCTGTCCGCGGGATTCGGTCCGATCGCCTGCGTGTTCATCGCCTCCGCAATGATGCTGGGCATGGCATTCGTCGCCGGACCCAGACTGCTGCGCACGAAGGCCGCCGAGGGCGAGCCGCACTTCGCGTTGCCCCGCGGCGTGGTGCTCGTGATCGCCATCCTCGCGGCGATCAGCTTCCTGGCCGAAGGGTCGATTCTCGACTGGAGCGCATTGCTGATCACGCAGAAAGGGCTCGTGGACGTGGAGCAGGGTGGCATCGGCTTCATGTTGTTCTCGATCGCGATGACGCTGGGCCGTTTCACGGGCGACAAACTCACGGCCCGCATCGGTGATCGCCCGACGCTGATCTGGGGCGGACTCGTGGCGATCGCGGGCTTCGCGGTCCTGCTGGTCGCGCCCGTGGCGGCGCTGGCGATGGTGGGGTTCGTGGCCGTCGGCCTCGGCGCCGCGAACATCGTGCCCGTGTTGTTCCGGCGCGCGGGTAGTCAGACCGTGATGCCGCCGGGGCTCGCCATCGCGGCGATCACCACGATGGGCTATGCAGGCATCCTGCTCGGGCCGGCGGCGATCGGCTTCGTGGCCGATCATGTCGGGCTTGCCCTGGCCTTCTGGATGATCCCGGCATTGCTGCTGCTCGTTCCGGCCTGCGCGACTTCGGTCACGCGCAAGTAGCGGTCCCGGCAGTCGTGCCGGCGTGCGAGCGCCTACCCGACATCGGCGCGGACTCACGACGATCGTCCCTTCGGGCCGACTGCGGCGATCGGCTCGCCTGGGTATCGTCGCCTCCATGAAATCCTTACTTAGATTCGCAATGGCTGCGGCGCTCGCAGGTGTGCTCGTCAAGATGTTGATGAAGCAGCAGCGCGCCGGGCGCAATACGCAGTCGCGCGGCGAGACTTCCGCGGACGTGGGTCCCGACACGTCTTACGACGAGAGCACGACGGCCTCGGCGGGTCGGCCCGACGAAGTCATCGCCGACACGAACATAGTCGGAGACGGCGCGGCCACCGACGGCCAGCAACCGCAGGACTGGCGCGGAGCCCAGAACGTCACTGGGCCGTGAACCACGGCTTCGTGAGGCCTAGCTTCTCGGAGTTGTAGGAGCTGGCGCGGCTCGCTGGCAACGCCGCCGCGAGCGCCCGCCTACAGGCGGGCTGCCGGGGTTCTGGCAGCAGGGATCCGGGCGCGCGCGCAGGCTGCGGAGCATTCCACCAGATGGACGCCACCATGCCCGTGACCAACACCGTGCCTGTCCTTCCCACGACCCCGGATCCTGGCGCCGTTTCCTGGGCGGCGATCATCGCTGGCGCTGCCGGCGCCACCGCGCTGTCGCTCGTGCTCCTGCTGCTCGGCACGGGGCTCGGCCTCGCGGTGATCTCGCCCTGGGCGAGCCGCGGTATCTCCGAAGAAGCGGCCGGTGTGTCGACGATCCTGTGGATCACCGTCGTTCAGCTGCTCGCGTCGGCGCTCGGTGGTTATCTCGCAGGACGGTTGCGCTCGCGCTGGACCAGCGTGCACACGAACGAGGTGTACTTCCGCGACACCGCCCACGGCTTCCTCGCCTGGTCGGTCTCCACGTTGTTGATGGCGACGGTGCTTTCGACCGCGGTGGGCGCGGCGATCTCGCTCGGCGTGGACCCGGACTCGGTCAAGGCGAGCGCGCGAGAGACCGACGAGGCGCGCAAGGCGACGGCGCTCGCGGCGTTGTGGTTAGTGGTGTCGCTGCTCGTGGGCGCCTTCGTGTCCGCATGGGCGGCGACGTTCGGCGGCAAGCTGCGCGACAAATCCGTTCTGTCCTGAACCGGAGAGGAACATGCGATCGATACTGCTCTGGCTGCTCGGCGTTCCGATACCGATCATCATCCTGATCGCGTTGCTGACTTGAAGCGTCAGCTTCCGAGCACCGTGATCGACTTGCGCTTGTTGACCAGCAGCGCGATCAGCGTGGCGATGGCGCCCGAGAGAAGATAGACGCCGCCGAAGCCGAGGCCGAAGCGGCTCGAGAGCTCCAGCGCCACCCAGGGCGCGAAGCCCGCGCCGAACAACCACGCCATGTCCGACGTGAGCGCGGAACCCGTGTAGCGGTACTGGATCGGGAAGTTGCCGGCGACGGCGCCGGACGCCTGCCCGAAGGCCAGGCCCAACAGCAGATAGCCCGAAGCCATGAACGCGGCCTCGCCGATGAAGCCGCCCGCCAGCAACTGCGGCGCGAAGCCGCTATAGGCAGCGATCGCCGCGGCCGTGCCGCCCAGCAGGGTCTTGCGGCCGATGCGGTCGGCCAACCAGCCCGAAAACGCGATGGCCGCCGTGCCTAGCGCAGCGCCCACGGCCTGCATCACGAGGAAGCGAGCAGGGCTGTCTTCCGTGTACAGGAACACCCAGGACAGCGGGAACACCGTGACCATGTGGAACAGTGCGAAGCTCGCGAGCGGCGTGAACGTGCCGATGAGGATGTTCTTGCCGCCGTGCCTCACGGTCTCGGCCACCGAAGAGGGCTGAAGTTCGCGCGATTCGAAGGCCTTGGTGTATTCGGGCGTGACGACGATGCGCAGGCGCGCGAACAGCGCCACCACGTTGATGGCGAACGCGCAGAAGAACGGGAAGCGCCAGCCCCAGTCGAGGAAGTCTTCCGCCACGAGCTGGCTGATGATGAACGCGAACAGCGCGCTCGCGATCATGAGACCGAGCATCGCGCCGAGCTGCGGGATCATCGCGTAGTAGCCGCGGCGGTTCTGCGGCGCCTGCAGCGCGAGCAGCGTGGCGAGACCATCCCACGACCCGCCCATCGACAGTCCCTGGCCGCAGCGCAACAAGATGAGCAGCCAGACCGACCACAGTCCGATCTCGTCGTAGCCGGGGAGGAAGGCGAGCGCAACCGTGGAAGTACCTAGCAAGAAGAGCGCGATCAGCAGCTTCATGCCGCGGCCGTACGCGCGATCGATGGCCGTGAAGATCACCGTGCCCAAGGGGCGGGCGAGAAAGGCCACGGCGAAAATCGCGAACGAATACAACGTGCCCGTGAGCGCATCGACGAACGGGAAAACGCGCTGTGGGAATACGACCACCGAGGCGATGGCGTACACGAAGAAATCGAAGAACTCGGAGGTTCTGCCGATGATCACGCCAATGGCGATGTCGCCAGGGCGGACTTCCGCGGCATGCGCCTCATTGATTCGGCGAGCGTCGCGTTCGAGTGAAGTGGTCGGTGTTCCGGACATCCCGGTATTCTCCACATTCCTGCGGCGGGGGTACTGGACAAATTGCCCAATGTCGCCCGGCGCCGCAATCCTATATTTTTCAACAGTTATGAAGCCCGCCCTCCGAACCCTCGTCTTGCTGGCCACGCTGGGCCTCGCCGCCTGCGACATGGTGGTCCTGGATCCCTCCGGCGACGTGGCCGCGCGGCAGCGCGATCTGCTGGTGATCTCCACCTGGCTGATGCTGCTCATCATCGTCCCCGTGATGGCGCTCGTCGTCTGGTTCGCCTGGCGTTATCGCCACAACAACCGGGACGCCCCGTACGAGCCGGACTGGCACCACTCCATGCGCCTCGAGCTGGTGATCTGGTCCGCGCCGCTGCTCATCATCATCTGCCTGGGCGCGATCACGTGGCTGGGCACACATCTGCTCGATCCGTACCGCAAGCTCGACCGCCTCGACAAACAACGTCCCCTGACTACCGAGACGCAGGAACTTGTGGTGCAGGTGGTGGCGCTCGACTGGAAGTGGCTGTTCATCTATCCGCAGCATGGCGTGGCGACGGTCAACGAGTTCGTGGTGCCGGTGGACCAGCCGGTGAGCCTGCGCATCACGTCATCCACCGTGATGAACTCGCTCTACATCCCCGAGTTCGCAGGCATGATCTACGCCATGCCCGGCATGCAGACGCAGCTCCACGGCGTGCTCAACAAGCCGGTCGAGGCGGAAGGTTTCTCGGCGAACTACAGCGGCCATGGATTCTCCGGCATGCGGTTCGGGGTGCGCAGCGTCGCGCCCGCGGAGTTCGATTCCTGGATCGCTTCCGTGAAAGGTAGTCAGGGCTCGCTGGGCCGCGAGGCCTACCTGGAACTCGCGAAGCCTTCGGAGCGCCATCCGGTACAGCACTTCGCGAAGGTCGAAGACCGCCTGTTCGACTACGTGCTCGGCAACTGCGTGCAGGAAGGCCGCATGTGTTCGCACGACATGGCCGCCATCGATCGCCGCGGTGGCCTGGGTCTTGCCGCCATCCACAATGTGGCCCACGGGCCCGATGGCAAATACCTCATGGGCATGTGCACGCTGCCGGCGCCCGAGCCACTCAACGACGTGCTGATGCCTTCCAACCGTTCGCCCTTGCTGGGCGCGGGCCTGCCGCACCCGCGGCCCGATCGCGCAGCCCCGCTGCTGGCGGGCGCCGAATAATCATGACCACCGAACCTCAAGCTCTCGATCCGATCTTCGGCCGCCTGAACTGGGGCGTGCTGCCGCTGCACGAACCGCTCGTGGTGATGGCATTCATCGGCACGGCGCTCGGCGGCCTCGCGCTGTTCGCGGCGGTGACCAAGTACAAGCTCTGGGGTTATCTCTGGCGCGAATGGTTCACCACCATCGATCACAAGAAGATCGGAATCATGTACATGATTC
>JBKPPO010000290.1:0-49129 GCA_046733635.1 Pseudomonadota bacterium | reverse complement strand
GGCGTGTTGTTCCCCGATGGGTCACGCAAGCAGCCCACCGCGCAGTTCTCGGTGGGCGGCCGCACATTGCAGACCATCACGTGCGCGATGGTCGATGCCGACGGACGCCGCATCGGCACCGTGGTCGAGTGGCAGGAGCGTACGCAGGAAGTCGCGGCCGAGAAGGAGATCGGCAACCTCGTCTCCGCGGTGGCCGAGGGCAAACTCGATCAGCGCATCTCCCTGAACGGCAAGTCCGGATTCTTCGAAGTGCTGGCGCGCGGCCTCAACGGCGTGGTCGGCACGGTGAGCGAAGTGGTCGCCGAGACCCGCCGCCTGGTCCAGAGCGCCAACGACGGCGATCTCACGCGCCGCATGCAGCTCGACGGAAAACCCGGATTGTTCGTGTCCATCGGTTCGGGGGTGAATTCGCTGGTGCACAACATGGCGAACGTCGTGACCGAAGTGAAACAGAGGGCGACCGAGGTGCAGGCCGGCGCGGAGGAGATCTCCCGCGGCAATCTGAACCTCTCGCAGCGAACCGAAGAACAGGCGTCGAGCCTCGAAGAAACCGCTTCGTCGATGGAGCAGATGACCTCGACCGTGAAGCAGACCGCGGACAACGCCGGCCAGGCCAACCAGCTCGCCATGGCCGCGCGCCAACAGGCGGAGAAAGGCGGCGCAGTGGTGAACAACGCGGTGGCCGCGATGGGTGGCATCAACGCCGCCAGCAAGAAGATCGCCGACATCATCGGCGTCATCGACGAGATCGCGTTCCAGACCAATCTGCTGGCGCTCAACGCCGCGGTGGAAGCCGCGCGCGCGGGTGAGCAGGGCCGCGGCTTCGCGGTGGTCGCCACCGAAGTGCGTAACCTCGCCGGCCGTTCGGCGACGGCCGCGAAGGAAATCAAGGCGCTCATCCAGGACAGCGTCGCGCGTGTCGAAGAGGGCAGCAAACTCGTCGATGAATCCGGCAAGACGCTGGAGGACATCGTCGGCGCCGTGAAGAAGGTGACGGACATCGTCGCGGAAATCGCCGCGGCCTCGCGCGAGCAATCGAGCGGCATCGAACAGGTGAACAAGGCCGTGATGCAGATGGACACCACCACGCAGCAGAACGCGGCGCTGGTCGAGCAGGCGTCCGCTGCGAGCCAGGCCATCGTCGAACAGGCGCAGGCGCTCAACAGCATGGTCGCCCGCTACGACGTGGGTGACGGCGGTTCGCCGTCCCGCACCGCGACTGCGCCGCGTGCCGTGCGCGCGGCAGCGCCGGCGCGCCCGTCCGTCAAACCGGTTCCCGTCAAATCCGCGCCGGCGCGTTCCGGCGGCGGCAACAGTTCCGAATGGTCAGAGTTCTGAGGTCACAGCAATCATGCAGGCAGCCATGGCAGTTTCCACGACCGACGCGGCGGACTCCGCGGGTTTCGCGCAGTTCCTCACCTTCGTGTGCGCGGGTGAGGAGTACGGCGTCGCCATTCTCTGCGTGCAGGAGATCAAGGGCTGGGAAGGCGTGACACGTGTGCCCTATGCACCCAACTACCTGCTGGGCGTCATGAACCTGCGTGGCGTCATCGTGCCGGTCATCGACCTGCGCACCCGTTTCGGCTTGCCTGCCCGCCAGGCCGACAGTTCGAGCGTGGTGATCGTGGTGCGTGTCCACACCGAACATGGCGAGAAGACCGCCGGCATCGTGGTCGACGCCGTCTCCGAGGTCTACAGCGTGGCGCCGGACAACATCAAGCCCACGCCGGATCTCGGCATGTCCACCGAACGCGCCTGCGTGCACAGCCTCGCCAGCATCGACGAGAAGATGGTGATGCTGCTCGACATCGACAAACTCGTGACCTCGTGCATCGAGGCGGCCGAACCTGCGGGTATCGCGCGCGCATGAGCTCCGAAGTGGCCAACGCGGGTTCCGCGCTCGGCAACGATTTCACGTTGTCGCAGGGGGAATTCGACCGTCTTCGCGCGCTGGTTCGCGAACACACGGGAATTTCGCTGGCCGAGTCGAAGCGGCAGCTCGTGTACGGCCGCCTGGCGCGCCGTCTGCGCGCGCTCAAGATGGATTCGTTTTCGCAGTACATCAAGCTGCTCGAAGGCGGTGAGCCGGAGGAACTCGAGGAGTTCACGAACGCCGTCACCACCAACCTCACGTCGTTTTTCCGTGAGCCGCATCATTTCGACTATCTCGCCCAGGAGATGTTGCCCGGCGCCGTGACCCGCGCCGCGGCGACGCGCCGGCTGCGCCTGTGGTGTTGTGCCGCCTCCACCGGCGAGGAGCCGTATTCCATCGCGATGGTGCTGCGCGAAGCGCAGTCCCTGCTCGCGGGTTTTGACGTGAAGCTGCTGGCCACGGACCTGGACTCCAACGTGCTCGCGCATGGCCGCGATGGCATCTATGGCCGCGACCGTTTCAACGCGATGCCGTCCAGACGCCTCGAGCGTTTTTTCGAGGAAACCGGCGACGGCAAACTCAGCGCCACCGACGAGATCCGCAACCTCATCACTTTCAAGCAGCTGAACCTCATGCACGAGTGGCCCATGAAGGGGCCATTCGACGCGATCTTCTGCCGCAACGTGATCATCTACTTCGACAAGGACACGCAGCGGGTGTTGTTCGAGCGCATGGCCGCGCTGCAACGCCCGGGCGATTTCCTGTTCCTCGGCCACTCGGAGAGCCTGTATCGCGTGAGCGATCGCTACGAGCTCATCGGCCGGACCATCTACCGCAGACTGGCAGACTGAACCATGGCCAAGAAGATTCGCGTCCTCATCGTCGACGACTCCGCGCTGGTGCGCCAGATCCTCATGGAGATCATGAAGCGCACCAGCGACATCGAAGTGGTGGGCACCGCCAGCGACCCGTTCCTCGCGCGCGAGCGCATCAAGGAACTCAATCCCGATGTGCTCACGCTCGATGTCGAGATGCCGCGCATGGACGGCCTCACGTTCCTTTCCAACCTCATGCGCCTGCGCCCGATGCCGGTGGTGATGGTGTCGTCGCTGACCGAGCGCGGTGCGGAGACCACGTTCAAGGCGCTGGAACTCGGCGCCGTGGATTTCGTGTCGAAGCCCAAGGTCGACGTGGCCGGCACGCTCGAGGACTTCGGCCAGGAGATCCTGTCGAAGATCCGCATGGCGGCCGGTGCGCGTGTCGTCGCGCGCTCCGGCGGCGTCTCGCCGGTGCCGCCCAAACATTCCGCCGATGCCATCCTGCCAGCGTCGGTCGGCGCCGCCAGCAAGAAGATGCTGCGGACCACGGATCGCATCATCGCCGTGGGTTCTTCCACGGGCGGCACCGAAGCCATCCGCGAATTCCTCATGGGTATGCCGGCCGACAGCCCGGCCATCGTGATCGCGCAGCACATTCCCGCGGCGTTCAGCGCGCCGTTCACGCGCCGCATGGACACGTTGTGCGCCATGTCGGTCTGCGAGCCGCACGACGGCCAGTACATCATGCCCGGCCACGTGTACATCGCGCCGGGCGGCAAACACCTGCTGGTGGAGCGCGACGGCGCGCGTTACCTCTGCCGTCTCAACGATGGCCCGCCCGTCAATCGTCATTGCCCCAGCGTGGACGTGTTGTTCCGCTCGGTGGCGCAGAAGGTGGGTCCGAACGCCGTGGGCGTCATCCTCACCGGCATGGGCGACGACGGCGCGCGCGGACTCAAGGAAATGCGTGACGCGGGTGCGCCCACGATCGCGCAGGACGAAGCCACGAGCGTGGTCTGGGGCATGCCCGGCGCCGCCGTGAAGTTAGGCGCGGTGGGCGAGATCCTGCCGCTGAACAAGGTGGCCGACGCCGTGATGCGCCTGGCCGAGAGCGCCGGCGCGCAGTCGGTCGCCGCCGCCCGTTGAACTCGAGATTGACTGGAGAGAGAGAATGACGAGAACGATCATGACCGTGGACGATTCCACGTCGATGCGGCAGATGGTGAAAGCCACGCTGCAATCGGCGGGGTATGGCGTCGTCGAGGCTGCCGATGGCCAGGAAGCGCTGGAATACGCGCGCGAGAATTCGGTGGACCTCGTGATCTCGGACGTGAACATGCCGCGCATGGACGGGATCACCCTCGTCCACGAGCTGCGCGCGCTCAACACGTACCGGCTCACGCCGCTGCTGCTGCTGACCACCGAGTCCAGCCAGGAAAAGAAGATGGAAGGCAAACGCGCGGGTGCGACGGGCTGGATCGTCAAGCCGTTCAACCCGACGCAGCTGCTCGCCACCCTGCAAAAACTCCTGTAATCCCATGGGCGACGGTTCCTCCAATCCTGCCGGGTCCATACCGCTTGCCGCGGTGCTGGAGCTGGTGGCCATGCAACTCGAGGTCGCGATGCAGAATGCCGCGGCCCAGGCCGAGACGCTTTCGCAGTCGGTCGCGGAGTTCAGCGCCATCGGCGGACGGCTGCGCGAGCGCGCAAACGCCGCGAAGGATGCGGAGCTCACGGCCCAGGTGGATGCCATCGCCGAACAAGCGCAACGCGCCATGATGGCCATGCAGTTCCACGACCAGCTCACGCAGCGCGTGACCCATGTGCGCGACGCGCTCGGGGACGTGCACGACGAACTGCTGGCGGATGGCACGCCGGACTGGAACGCGCTGGTGAGCAAGATGCGCGCGCACTACACCATGGAAGATGAACGCCGCTTGTTCGACCTCGTGTTGTGGGCTTTCCCCGGCGCGCAGGACAAGCGCGAAGAAGAAGCGCTGCCCAGCAGCGTGGAGCTGTTCTGAAGATGAAGAAAGCCGCTTCCACCGGCCGCACCGGCCGGCACCCGAAACTCGGAAGGATCGCGCCCAACAACGCGCAGCCCGAGCCGGCGCTGCCGCAGTTCGGCCACATCCAGCGATACTGGGACTCCGAACATGATTGCTTCGCCGCGCGCCTGCTGCCCGGCGAGTATTACGTGACGCGCCACGCCGAGAACATCGCCACGGTGCTCGGTTCGTGTGTGTCCGCCTGCATCCGCGACTCGCGCCTGGGTTATGGCGGCATGAACCACTTCATGCTGCCGCTCGACGGCTCGCAGGGTCAGAGCGTGTGGGGATCGGCGGCGAGCGCCGCCACGCGCTACGGCAACGTGGCCATGGAAATGCTGATCAATGACATCCTCAAGATGGGCGGCAAACGCGAACATCTCGAGATCAAGCTCGTGGGCGGCGGCCGCGTGCTCGCCGAGATGACCACCGACATCGGTGCGCGGAACATCTCGTTCGTGCGCCAGTACGTCGCCGCCGAAGGCTTCAAGGTGCTGGGTGAAGACCTGGGCGACGTGTATCCGCGCCGCGTGGTGTACTTCCCGCAGACGGGACGCATTCGCGTGCGCAAGCTCTCGACGGGACGCGACGAGTCGCTGGCCCAGCGCGAGCGTCAGTACCTCCAGCAGCTCGATGCCAAGCCGGTCGAGAACGAAGTCGAGCTCTTCTGAGGAATCATGGCCACTCCCTCCAACAGCGTGGCCACGCCCGACCAGCAGGCCGACGAGTTCACCAAATTGCTCACCCAGGAGCTGGGCAGCGACTCGATCGAGTTGCCGAGCTTCCCGGAAGTGGCGCTGCGCGTGCGCAAGGCGCTCAACAACGCCGACATCTCCGTGGACGACGTGGTCCGCATGGTCAGCGCCGAGCCTTCGCTGGCCGTGCGGCTGCTGCAGCTCGCGAACTCCGTGGCGCTGAATCCCACCGGTCAGCGCATCGTCGCGTTGCGCATGGCCATCGCCCGCATCGGTTTCAACCTGGCGCGCAGCGCCACGATCGCCTTCGCGATGTCGCAGATGCGGCGTGCCGAGGCCTGGCGCGGCCTCGAGGCACGGTTCCGCGTCCTGTGGGAGGAGAGCGCGCAGCTCGCGGCCATGAGTCACGCCGTGGCGAAGCGCGTGCGCGGCGTCAATGCGGACCTCGCCATGTTCTCCGGCATGCTCCACACCGTGGGTAAATTGTTTGTGCTGACGCGGATCTCCCGATTCCCGGTGTTGCTCGACACGCCGGCGTTCTACGCCGACATCGAGCGGGCCTGGCACGCACGCGTCGCGCGCGCCATCCTCACCCGCTGGGAACTCAACGCCGAGGTGATCTCGGGCGCCTGTGAATACGAGCAGGCGGCCCAGCAGCGTTCGGGCGGACCCGATCTGCGCGATGTGCTGTTCGCCGCCCGGTATATCGCGACGCTGGCGCCCGAAGCGCCGGCGCCGGATCCGGCCATCTTCTCCGCGCCACCGTTCCAGCGACTGGGACTCGATCCCAAGAGCTGTCGGGATCTGCTCGCGGCGTCCGCCGAAGAAGTCGCATCGCTGAAGGCCGCGCTCGTCGATTAGCCGGGAGTTGACATATCGCCCGGCAATGCGGCGACCACCCGAGCTACACCCCTCACAAACAGGGGCCAAGACGTTAAATAACCCGCCCGGATGACCGATAACCGAAATCATGAACTTTGATTTCGCGTCATTGAAAGGTGCGGCCGGCCCGGCGGCCGCTGGCCGTGGTGGGGACGCGACTCGCCTCATCGAAGCGCTGACCGTCGAACTGGCAGGCGAGAAGATCGACCTGCCGAGTTTTCCCGAAGTGGCGTCGCGGGCCCGCAAGGCGCTGGCGAATGAATTCGTCGAGATCGAAGACGTGGTGCGCATCATCAGCGCGGAGCCCGCGCTCGCGGCGCGCCTCCTTCAGCTCGCGAACTCCGCCGCCCTGAACTCCAGCGGACGCCGAATCGCCGATCTTCGCCAGGCGCTGTCGCGCATCGGTTTCAACATGGCGCGCAGCGCGACGATCGCGTTCGCCATGTCGCAACTTCGCCGCGCCGAAGCCTACAAGGGTCTGGAGCAGCCGCTCGATGAGCTCTGGCAGCGCTCGGCGCACGTCGCCGCCGTGAGCCACGTGGTCGCGCGCCGCTTCACGAGCGTGAACGCCGATACGGCCCTGCTCGGCGGACTGCTGGGCGGCATCGGTCGTCTCTATCTACTGACGCGCGCCGCGCGATTCCCGCAGGTGCTGGCTGACGTGGCCGTGTACCAGCGCATCGTCGCCGACTGGCACGGACGCGTCGCGCAGGCGATCCTGCGCAACTGGGAGATCGCCGACGAGGTGATCACGGCCGTCGTCGCCTGCGAAAACCTCGACCGCGAACACCCCGGAGCCACCGATTTGACGGACGTGTTGTCCGTCGGCGGCGCGTTGAGCGCGCTCGGTCCGAATCCGGTACCCGAAGAAATGCTGTTCCTCGGCATGCCGGCTGCGCGGCGCATGAAGCTGGACGCCGCCATGTGTGTGGCCGCGCTCAAGGAATCCGCCGACGAGATCGCGTCGTTGCGCCAGGCCCTGGGATCCTGAGGCCGACCATGACCACGGCACAGGACACCAGCGCCACTTCCACCGTCGAGACACGGGCGATGCCCAATACCGTGGTCTTCGGCTTCGTGAAGTCACTGGCCGCCGAGCTCTCGAAGGGGCAGGTCGAGCTTCCCTCGGTGCCCGACGTCGTGATCAAACTGCAGCGCACGCTTTCGGACGAAAACGTGAGCAACGATACCGTCGTCAAGGTCGTGGGCGCGGAGCCCATGCTCGCGGGCAAACTCATGAACATGGCGAACTCGGCGGCGTTGAACACGTCGGGCCGCATGATCGCCGACCTGCGCGCGGCCGTGGCCCGGGTGGGTTTCAACATCGTGCGTTCCGCGGCGCTGAGTTTCGCCGTGGAGCAGCTGCGCAAGGCCGAGGAATACGCCGACCTGCGCGTGCCGCTCGATGCGTTGTGGAAGAACAGCGTGCAGATCGCGGCGTTGTGCCACGTGCTCGCGCGCCGCTTCACGTCGCTGAACGGCGATGCCGCGCTGCTCGCCGGACTCATGCACAACGTGGGGCGCATCTACATCCTCACGCGTGCATCCAAACATCCTTCGCTGATGGCCGATCGGCTGACCTACAACTCCATCGTGCGCGACTGGCACACCAACGTGAGCAAGGCGGTGCTCGAGAACTGGCGCGTGCACGAGGAGATCGTGGAAGCGGTCACGAGTTACGAGGACCTGGATCGCGAAGCGCGCGGACCGGTCACGCTGACGGACGTGTTGTCGCTGGCGGTGCTGCTCGAGCACAACCGCCTCGCGGTGGCTCCCGAACCCAGCGAATCGTTCATGAAGGGACTGCGGCGCCTGCAGCTCATGCCGGGCGACTGCCGCAGTGTGATCGAAGAGTCGGCGGAGGATATCGCCGCGCTCAAGGCAGCATTAGGAGGCTGACATGCCGGCCATGGCGTTAGGGACGACAACCATCGAGAACATCGTGGCGCACGACGCGGCCGCGCTGGAGAGGGACCTCATGGCCATCCGCTCGGATGCGCAGGTCACGCTCCCCGGCGTTCCGCAGGTGGTCACGAGACTGCAGCAGATGCTGGGTGATCCGGAGGTGGGCATTCCGCAGCTCATTCCGGTGATCAACTACGAACCCATCCTCGTGGGCCGCGTATTGCAGATGGCGAACTCCGCCGCGCTGAACCCGACGCGCACGCCGGTGACGGATGTGCGGACGGGCATCAACCGCGTGGGCTTCGACCTGCTGCGCTCGGCCTCGCTGGCGTACGCCATGCGCCAGCTTTCGCAGGCGCATTCGGTCAAGGACATCCGGCCGCATCTCGAGGCGCTCTGGGAGCGCAGCGCGTGGACGGCGGCCGTGGCCTTCGTGATCGCGCGCAAATTCACCACCGTCAACCGTGACGTGGCGTTCCTCGGCGGACTCATGCATGCGGTGGGCAAGCTGTTCGTGCTCACGCGCGCCGCGCACTATCCGTTCGTCTTGCGTGATCGCACCAAGTACGCCGGCATCCTGCGCAAGTGGCATGGCCAGTTCGCGCGATCCATCCTCAAGGGCTGGCGCATCAACGGCGAAGTGATCGACGCCGTATCCCAATACGAGAATCTGAATCGCGAAGTGGTCGGGGACGAGCCCGACCTCACCGACATCCTGGCGACGAGTTATCTCGTGGTCGGCCACACGGGCCGCATGCAGGATCTGTCCATGACGGTGGAGAAGATCGCCGCGTTCTCGCGGCTGCGGCTCGACATCATGGCCGTCGAGGAAACCCTGGAGCACGCGCGCGAGGAGATCGAAGACCTGCGCCTGGCGCTTCGCTGAGGGTCAGTAGCGCCGGTGACATCCTATCTATCGAAGGTAGCGCTACTCACGGCGGCGTATTTCCTCGCGGGAAAATTGGGCAGCTCGCTGGCGATTCCGCCGGGGTATGCCTCCATCATCTGGCCGGCTTCGGGACTGGCGCTGGGCGCCTTGCTCGCTCACGGACCGCGGCTGGCGCCGGGTGTGTTCCTCGGTTCGTTCCTGCTCAACCTGACGCTGGACCATGCGCCGTCGTTCACGGCGACGGGGCTCGCCCTCGCGGCCTGCATGGGCCTGGGCGCCATGACTCAGGCGCTGATCGGCCATTGGCTGGTGACACGACTGTTCGGCTCACCGATGCGTCTGCGTCACAGCCGTGACGTGCTCAAGCTCATCCTGGTGGCGGGACCACTGGGCTGCGTGGTCTCCGCGTCGTTAGGGGTGAGTGCGCTCGGCGTGCTCACGGACGTGGCCGGCGCGAACGTGCTCTACAACTGGCTCACCTGGTGGGCGGGAGACGTGTTCGGCGTCGTGGTCTTCATGCCGCTCATGCTCGCGCTGCCGCGCGCCGAAGCCCTGTTGTTCTGGCGGGACCGGCCCGTGCGTGGCGTGCATGCCTTCGGCATCGCGTTGCTGGCGCTGCCACTGGGGCTCACGTTCTTTGCATGGAAATCGCTGACGGAATCCGCGCAGCGCCAGAGCCAGTCGCATTTCGAGACCCTGGCGAAGGAGAGCGAGCAGGCGCTGACGACACGGCTCGCGTCCTACGCCAGCGCCACGCGCAGCGGCGCGGGCGTGATCCAGAGTTCGGTGTTCGTGTCTCGCGAGGAGTGGCGTACGTTCGCTGAGACATTGCGTCTTCGCGAGGATTACCCCGGCATGCTGGGCCTCGGCTGGATCGAGCATCAACCCGTGGCCGGCGGGCTGCCGCGCGATGTGGTCACTTACGTCGAACCCGAAATCACCAATGATGCGGACCTGGGTACGGACGTGGGCCTCGAGCCACGCGTGCGCGAGGCCGCGGACCTGGCCGTGACCACGGCCATGCCGACACTGACGCGTTCCCTGCGCTTGCGCCGCGGCGAATCGTTGGGCCCGGGCTATCTGCTGCTCCAGCCGGTATTTCGCGGCAATCTGCCGCTCGAGTCGGTCGAGCAGCGGCGCAGCGCCTTGCGCGGTTACGTGTATGCACCGTTCTTCGCGCGCGGATTCTGGAGTGCGCTCACACCCAGCCAGGGACAACGGCTGGACGTGAGAGTCTCCGAGGCCACGGGTGAGAACCGTCTCGTCTTCGACAGCCGCGCCACTCGTGGGGCGCCGCGATTCCGTGTGGACCGGGAGCTCCCGCTGTTCGGACAGACCTGGGTCGTTTCCTGGCAGAGCACACCGCAGTTCGAGGAGTCCGCGCAATCCAATGGCGCCTATTTCGTGCTGTTCGGAGGCCTGCTGTTCACGGGCATGTTCGCCATGCTGCTGGTCTTCCTCGGCGCACGCCGTCAGGCCGAGCGTGGGGATCTCATCGAGCAGCCCTGGACGCTGCCGGTGGCCACTTTCGGATTGATCGCTGCAGGAAGCATCGCTGCTTACGTGTTGCTGCTGCGGGCGGATGCCGCGCGCATGGGTGTGCTCGTGGATGCCGAGGCGCGCCGCATCGAATCCTCCCTGGAGCGCGCTTCGGGCGCGCGGCTGCATGCCGTCCGCCGCATGGCGCATCGCTGGAACGGCTCGGGCGCCGCGCAGTTCGCCGCCTGGCGCAACGATGCGCGTGATCTCGTGCGGCAGACCGAGGGCCTCGAAGAGCTGCAGTGGATAGGGCCCGACTACCGCGTGTACTGGGCCGAAGGCGCGCATCGCAACGGATGGCTGGAGAACCGCGACCTTCGTGCGAACGAGCGTCTCCTGCTGGGTCTCGCCCACAGCGGCGAGCGTGGCTCCACGTTCGTGACCGAGCCGCGGGAGTTCGCGCCGGGCGAATCGGTGTTCAGCGTCTACGTGCCGGTATTCCGCGGCGGCGAGTTCGACGGCTTCCTGGCCGGCACGTTTTCGGCGCGCAACTTCTTCCGTGAGGTCATCGAAGCCGACGCCGAACGCCGCTACTCATTGTCCGTGCAGTATGGTGGCGTCGCGCATTTCGACAATCGTGAGCGAGCGGCGGACAAGCCCGCATGGATCCGCCAGGGCTCCTTCCAGGTGAGCGATCGCCCGTGGACGTTCACGGTGATCCCCACCCGGAAGTTTGCCGATGACATTCGCTCGCCGCTGTCGATGCTGGTGCTCGTCGGCGGCCTGATCGTCGCCACGCTTGCCGCCTTGCTCGTGCGCTTCGTGCTCGTGGCGCGCCAGCGTTCCACAGGATTGTCGGTGTCGACGGAGGCCTTGAAGCGCAGTGAAGAACGATACGAGCTCGCCTTGCAAGGCATGAGCGTGGGGCTCTGGGACTGGAACATCACCACGAATGCCATGTTCCTGTCGCAACGTTCCAAGGACATCCTGGCCGTGACGTCGCCGGACTTCGTGCCCCGATATTCGGGCTTCATCGCGCGCCTGCATCCGGAAGACCGCGCGCGGGTGGAGAAGGCGCTGTTCGGCCACCTCAAGAAGCAGAATGCGTTCGACGTGGAGTTCCGCGCACGCCGCGACGACGGTGAATACATCTGGCTGCATGTCCGCGGACAGGCGATGTACGGCATCGACGGGCAGGCCGACCGGATGGCGGGCTCCATGCAGGACGTCACGCTCGAGAAGCAGCAGGATCTCGAGCTCGAGCGCTCGGACCGCAAGCTGCGCACGCTCATCGAAGAGACGCCGGCGGCGCTCGCCATGTTCGACCGCGACATGCGTTTCATGCTCGCGAGCCGCCGCTACATCGAGGATTTCGATCTCGAGCATCTCGACATCATCGGCCGCACGATCTACGACGTGTTCCCCGAGGTGAAGGGGGTCTCGAAATGGATGGACATCCATCAGCGCGCGTTGCGCGGCGAACGTTTCGAATTGCGCGAGGACGCCTGGACGCGCGCGGACGGCACGACCGACTGGCACGAATGGGCTATCTACCCCTGGCATGACGCCGAGGGCGGCATCGGCGGGGTCATCCTGTTCACGGAGTCCGTGACGGCGCGGAAACAGGCCGAGGCCGCGCAGCGGATCACAGAGGCGATGAACCGCGCCGCCATGGACAAGGCGCCGATCGGCAAGGCGCTGGTTTCGACCGATGGACGTTTCCTCAAGGTGAATCCGGCGCTGTGCCAGTTGCTGGGGTACGGCGAAACCGAGCTCCTGGCCATGGACTTCCAGGCGATCACGCACACCGACGATCTCGAGGCGGACCTCGCGCACCTGCGCGCGCTCATCGAGGGCAAGACCATCAGCTACCAGATGGAGAAGCGTTACACCCACCGCGATGGCCGCGTGGTCTGGGCGCATCTCAGCGTATCCGTCGTGCGCAAGCCCGGCGGCGAGGTCGAGTTCCTCGTCGCGCAGGTGCAGGACATCACCGAGCGCAAGGTCATGGAGCAGATGAAGGATGAGCTGGTCTCGGTGATCAGCCAGGAGTTGCAGGGTCCCGTGGCGGCCATCCGCGACGCGTTGCACACCGCGCTGCGCGAAGGTGGGTCGCTGCCGGGCCCGCTGCGCCAGTTGCTCGCGGATTCGCGCATGCATTGCGATCGCGTGGCGGCGCTGGTGGACAACGTGCTCGATCTGCAGACATTGTCCGCCGGCACGCTCGGACTCGACTTCAAGGACGTGCCCGTGTCCTTCGTCACGGAACAGGCGGTGCTCGCGAATGGAGCGTTCGCGCGTGAACACGGCGTGAGCTTCTCGATGGAGCGCATCGATCCTTCGCTGATCGTCTACGTGGATCCGGTGCGTTACACGCAGGCCCTGTCCAACCTGCTGTCGAACGCCGTCAAGTTCTCCCCGGTCGGCCGGCCGGTGCGCGTGGGCGCCGAGCTGCGTGGCGACTGGGTGCGCATCACCGTGCGCGACGAAGGCCCGGGCATTCCCGAAGACTTCCGTACGCGGATCTTCAGCAAGTTCACGCACGCCGAGCCCATGGCCTCTGGATCGAAGGGCGGGGCAGGCCTGGGTCTTTACGTGGCCCGCCAGCTCATCCAGCAGATGCGCGGCACGATCGGCTTCACCTCACAACCTGGCGAAGGCACCACCTTCTGGCTGGAGTTCCCGCGCGTGTCGCGCGATCAGCGGCACGCCGCCGCGTCCTGACCGCCGGCCCCTCGCGGCGTAGCCGGGTCGGGCTACATCATTTATAAGTGGTGTCCTCAAGGGGCCAGCAGGGCCCTCCTGCTGTCGACACATATATAAGTGCCAGGGGTGCCGATGACACCGGATCAGGTTCGGACCGCCGCCGATGCCCGCCGAATCGTCGAGGAGCGCAAGCTCGACCACGTCAAGGTCGGCGTCTTCGACAACGACGGAATAATGCGCGGCAAGTACATGGGCCGCGACAAGTTTCTCTCCGCGCTCGACAAGGGTTTCGGCTTCTGCGACGTGGTGCTGGGCTGGGATTCGAACGACCAGCTCTACGACAACGTGAAGTACACGGGATGGCATACCGCCTATCCCGATGCGCCCGTGAGGGTGCTGCCCGAGACCTGCCGCAGCGTGCCTTTCGAAGGGGACATGCTGCTGTTCCTCGGCGAGTTCGCCGAAAAGGCCGAAGCGGTCTGCCCGCGCGCCACGTTGCGCCGGGTCCTGCGCAAGGCGGATGACCTGGGCTTCAAGGCCATCGCGGCCACCGAGTTCGAGTTCTTCATGTTCAAGGAGACTCCGGAGTCCATTCGCGAGAAAGGCTTCCGCAACCTCACGACGCTGACGCCCGGGTACTTCGGTTATTCGGTGCTGCGATCGTCGGTGCACGCCGAGTTCTATCACCAGCTGCTGAAGCTCTGCGGCGAGATGCGCATTCCCATCGAAGGCTTGCATACCGAGACGGGTCCAGGCGTGCTCGAGGCGGCGATCCAGTATTGCGAGGCGCTCGAAGCCGCGGACCGAGGTGCGTTGTTCAAGACTTTCACGAAGATCCTCGCACAGCGAAATGGCCTGATGGCCACGTTCATGGCGAAGTGGTCCAAGGACTGGCCGGGGCAGAGCGGACACATCCATACCTCCCTGCAGCGCAAGTCCGACGGCAGCCCGGTGTTCCACGACGCGGGCAAGCCTCACAACATTTCCGACGAGATGCGCTGGTACCTCGGCGGCCAGCAGAAGCTCATGCCCGAACTGCTGGCCATGGTTGCGAGCACGGTGAACAGCTACTCGCGCCTGGTGCCGGGATTCTGGGCGCCGACGAGCGCCACCTGGGGCTGCGAGAACCGCACCACCGCGCTGCGTGTGATTCCGGGGAGTCCGCACTCGCAGCGAGTCGAGTACCGGATCGCCGCCGCCGATATCAATCCCTACCTCGGCATCGCAGTGGCGCTGGGCTCCGGCCTGTACGGCATCGAGCACCGGATCGAGCCGGACCCGATGGTCGAGGGTAATGCCTATGAGAAGACCTTCCCGAAGGAACGCGCTTTGCCGCGCACGCTGACCGAGGCATCGGAATGGCTGGCGGCATCGAAGGCGGGCCGCGAATTGTTCGGCGACGAGTTCGTCGAGCACTTCGCTGCCAGCCGCGAATGGGAAGACCGCGAATTCCGCAGAGCGATCACGGATTGGGAGCTCGCGCGGTACTTCGAGATCATCTGAACCATGACGACGATCATCCAGGGTCCCGCGATACAGAAGACCATCAGTCCCGTCGACGGCCGCCTGGTCGCGGAGCGCACGCTCGCCGGGTTCGATCAGATCAATGAAGCGCTGCGCGTGGCGCAGCATGCCTTCCAGGCCTGGCGGAACACGTCGCTCGCGGAGCGCTCGAGGGTGCTCACGCGGTTCTGCGATGAATTCGAGAAACGCGGCGCGGCCATCGCCGAGGAGATCACCTGGCAGATGGGCCGGCCGGCGCGATACGCGCCCAACGAAGTGCGCGGCATGCTCGAGCGTGCGCGTCACATGATCGCCATCGCGCCGGAATCGCTGGCCGATGTGCCCGTGGGTCCCAAGGAGAATTTCCAGCGCTTCATCCGCCGTGAGCCGCTGGGCGTGGTGTTCACGATCGCCGCGTGGAACTACCCGTACCTGATCGCGGTGAACAGCGTGATCCCGGCGCTGCTGGCCGGCAATGTCGTGGTGCTCAAACACTCCGCGCAGACGCCGCTGTGCGCGGAACGCTACGAAGAGTGTTTCAAGGCCGCGGGCTTGCCCGAGGGCGTGTTCCAGATCCTGCACGTGTCGCACGAGGACACGGACCGCATCGTGCGCGATCCGCGCGTGGACTTCGTGGCCTTCACGGGATCGGTGGCCGGCGGCCATGCCGTGCAGCGCGCCGCCGCGGCGCGGTTCATCGGCGTGGGGCTCGAGCTCGGCGGGTGCGATCCCGTGTATGTGCGTCACGACGCGAACCTGGACCACGCGATCGAGAACATCGTCGACGGCGCGTATTTCAATTCGGGGCAGTCCTGTTGTGGACTGCAGCGGGTGTACGTACATCACTCGGTCTACTCGCGTTTCGTCGACGGCTTCGTCGATCTCACGAAGAAATACGCGCTCGGCGACCCCACGCAGCAGGACACGACACTCGGGCCGCTGGTGCGCACGGCCGCGGCGGAGGGCGTGCGCGCGCAGGTGGCCGCGTCGATCGCGGCGGGGGCGCGCGGCGTGATCGCGGAGCCGGCGTTCGCGATGAGCCGGGCCGGCACGCCGTACCTGGCGCCGCAGGTGCTGCTCGACGTGAATCACGCCATGCCCGTGATGCGCGAAGAAATCTTCGGGCCCGTGGCCGGCATCATGCAGGTGGGCTCGGATGACGAAGCCGTGGACCTGATGAACGACAGCGACTTCGGACTGACGGCCGCCGTCTGGACCGAAGACACGGATGCGGCGGCGGCGCTGGGGCAGCGCGTGCACACGGGCACCTGGTTCCAGAATCGCTGCGACTATCTGGATCCCGCGCTGGCGTGGGTGGGCGTCAAGGACTCGGGTCGCGGCTGCACGCTCTCCAAAGTGGGTTACGAACACCTGACGCGGCCCAAGTCATTCCATCTGCGGACGAAAACATCATGACGATTCCGATGAAAGGCAACTGGAACTACCCGACGCGTGTATGGGCCGGGCCCGGGCGCATCACCGAATTGCCCAAGGCCTGCGAAGAACTCGGCATGCAGCGGCCGCTCATCGTGACGGATTCGGGGCTGCGCGAGTCGGCGATGATCCGGCACGCGCTCAAGCTGCTGTCCACGGCGAGACTGTTCGCGGACGTGAAGGGCAATCCGGTGGCTGCCAACGTGGACGCGGGGCTCCAGGCCTACGCCCAGGGCGCGCACGATGGCGTGATCGCGTTCGGTGGGGGTTCCGGACTCGATGCGGGCAAGGTCATCGCGTTCATGAGCGGCCAGACGCGGCCGCTATGGGATTTCGAAGACATCGGTGACTGGTACACGCGCGCCGATCCCAAGGGCATAGCCCCCATCATCGCCGTGCCGACCACCGCGGGTACGGGCAGTGAAGTAGGGCGCGCCGGCGTCATCCTCAACGAGGAGACGCATCAGAAGAAAATCATCTTCCACCCGAAGATGCTGCCGGCCATCGTGATCGCGGATCCGGAGCTCACCGTGGGATTGCCGGCGCACATCACGGCGGCCACGGGTTTCGACGCGTTCGTGCATTGCTTCGAGGCGTTCTGCGCGCCGGGTTTCCATCCGCTGGCCGACGGCATCGCGCTCGAAGGCATGCGGCTCATCAAGACCTATCTACCGCGCGCCTGCCGGAATGGCGCGGATCTGGAAGCCCGTTCGCGCATGCTGGCGGCGGCCAGCATGGGCGCCACGGCCTTCCAGAAGGGACTGGGTGCGGTGCATGCCATCGCGCATCCCGTCGGCGCGTTCTTCGAGACCCACCACGGGCTGACCAATGCCGTGATCACGCCGTACGTGATCGTGCACAACCGCGACGCCATCGCCGAGCGCATGAAGGTGCTGTCGCGCGTGCTGGATCTGCCGAAGGCGGGGATCGATGGCGTGCTCGATTGGGTGCTGGCATTCCGCAAGGAGCTCAACATACCGCACTCGCTGGCCGACATCGGCGTGACGCTGCGCAACCCGGAGGAGATCGGCAAGGAAGCGGCCGCGGATCCTTCCGCGGGCGGCAATCCGATTCCCGTCGACGCCGAGACGCTGACGCGGATCTTCCGCTCGGCGGTGAAGGGCGATCTGTCGCTCAAGAGTTAGGCCGTGACGAGAATCCTGGTGATCGACGGCAATGAGCAGGCCACGCGTGCGAAGCACGTGTCCGTGGGTGGCACCGACTCCGGCGATGGATATGCCGCGACTTTGAAGCGCCTTCAACCGTCGATAGAGGCGGATATCGTTCGTCCCGCGGACGGCGAAGTCGTGCTGCCGGAGGGTGTGGCGCTCCGGGATTACGATGGCGCCGTGATCTCGGGGTCGGCGCTCAACGTGTACGGCCGCGAGCCGGCGGTTCAGCGGCAGATCGAGCTCGTCAAGGCGGTGTTCGACGCGGGAGTGCCCACTTTCGGATCTTGCTGGGGACTGCAGGTGGGCGTGACGGCCGCAGGTGGCACGGTGGTGCGCAATCCCCGGGGCCGGGAGTTCGGCTTCGGCCGCCGCATCATGCTCACGCCCGCGGGTCGCGATCACTCGATGTTCCAGGGCAAGCCGGAGGTGTTCGAGGCGCCGACGGTGCACGTGGACACGGTGGAGAGCCTGCCGCCCACCGGCGTGCCGCTGGCGCACAACGACATGGGCCTGCAGGCGGCCGAGATCAAACTACCGGGCGGGGCGGTGTTCTGGGGCGTGCAATACCACCCGGAGTACAGCGTGGCCGAGATCGGCGCCATGGCGCGGCGGTATGCGGAGACGCTGCTCCGTGATGGCCTGGTGAAAGACTCCACGGAGCTGGACCAGCTTTCGTCCGACCTGCAGGCGCTGCATGACCGGCCCGATGACGCGCGCCTGGCCTGGCGATTCGGCGTGGGTCCTTGCGTGACGGACGCGAGTCTGCGGCTCGCGGAGATCCGCAACTGGCTGGACAAGCAGGTGCAGCGGTAACGAAGCCCTAACAAGTCTGTCACCCGGCTGCAATCTGCCTGCAGTCAACTGCCATCCCGTGAAGATCATGATCGTCACGGACGCCTGGGAGCCACAGGTCAACGGCGTGGTGCGCACCCTCAAGACGACGGCGCGCGAGCTCGGACTCATGGGTCACGAAGTGCGCTTCCTGACGCCGCTCGAGTTCCGCACGCTGCCGTGTCCCACCTACCCGGAGATCCGGCTTTCGCTGTTCCCCCAGGGCGGCGTGAATCGCCGTATCAGCGGATTCGATCCCGACGTGCTGCACATCGCCACCGAAGGCCCGCTCGGCCTCGCGGCGCGGCGATATGCGATCCGTCACGACCTCCCGTTCACGACGGCCTACCACACGCGGTTCCCCGAGTACGTGCACGCGCGGTTCCGGCTGCCGCTGTCGCTGAGTTATTCGTGGCTGCGCTGGTTCCATGGCGCGGGCAGGGCGGTGATGGCGCCGACGCAGGTGGTCGTCGATGACCTGCTCGCGAACGGGTTCCGGAACGTGCGTCTCTGGTCGCGCGGCGTCGATCGCGACGTCTTCCGGCCGCAGCAGAGCAATCGCCTCGACACCAAGCCGCCTATCTATCTGTACGTCGGCCGCGTCGCGGTCGAGAAGAACGTCGAGGCGTTCCTCGAGCTGGACCTGCCGGGCTCGAAGTGGGTGGTGGGCACGGGGCCCGCGCTCGAGAACATCCGCGCGAAATATCCCGATGTGAATTACCTGGGCCTGCTCGAACGCGAGGAGCTCGCCCGGGTCTACGCGGCGGCCGACGTGTTCGTCTTCCCCAGCAAGACGGACACGTTCGGCCTGGTGCTGCTCGAGGCCATGGCCTGCGGGCTGCCGGTGGCGGCCTATCCAGTCACGGGACCGCGCGACGTGATCGGCGATTCGAAGGCGGGCGTGCTGCATGACGATCTCCGCACCGCGTGCCTGGACGCATTGAAGCTCAAGCGCGAAGACGCGCTCGCGCGTGCCAACCTGTTCACGTGGCGGGCGGCGACGGAGCAATTCTTCAGTCACCTGCATCCGCGCAAACGTGAGGCATCGAGCGCCGCGGCCGCGGCCTGATCGCAGCCCCGGTCTCGCGCTTCCCGAGCGTTTACAAGCGGTTGCGATCCGCGCCCGACGTCGTCGGCATCGCGCCGTCCCGGTGCACTGGCACTCCCGGCGGTGACTTGCCAAGCGTTGCCCTTGCGAGCCGGCCGCGACCTGGGCCTATACTCGGGCCGCATCCCGCACACACGAAGGCGGGGGCAAACTAACGGGGAGTCAGCATGAGCGATCAAGCTTCATCGGGCGGCGTTAGCTACAAACAAGTCGGCGCCGACTATTTCGAGAAACGCGGATTGCGGCGCTACGCGAAAGTGTGGTCGCTATGGGCGCTCGGAGTCGGCGCCGTGATCTCGGGTCACTATTCGGGCTGGAACTTCGGCCTGGCCAATGGTTTCGGTTCGATGCTCGTGGCGCTGTTCATCATCGCCGCGATGTACTGGGGACTCATCCTGAGTCTCGCCGAGATGTCCCCGGCATTGCCGCACACGGGCGCGGCTTATTCGTTCGCACGCAGCGCCATGGGGCCGTGGGGCGGCATGTTCACCGGTCTCGCCGAGAGCATCGAATACATCCTCACGCCCGCGGTCATCGTGTTCTTCATCGGGTCGTACCTGGGATCGATCTTCGGTACCGGGCCGGAGATGCAACCGATATGGTGGGCCGGCTCTTACGTCGTGTTCCTGGTGCTGAACCTGTTGGGTGTGGAGCTCTCGTTCCGCGTGTCGGTCATCGTGACCGTCGCGGCGCTCGCCATTCTCGCCGTGTTCTGGGTGAGCGCCATCCCCTCGATGGATTTCGAACGCTGGGCGCTGAACATCGGCGTCGGTGAAGACGGGAAGGCGGTGGAGCTCGCCGAGGGCGGCGGCTCCTGGTTCCCCTTCGGCTGGCACGGTGTGCTGGCTTCGTTGCCATTCGCCGTGTGGCTGTTCCTCGCCATCGAGCAGTTGCCGCTGGCGGCCGAGGAGTCCGCGGATCCGAAGAAAGACATGCCCAAGGGACTCATCGCGGGCATGTTGACGCTCATGGTGTCGGCACTGCTGATCACCTTCCTGAACTCGAGCATCGGCAAGGCGGACGGCATGCACGGGTCGTTCTCGCTGTCGACTTCCGGCGAGCCGTTGCTCGACGGCTTCCGGGTGCTGTATGGCAATGCCGCTGCCAACACGCTCGCCCTGCTGGCGGTGATCGGGCTCATCGCGAGCTTCCACACCATCATCTACGCGTTCGGCCGGCAGATCTATTCGCTGGCGCGCGCGGGCTACTACCTGCCGTTCATGTCGCTCACCAATGACAAGAAGGTGCCGCACATGGCGCTGTTCGTGGGCGCGGGCCTCGGATTCGCGACCATGATGGTGCTCTGGTACCTGCTGGGCGTGGAGAAGGGCGGCGCCATCATCGGTTCCACGCTGCTCAACATGGCGGTGTTCGGCGCGATGATCTCGTATGCCATGCAGGGGCTCTCGTTCATCCTGCTGCGCAAGAACATGCCGAACATCCATCGGCCGTATCGCAGCCCGGTCGGTGTGCCGGGTGCGGCCGTCACGATCGTCGTGGCGCTCGTGACTATCTACTACCAGCTGCAGGACCCGGTGTACCAGAAGGCCGTGATGGCCGTGGCGGCGTTCTACGCTCTCGGCATCCTGTACTTCGCGTTGTATGGGCGGAACCAGCTCATCCTCTCGCCCGAGGAGGAGTTCGCGCTCAGCAAGGGTGAGAAGGGGCACGCCTGAGCCGGGTAATCCAGCTTCCATCGCAACGACCTCGGGGCGCGTCACGCAAGTGGCGCGCCTTTTTTGCTGGCCGGAGGGTGGCCTGGCGGATGACGAACGCGCGCCTTATGTCCGCATCGGGGTAACCCTTCCGCCAATTCTCCGGCGCGCCCGCAATGCACTTCACACTCCTGCCAACCCGGCGCGGGACCACTCAAGGGCGACCCGTCCGCCGCCGATCCTGCAGATAACGGTTTACCGCCTGTTTCCGGGAGACGGTCTCGCATGCCTTCCAAGTCGCTGAGCTGGCGCATTTCGGTGCCACAGATCCTGCTGTTGTCTTTCGTTCTGATCGGCGCCATCGCCGCCGCCAAGGAGACGGATCCCTGGCTGCGCCCCGATACGGCGCCTGCACCGCCGGAGAACCTGCCGAATGCCCAGCGCATCGCGCTCGGTGAAATGCTGTTCTGGGATCCGCGCCTGTCGAAGAAAGGTTCGATGAGCTGCGCGAGCTGCCACAACCCCGCGCTCGGCTGGTCCGATGGCCTGCCTACCGCCGTGGGATTCGACATGCAGCAACTCGGCCGCGCGACGCCGACCATCCTCAATACCGCGTTCAACACCATCCAGATGTGGGATGGGCGCAAGGCCAACCTCGAAGACCAGGCGCTGGGCCCCATCGAAGCCGCGGGTGAGATGAATCTGCCGCTGCCCGAGATGGTGGCCCGTCTCAAGGGCATTCCGGGTTATGCGCCGCACTTCGAGAAGGCGTACCCGGGCGAAGGAATCTCCGAAGTGACCGTCGCGCGCGCCATCGCGAGCTTCGAACGCACGGTGCTATCTACCGAGTCGCCGTTCGACCGCTGGCGCAAGGGCGACGAGAAGGCGATGTCGCCCGAAGCCAAGCGGGGCTTCGTCGTGTTCAACGGCAAGGCCAATTGCGCAGCCTGCCACATGGGCTTCAACTTCTCGGACAACGGCTTCCACAACATCGGTGTGAAGGACACGGGCGCGCCCGATGCAGGTCGTTTCGCGCAGCGCAGGGTCAAGGCCATGCAGGGCGCGTTCAAGACGCCGACGCTGCGTGACGTGGCGCTGACGGCGCCGTACATGCGCAATGGCTCGTACAAGACGCTGCTGGAAGTGGTGGAGCACTACGACCGTGGCGGCGACGACAAGAGCAATCTCGACGCCAACATGGCGCCGCTGGCGCTGACCGCCGCCGAGAAGGCCGAACTCGTCGCGTTCATGGAATCACTCACGGGTGCGCCGCGTCTGGTCAGCGTCCCGGTGTTGCCGCAATAAGAGAAGAGGATACGAAGATGAAACTGATTTCCCGTTCGATCGCCGCCCTCGCGATTTCCGCCGCAATGGCCTCCACCGCGGTAGCCGGTGAACACGCCGTGAGCCAGGTGAAGAAGACCTTCACCGTGCCCGTGGTCAAGGCCAAGGTGGGCGACAAGGTCACGTTCAAGAACGACGACGACTTCGCGCACAACGTGTTCTCGCTGAGCAGCGTGCAGGAGTTCGATCTCGGTTCGTACAAGAAGGGCGAGGCGCGCACCGTCACGCTCGCGAAGGAAGGCACGATCGAAGTCGAATGCGCCATCCATCCCGAGATGAAGATGAAGATCGAGGTCACCAAGTGACATCGGCCGCGAGCCGACGCTCGCTGACGCGGGCGTGGGCTCGATCGATGCTGATGACGCTGGCGTTGAGCGCCGGCGTCTCCTCGATTGCCGGCGACCAGCCGGCGCCCGCCGTGCTGGGCGCCGCCGTCGTGCGTGCGCCGGGGTCCAGCGCCGGTAGTTCGGCGCCGGACGCCGCGGCGCGCGGACGCGCGGTGTTCGCGTCGCATTGCGTGCAGTGCCATGGCGACAACGGCAAGGGTGACGGCCGCATTGCGCGTCTCTACAACCCGAAGCCGTCGGATCTCACCGCCAGCACGCAGACCGATGGCTACAAGGCCGACATCATCCGCAAGGGCGGGGCGTCGGTCGGCCGCTCGGTGATCATGCCCGCGTGGGACAACGAGCTCAGCGACGCGGAGATCCGCGACGTCGTCGCCTATCTACGAACCATCGCCGCAGCCCCGCGGCCGTGATCAATCCGCCGCGGTCGCAGCGGAGGCGGCGGGCGAAGCGGATTCCAGTGCGAGTTTCTCTCCGGCCTCGTCGAGCCGCACCGGTGTGTTGTCCCGCGCCGGGCCGATCCTTCCCACCAGCGGTAGTTTGAGCGACAGGCTCTTCGGGTCCACGCCGAAGTTGAGTCCCAGCAGGTTCACTTCCAGGCCTTCCTCGACGCCGGCCGCGACGCCGACCACACCAAACAAGCTGGCCTGGCCGCCCGTGCCGCTCGGTGTCTTGTTCACCGAGCGCCAGCCCAGGTAGTCCTTGCCGATGGCGGTGGGCGGCAGATCGACACGCAGCTCCGGCACCTTGCGCAACACGAAGGCCACGAACGTATTGGAGTTGGGTCCGGGCCATACCGTGTAGCGATCGGGGTAGGGATACTCGGCGATGGCGGCATCGATGCGGTGGATGATCTCGTCCACGCCGGCGCCGCGCACGTCGGCGAGCAGCTCCGGCTTGTTGCCATACCAGTAGCCGTCCGCGGGGCGGTTGCGCGAGACCAGCGCGGTGCCCGTGCGGCGCAGGCGCCAGCCCATGACTTCGTGCACGGTGAATTCCGCGGCGTTCGCCGGCTTCACCGCGATCCAGGTATGCACGCCGAACCAGCCGCGCCAGCTCACGGCACGCGCCGAATACACCTGCACGACGGCTTCGGGTGTGGTGGCCGGATCGGGCGCGAGACCCGCGGGTTCACGCGAGGCGGTGCGCCAGTCGCGCGCGGGGAGCTCACCGCTGAACGTGAGGTAGAGGATGGAAAGCGGGATGTAGGCGAGGCCGAGAGCGAAGCCGAAGCGGCGTTTCTTTTTCTGCGGGGGCTGGGAGGTCATAGGGAAAAGACACCGGCAACGGGGATTGAGTTCAAAATGCGGTCCATGAAAAACAACGACCTGGCGACCCTCGAGCTCCATACACCGCGACTGCTGCTGCGACCGACCCGGCTCGAGGACTTCGACGCCTGGGCGGCTTTTCTCGACGACGAAGAGGCGACGCGTTTCATCGGCCGGCAGCCGCGAGCGCTCGCCTGGCGCACCTTCATGTGCATGGCGGGTGCATGGTCTTTGACGGGCGTCGCGATGTTCTCCGTCATCGAGAAGTCCTCGGGCCAATGGGTGGGCCGGCTCGGACCCTGGCATCCCGAAGGCTGGCCCGGCAACGAAGTGGGGTGGGGAATTGCACGCGAGCACTGGGGCAAGGGTTACGCCGCCGAGGGCGCGGCCGCGGCGATGGACTATGCATTTGACGTGCTCGGCTGGACCGAAGTGATCCACAACATCGATCCCGCGAACCTCGCCTCGATCGGCGTGGCGAAGAAGCTGGGATCGAGGTTGTTGCGCCGGGTGCAGATGCCGCCGCCGTACGACAACGCGACGATCGATGCCTGGGGCCAGAGCCGCGAAGAATGGGGTCAGACCCCATTTGCTAGCAAAAGGGGACGGAGCTGAAAGAATGGAACGGGTGGGTGGTAACGCCCATCGCGCATGCGTGAGGTGGATTCGCTTTTCGCCGGGTCCTTCGATCGAGTCCAAACCCGCCAGCGTCTGGCCGCCGCCAATCAGGGGCGGAAGACACTTGAATCGTGGCCCGCGGCGAAGTTGCCTGGGCCCCCAATGGGCCGGAGAGCGGCTTCGTGCCTTGCGAATGACGGGCCCGGCCCGCTCACGCACCTCACGCACGCACGCTGGGCGTTGCGAGCCATCCGATACTTTCCGGGCCCGGATCCGGTTGTCGGCGACGGGGACCGCATTCTTCTTGTTGGTTGGAACCAGAGTCGCGAGTCCGGGGGGTTCGCGCGCGCGTCGAGCGGCGTGGCGAATCCGACTCCGGCTCTTTGACCAGCAGCGAACCGGGGCTCAACCCTCCTATCTAGTGGGATCCAGCGAGAGAGGATCGGATGCCTGGCAACGCCCAGCGCGCGTGCGGGGGTGCGTGAGCGGGCCGGGCACCCCATTCGCAAGGCACGAAGCCGCTCTCCGGCCCATTCGGGGCCTAGGCAACTTCGCTGCAGGCCACTGATCAGGTGTCTTCCGCGCCTGATGGCGGCGGCCGGAATCTGGCGCGGTTGGACTCGCCCGAATGGCCCGGCGAAAAGCGAATCCACCCCCGCATGCGCGATGGGCGTTACCACTCACCCCATGCTTTCTCCCTAGGTCGACCCCCATTTCCGCAAACCGGCAGGGGTTTGCCGCCCCAGTGACCAACCCCTCATGCCGGCATAACGGCGTCAAGAAACCCGCGCTCGTACCGCTACAGAAGGCGAGGAGGAGCACTGTCCCGGTTGGCAGTGCCATTTCGCATGCTTGCAACGGTCGGTTCCCGGCTCGGTCGGGTGTTCAAAAAGCGGCGGCGCACGGAAGGCCTGCGCGCGGCGGTCGCAATTTCCGGCACGGAGATCGCGGTGGCGCTGGTGCGCAAGCTCGATGGCCAGCGCCCCAAGGTGCTGCGCATCGTCGTGGAAGAAGCGCCGCTCGGCTTCGCCGATCCCGTCCTCAAGAAGATCATCTCGGAGTTCGATCTGCGCCGCATCCCGGTGAGCGCGGTCATCAATCCGACCGACTACCAGATCGCACAGGTGCAGGCACCCGACGTGCCGCTCGCCGAGCGACGCGCCGCCGCGCGCTACAGCATGCGCGACGCCTTCGATTTTCCGCTCGAGACCGCCACGCTCGACATCTTCGATCTACCCGAACAGACCTCCCGCGGCGACAAGAAGCTCTGCTTCGCGATCGCCTCGCGCGGCGATTCGGTGGAGAAGCTCAGCGAAACGCTCGAACGCCAGTTCCGCAAGTTCGACGTCATCGACATTCCCGAGCTCTGCCAGCGCAATCTCGCGGCGCTGCTGCCGCAGGACGCCAAGGGCGTCGCGTTCCTCATGTTGCGTGACGACTTCGCGCAGCTCGTGCTCACCCGCCGCGGCCAGCTCTACGTCACGCGCCGGTTCGAGTTCCGCGAACCCGGCGATCTCAGCGACGAGTTCGGCGAGGGACACGGACTGCCGCTCGACCCGCAGCATCTCTCGCTCGAGCTGCAGCGCTCGCTCGACTACTACGAAAGCCATTTCGACGAGACGGCCATTTCCGAGCTCTACATCGCGCCCGCCGGCATGCGCGCGAACCTGCTGGCCGCCGAACTCGGCGCGTCCACCGGCCTGCGCATCAGCATGTACAACATCCACGATCTCATCGACGTGTCGTTCAGCGCCGAGATCCCGGATGGCTGGCTGCCCTGTCTCGCCATCGGCGCCGCGCTGCGCGCGCGTGGCAAGGGTTGATCGCCATGCAGGAAATCAATCTCTACCAGAAGAAGTCCAAGGGCGTGCGTGGCGTACTGAGCGCGAGCTCCACCGTCCTCATGATCGCGCTCGTCGGCGCGATGCTCGTCGGTCTCTGGGCTTTCGCGTCCTGGCAGGTGGGCCACCTGAACTCCGCCGCGAACGTGGTGCGAAACCAGCAGCAGGCGCAGCAGGCCATGACCGCCGCGTCGGGTCCGCAGCTCGATTCGCTCACCGACGAAGAGCTCGAAGCGCTGGTCGCGAAGATGTCCACGACCGTGAGCAACAAGTCGCGCGCCGTTGCGATGCTCGCCAGCGAAACCGGCCACGGCCCCGCGGGGTTCTCGCACCGTCTGCGCGCGTTCGGCACGCGTCACATCGACGGCATCTGGCTCGAGCGACTCACGCTGGGGTCGACCGTGCAATCCGTGAGCGTGTCGGGCTCGACGCTCTCGCCTGACTCCGTGCCCCGCTACCTCCGGAGCCTCGCGCAGGATCCGGCGCTGCAGGGCGGACAGATCGACGATTTCGTGATCGAGAAGCCGAAGAAGCCGGGCTCGGGCCGACTGCAGTTCCGTGCGGGCCATCGCGGCCTGCTGCAACCCGTGGCCAACGCCGATGCCGACGCCGTGGCTGAAGAGGAGCGATCCTGATGGCCTCGCATCCGCTCGCCAAGAAATATGAAGCGATGTCGCTGCGCGAACGCGGCCTCATCGTGGTGGCCGTGCTGGCCGTCGGCATCCTCAGCTGGGACACGCTGCTCATGGAGCCGCTGCGCAATCAGCGCCAGTCCCTGGAGTCCGAACTCGCCACGGCCGGCGCCGAAGGCTTGATGGCCCAGAGCGCCGATCTCTCCGATCCGCGACAGGTGAACCTGCAGAAGGCCGCGGAGCTCCAGAAGCAGTTGCAGGAGATCGACTCGCGCATCGCCGATACGGCGAGCGGCTTCGTGTCCTCGCAGCGCATGATCGAAGTGCTCAACGACGTCCTCGATCGCCAGGGCCGCCTGGACCTGGTGAGCATCCGCAACCTGCCGGTCGAGAGCCTGATTCCGGCCCAGCAGGATCAGACGGCGGCCGAGGGAGCCGCGCCCGCCGAGGCGGTGCCGACCGAGGAGCCAACAGGCCCGGGCCTGCCGCCGTACGTACACGCCATCGAGATCGTGATCGACGGTCAGTACGCCGACATCCTCGACTATCTACAGTCCCTCGAAGCGCTGCCCTGGAAGTTCCGGTGGGGCTCGCTCGACCTCAACACCACGGGGTATCCACGCAATCGCGTGCGTATCGTCCTGTCCACGTTGAGCCTGGATTCCACCTGGCTGGGAGTGGGCGCCTGATGAAACAGCCCCTCCGCATCCTCGGCCTGTGCCTGGCGATGTTCGCCGCTGGCGCCGTCTCGCAAGCCGAAGGCTTCCGCGACCCCATGCGTCCGGCGGGCACGGCGCCCGTGGCCGCGAAGCAGCCTGTCTACTCACTCAAGCTCGAAGGCGTGATCGCGGGCGCGAAACGTGTCGCGATCGTGAACGGCCGCCTCGTGCGCGCCGGCGACGTCATCGCGGGCGCCCGCATCACCGAGATCTTCGCCACCGGCGTGCGTTACGAACGCGCCGGCAAGACCCAGACCCTCACGCTTCCCACGGCGCAATCCGATGCCGCCGTGCGTGTGGCGCGATCGGAACCGAAACCAGAGGCCCCCTGATCATGAAACGCCTGACTACATTCTTATCCGCAGCGATGCTGCTCGCCGCCGGCACGGTGCTGGCGCAGGGCGCACCCCGCTACGACGTACAGGTGAACGATGCGCCGGCTCGGGCCTTCTTCGAAGGACTGGTCGCCGACTCGTCGGTGAACGTGATGGTCCATCCGGAAGTGAAGGGCCGCGTCACGCTGTCGCTCAAGCAGGTGACGCTCGAGGAAGCACTCGACGCCACACGCGAGCTCTACGGCTACGACTATCGCCCCATGGGCAATCCGCTCGCGCCGCATGGCTATCTGATCCTGCCCGCGACCCTGCAGACGCGGGTGTTCCAGCTCAACTATCTCGACGTGCAGCGCAGCGGCGTCTCGCGCACCCGCGTGAGCTCGGGCCAGGTCTCGCAGAACGCGAACGCCACGGGCAGCTCCGAAACCAGTCAGACCGACGAGCGCACGCAGACCAGCAGCACCACGGGCACTGCTGTCGTCACGCGCAACGAATCGGATTTCTGGAAGGAGATCGAAGCCAACATCGCGGCGCTCGTGGGCGCGCCGTTGCCGGCGGAAGGCGAGGAGAAGCCCGCCAAGGCCAATGGCAGCGTCGTGATCAATCGCCAGTCGGGTGTGATCGTCGTGCGCGCGATGCCGGACGAACTCCGCTCCGTCGCCGACTACCTGCGCCGCACGCAGTCGACCATCACGCGCCAGGTGGTGCTCGAAGCCAAGGTCGTCGAAGTGGAACTCAACTCGGGCTTCCAGGCCGGCATCAACTGGTCCGTGATCGCGCGCGACGGCAACCACAATTTCTTCTCGGGCCAGCGCGCGCCCGACGGTGGCTTCGATGCCAATCCGTTGACGCCGCCGGGACAGGCGATCCCGGTGAACCCGGGCAGTCTTCCCATCGTGGGTCAGGTGGTCGACTCGGTGGCCGGGGCGTTTTCGTTCGCCTTCAATTCCACGGATTTCTCGGCCTTCATCGAGCTGCTCGATGCCCAGGGCCGCACGCGAGTGCTCTCGAGCCCGCGCGTCTCCACGCTGCACAACCAGAAGGCCGTGATCAAGGCCGGCACCGACGAGTTCTTCGTGACGGGCGTGAACAGCAACACCACCACGGGTGAGTCGACGACGACCACGCTCGATGTCGAACTCACGCCGTTCTTCTCGGGTGTGGCGCTGGACGTGACCCCGCAGATCGCCGAGGACGGCACCGTGCTCATGCACATCCACCCCACGGTCAGCGAAGTCAACGATCAGAGCAAGCGGGTGTCATTCGGCGGCTCGACGAGCGACCTGCCGCTCGCGTTCAGCCAGATCCGCGAATCCGACAGTGTGGTGCGCGCGCGGTCGGGTCAGGTCATCGTGATCGGCGGCCTGATGCGCGAACAGCGCCAGCGCCATGACTACAAGACCCCGGGCCTGGGCAGCGTTCCCGTGCTGGGCAATCTCTTCAAGAGCAAGCGCGACCGCAGCACCACGGTGGAGCTGGTGCTGTTGCTGCGTCCTCTCGTCGCCGACGACGCGCAGATGGAGGCGATGGTCCGTGAAACCAGCGAACGCGCCGCGTCGCTGGCCCAGAAGGGCAAGGTCGACGGCACGAAGGTCGAGGGCGTGAAGTGAAGCCCGAGAAGCGCAAGAAGATCCGCCTCGGTGAGCTGCTCATCGAGCAGAAGGTCATCAACGAAGACCAGCTCAACAAGGCGCTGGCCGAGCAGAAGCGAACCGGCCGCAAGCTGGGCCGCGTGCTCACGGATCTCGGCATCTTGGAAGAGCAGCAGCTCAACGATGCTCTCGCGCGCCATCTGCAGATTCCTTTCGTCGATCTCAAGCAGCTCTCGCTGGACCAGAACGTGGTCCGCCTGTTGCCCGAAGCCATGGCGCGCCGGTTCCGCGCCCTGGTGCTGCAGCAGGACAAGAACGGCCTCACGATCGGCATGGCCGATCCCACGGACCTGTTCGTGTACGACGAACTCGTGGCCAGGCTCAAGCAACCGCTGCGCATCGCCCTGGTGCGCGAAGCCGAACTGCTGCGCACGATGGACATCGTCTATCGACGCACCGAGCAGATCGCGTCCATCGCGATGGAAGTGCGCGAAGAACTGCGCACCGATGAAGTCGACCTCATGCAGATGGCCGTGGACGAAACGTCTTCGGACGCGCCGGTCATCCGCCTCATCCAGAACATCTTCCAGGACGCGGTGAACATGCGCGCGTCCGACGTGCACATCGAGCCGGGTGAAAGCATGCTGCGCGTCCGTCTGCGCATCGACGGCGTGCTGCAGGAGCAGAGCATCGAAGGCCGCGGCGTTTCCAGCGCGCTGGTCACGCGGCTCAAACTCATGAGCAGCCTCGACATCGCCGAGAAGCGCCTGCCGCAGGACGGCCGCTTCTCCGTGAAGGTGCGCGGCAAGTCCATCGACGTGCGTCTGGCCACGATGCCCACGCAGTACGGCGAAAGCGTGGTGCTGCGTCTTCTGGACCAGTCCAACAACCTGATGTCGCTCGAACAGCTCGGCATGCACGAGGGCATGTTGTCGCGCTTCCGCACGCTCATCGAGCGTCCTGCGGGCATGGTGCTGGTCACCGGACCCACGGGGTCGGGCAAGACCACCACGTTGTATTCGGCGCTCAACTATCTGAATCGTTCGGACACCAAGATCCTCACGGCCGAAGATCCGATCGAATACCGGCTCGACCGCGTGAGCCAGGTGCAGATCAACTCCAAGATCGGTCTCGACTTCGCGCGCGTGCTCCGTACGATGCTGCGCGCCGACCCCGATGTCATCCTCGTCGGCGAAATGCGCGACCGGGAGACCTGCGAGATCGGTCTGCGCGCCGCGATCACGGGCCACCTCGTGTTCTCCACGCTGCATACCTTGTCGGCGTCGGCCACGGTGAGCCGCCTGCTCGACATGGGCGTTGCCGGCTACATGATCGCCACGGCGCTGCACGGTATCGTCGCGCAGCGACTGGTGCGCCAGGTCTGCCCGGACTGCGCGCAGGCCACCGAGCCCGACGATCACCAGATGGCCTGGCTGCAGGCGCAGGTGGGATCGCGCGCATCGAAGATGAAATTCATGACGGGGGCGGGCTGCACGTACTGCAACCTTTCGGGTTATCGCGGCCGCGCGGCCATCTACGAGCTGATCGAGCTCGATCGCTCGCTCGCGGATTGCATCCGCAAGGGCGACATCCAGGGCTTCGCCGACACGGCGCGCCGGCAGGTGGGTTACAGCTCGCTCACGAGCAGCGCGATCGATCTGGCGGCGACGCGCAAGACGACCATCGCCGAAGCCATCGCGACGACGAGCGGCCTCGACGATCCGCTCGAAGAGACGCGCAGCCTCAAGGCCCTCAAACTGCCCGAGATGGAAGGCGGCGAGGCCGAGTTCGCGGACGGACTGCTGAGCCGCGAGATGCGCTGAGCCGATGGCCACGTTCAGCTACAAGGGTCGCTCGGCCGACGGCAAGCTGGTGAGTGGTCATGCGCCCGGAGAGTCCATCGATCAGGTGGCGCAGCGGCTCCTGGGCACGGGCGTGACGCCGCTCGAAATCACCGAGCAGGGCGCGGTGGCCAGCAGCTTCAACTTCGAGAAGCTCGGCCGGAAGTTCGGACTCGGTCGTGTCACCACTTCGGATCTCGTGATGTTCTCGCGCCAGATGTACACCATCACGCGCGCGGGCATCCCGTTGCTGCGCGGTCTGCGCGGCCTCGTGACGTCGACTCACAATCCCGAGCTGCGCGAGACGCTCGAAGACGTGCTCGAGAGCCTCGAGGGCGGTCGCGATCTGGCATCGAGCTTCGCGCGGCATCCGCAGGTGTTCCCGAAGTTGTACATCAGCATCGTGAGCGTGGGCGAAGCCACCGGTACGCTCGACAAATCCTTCCAGCGCCTCACCGAGTACCTGGCGCAGGAAAAGGACATGCACGATCGCGTCAAGGGCGCGATGCGTTACCCGTTCATCGTGATGATCACCATCGTGCTCGCGATGATGTTCATGTCGACGTTCGTGATCCCCAAGTTCGCGCCGGTGTTCCAGCAGCTCCAGGGCGAAATGCCCTTGCCGACCCGGATGCTGCTGGGCTCTTCGGCCGCCGTGCGCGACTACTGGATGTACACCGCGGGCACCCTCGCGCTGCTGGTGTTCGGCGTGCGCGCCTGGCTCAACACGCCCGAGGGCCGCATGAAGTGGGACACCGCCAAGCTGCGCGTGCCCGTCATGGGCAAGCTCATGTACGAAGCCACACTCGCACGCATCAATCGCTCCATGGCGATATCGCTGAGCGCCGGCATGCCGATGACGCAGACGCTGGCCGTGATCTCGCGCGCCTCGGGCAACGTCTTCATGTCAGAGCGGATCGGCATGCTGGCCACGAACGTGGAGCGCGGTGAATCCCTGCATCGCGCGGCGTCGGCCAGCGGACTGTTTTCTCCGCTGGTGCTGCAGATGATCGCGATCGGCGAAGAGACTGGCGCCTTGCCCGAACTGCTGGACGAGGCCGCGGGGTTCTACGAGCGTGAAGTGGATCACTCTCTCAAGAACCTCAGCCAATCCATCGAGCCGATCCTCATCGTGACGGTGGGCGGCATGGTGCTGGTGCTGGCGCTCGGCATCTTCATGCCGCTGTGGGAAGTCATCAGCAAGGCCGGGCAGGCCTAGCTATGTCAAATGCGCCGGTACCCGTCCACACATCTTTATAGAGCGTTGAAGCGGGTTCCCCCTATGCCGTTAAGCACCCAGATTCATTCCGTTTCGGAGAGGAGTTAATTGTGAAGAACAAGATTCAAGCCGGTTTCACGCTCGTGGAACTCATCGTCGTCATCGTGATCCTGGGCATCCTGGCCGCCGTGGCGCTGCCGCGGTTCATGGGTCTGGAGCGCGAAGCCCGCATCGCCGCGGTGCGCAGCATGGGCGGCACGCTGCTGAGCGCCGCGAACATGGCGCACGGCGTGTGCATGGCGCGTAATTGCACCAACGGCCAGATCATCAACATCGCCGGCCAGAACATCACGTTCCAGAACCGTTATCCGAACAACGCCAGCATCCGCGTGCTGCTGCAGAGCCATGAAGGCTTCAACGTCGTGAACGGCAACCAGTTCGTCAAGCAGGGCGGGGCGACCGCCAACTGCTTCGTTCAGTACAACGCGCCGGCCGCCGCCAACGGCGAACCGACGATCACGTACGAAGCCAACCGCCGTATCACCAATCAGAATACGGAAACCCAGGTTCTGAACGCGCTTCGCAACGCGTGCTGATCTGATTCGCTCGGGAGGTTGAATCCATGCGTGCGCCGTCACACGCGTATCGCGGTTTCACCCTGATCGAGCTGGTGGCGGTGATCGTCATCATCGCCATCCTCGCCGCGGTTGCGCTGCCTCGCGTGACCGCGGCGAATCCTTTGGCGGAGCGCGGATTCGCGGACGAAGTCGCCGCGAATCTGCGCCAGGCCCGCGCGATCGCCATCGCCACGCAGTGCGATGTGCAGTTCACCATCGACGGCACCGGCTACCAGGCGTTTCAGCGCCAGGCCGCCGCGGGGCATTGTTCGGCCGGCGGCGCCTTCAACGTGCCGGTGCTCAGCGGTATTCGCCCGAACCAGGTCGCCGCACCTCCGGTCCGCCAGTTCGTTTTCCAGGGCAACAATCACGGCGCCATCGGCGGCGCCGTCAGCATCACGGTAGGTGGGCAGACGATCAACCTGTACGCCTCGGGAATCGTGATGTGAGGGCGCGCAGTCCCAGTCAGCGGGGCGTCACGCTCGTGGAGCTCGTCGTCACCATCGGCGTCATCGCCGCGGCGGGCGTGACGCTCGTGGGCACGCTGTCCTATACCTCGGGCGCCGGCAGCGATCACATCCTGCAGGCGCAGGCCCAGTCGATCGCCGACTCCTACGTTTCCCGGATCACGCAGCAGCCGTTCGCCACTGTCGCGGCGTTCAATGGCCTCAATGAGTCCGCCACGGACCACACCGGCGGCAGCGCCGGCAATTTCCAGGTTCGCGTCGCGCTCACGCCAGGTACTCTCGGGACCCTGCCGGCCAATGCCGTCTGGCGCGTCGATGTCACGGTCGATTACGGCGGCGGCTCGCAGGCGGTCGCCACGGGTTACCGGACGAATCATCCATGAGCGCGCGGATGCAACGTGGCTTCACGATGGTCGAGCTCGTGGTCGCCATTGCCATCGCGAGCGTCGTCGTCGTGTTCGTGGGGATGTTCCTCACCGCGCCGCTGCGGGCTTTCGAATCGCAGTCGCTCCGCAATGTCATGGTGGGCAGTTCCGCGGGCGCATGGCCGCGCCTCGAAGAGGATCTGCGGAAGGCGTTGCCGAACTCGGTTCGCACCCTGCGCAACGGCAACTACATCGTCATCGAGATGCTCACCGTCGCGGGCATGTCGCGCAATACGTCGGCGCCCGGTGCGAGCTTCGGCGTCGCGGGAACGGCAGCGGCCCTGTTCACCGAGGGGTTGCCGCTCACGCAGCCCGATACGTCCAACTACTACCTGGCCGTCAACAATCCCGGTGGTGCGGCAGGCTACACTCAGGTGGCGGGCGCGCGCCCCACGTTGAACTGGTCACCCTCGGGCAGCGGCAATGGCCAGGTCAACGTGGTGAGTGGCCCGATCCCGACCGGCACTTCTCCCAACAACCGCGTCTATCTGCTCCAGGATCGCGCGGCCGTGACCTATCTATGCGACGTGCGCGCAGGGCAGGGCACGCTGCGCCGCTACAGCAACTACGCCATCGCCGCATCGCAGGCCGTGCGCTCGGCCCCCGGCAATTTCGCTGGCGCGACCGATGAACTCGTGGCGCGCGGCCTGACCAACTGCATCTTCCGGATTACGCGGCTGGATGCTTCGACTCCGCAGATGACTTCGGCGCAGCTCACGTTCTCGCGCAACACCGAGACCCTGACGCTGACGCACACCGTGCGCGGGCAGTACCGGCCATGACCATGCGGGGGCAACGCGGGATGTCACTGGTCGCAGCCATCTTCGTGGTGGTGATGGTGGCTTCCTTGGCCGCCTTCGCCGTGGCGACGACGGAGGCGACGCGTGACACGACCAACCTCCAGCTCCAGTCCGACCGCGCGCTCGCAGCGGCCCGTGCCGGCGCGGAGTGGGCGGCGTATCGCGCGCTGGTCCAGGGCGCCTGTCCCGCCAACTTTCCCGTCCTGAACCTGGCGCAGGGCGCATTACGCGGCTTTCGCGTGAATGCGACATGTGCGGCCGACCGCGCCGCGCCGCCGTTCAATACCGTCGATATCACGGTGACGGCGCAGTTCGGGGTCTATGGGACGCCGGAATACGCCTACCGCCGGGTCACGGCGCGGTACCCGAACTAGCTCCCCCGTCCTATTCCCGCCGCGCCGGGCGTCCGCGAGATTCGTCGGATCGTTCTCGCGAGGTGGACCCATGCTGCGCAATCCCCAGGAGACCGTGCCGGTCTGGCACGATCCGTTCGCGGACCTCACTCCCACATCACCGCCGCGCGACGCGGAAGTCTGCGTGATCGGCGCCGGCATCAGCGGGCTCAGCGCCGCCTATCTATTGCAGCGCGAGGGAGTCGACGTGCAGGTCCTCGAGGCACGGACACCCGGCGCCGGCGAGACCGGGCGCACCACGGCGCATCTTTCCGCCGTGCTCGACGACCGCCTGTCGGAGCTCGAGCGGCTGTTCGGCCGTGACGGTGCGCGGTTGGCCGTACGCAGCCACCAGGCGGCGATCGACGAGATAGACCGCATCACACACGAGGAATCCATCGACTGCGATTTCGAGCGCGTCGACGGCTATCTCATGGCGACGGACTCGGAACAGCAGCGCGTGCTCGCGGCCGAGCAGGCTGCGGTCCGATGGGCGGGGTTTCCCGATGTCGAACCGGTGCGGTCGCTGCAGTACGACGGCTTCCGGTTCACGGGTCCCGGCCTGCGATTTCCCGGGCAGGGCATGTTTCATCCCGAAAAATACCTGCGCGGCCTGGCGCGCGCCTTCCTGCGGCGCGGAGGCCGCATCGCCGGCAACGCGCGCGCGACCAAGGTGAACGGCGGCCGCGATGCCAGCGTGGTGCTCGCCGATGGTTCGCGCGTGCACGCGCGCCACATCGTGGTGGCCACGAACACGCCGTTCAGCGACCGCGTGCGCATGCACACCAAACAACATGCCTATCGCAGCTACGCGATCGCGTTCGCGTTTCCGCGCGAGTCGCTGCGTTCCATCCTGCTCTGGGATCTCGCGGATCCCTATCACTACGTGCGCACGGCGCGAGCGGGCGATCGGCACGTTCTCATCATCGGTGGCGAAGATCACAAGACCGGCCAGCGCAACGATGCGACGGCGCGGTACCAGGCGCTCGAAGCCTGGAGCCGCGCGCACGTCGAAGGACTGGGTGACGTCACGCATCGATGGTCGGGACAGATCCTCGAGCCCGTGGACGGCCTCGCGTTCATCGGCCGGAATCCGCTCGATCAGGACAACGTGTACATCGCCACGGGCGATTCCGGCCATGGCATGACCCACGGAACGCTTGCGGGCGTGATCATTCGCGATCTCGTGCTGGGCAAGGCGAACGAGTTCGCGGCGCTGTACGACCCCTCGCGCAAGAACCTGCACGCCGCGCGCACCTACCTGGGCGAAAACGCCAACATGGTGGGCCACATGATCCGCGACTGGGCGCGGGGCGGGGAAGTCGGCGACCGGAACGAGATTGCCGCCGGAGAGGGCGCGCTGCTGCGCGAAGGTGTGGCACCGCTCGCGGTGTACCGGGACGAGAGCGGCGGGCTGCACGAGTATTCGGCGGTGTGCCCGCACCTGGGCTGCGTGGTGCAGTGGAATGCCGGCGAGAAGAGCTGGGATTGCCCCTGCCATGGCTCGAGGTTCGCCATCGACGGCAGCGTGCTCAACGGTCCCGCGAAGGCGCCGCTGTCGCCGGCCAGTGAGCGGCCGCTACGGCGCAGGCAGGCGCGCTGATCTGCGCGCCGATCAGTCCGCCCCGATCAGGGGCGCGATCGCTTCCGCCAGCGCGTCCGGATTCGCGGGTCTGCCATCCACCCAGGCGGCTTCGAACTCCGCGATCTCGATGCCGAGCACGCGGCGCTTCGCCAGCTCTCGAGCGCAGGCGTTGAGATCCTCGAGCGTCAATCCACCCTGGACTTCGTATTCGATCGGCACGATGCCGGGTTGGAGCACATCGCAATCCAGGTGCACGTAGACGTCACGCTCACCGACGGCTTCGGCCAGGCGCCGCGGCAAGTCGGGTCCCGGCGCTACGAGCCTGAGCGCGCCGCTCGCGACCAGCCGTTTCTCATGCGGGTCGAGATCGCGCGCGCCGACCAGCACCACGTTCGATAGTTTGAGCCCGGAGCCGAGTCCGCTGTCCCAATGACCGGCGGCGCCCGTGATCACCATGCCGCCGAGGTAGGGCACTTCGCTCGAGCTCGGCAGGTTGGAGTCGCCATGCGCGTCGAACCAGACCACACAGGCCTCGGGAAATCGCTGCGCGACCACGGGGATGCTCGCGAGTCCCGCCGCGCAACGCCCCATCGCGACGATGGCGCGCTGGCTTTCGCGCAGGCTCGCGCGGAATGCATCCGCGAAGGCCTGCAGATCCGCACGCGCGGCCGCAAGCTGCTCATGCCACAAAGTGCTGGGCAGCGGCGGCTTGGCCGCGCTCACGTACGTGACCGCAAGACCATGCCGCCGCGCCAGCGTGGCGCCCAGCAGTTGCGCGCCGGCCGTGCCGCGGATGTTTCGATCCCCGGCACGGCCGCGGTAGACGATCAATGAACCCGGCTTCATGAGGCGTGAGCCTATCGATGACGCCATCGGGATGCTATTCACACGTGGTGCAGCGGCCGGTGTTGTAGACGCCTTCACCATGGCCGGGCGGGAGCGGCTCGCTCGGGTCGTGTTCGTGCACGGTCAACAGGCGGCGTTCGCTGCCCCGGCGCACGAACACCATGGGCCCGGATTCCATCGCGCCGCCGGCGCCTTCGCTCTGCCAGCCCTCGCGTTCGAGCGCGGCCAGGCCTTCGGCGAAGGTACGCCGCAGGTCGGTGCCCGGGGGCATCTCGGTGGAGTCGAGCACGTTGTGGAACATGTCGCGGAGCACGAGCCAGCGAGGAAGCCGGGACGTGGCCATGGGGTCGTATTTGCTGCGTTTGGTGGTCATAGGCGGGAAAAATTAGCCCCGGTTTTTTCCGCCGTCCAACCAGTGCCGGCGATTGCGCGCAGCTGTATAAGAAGGAAAAATTTCGACGGGACCGGGGCTTAGGTTTCCTGCCCGGCTCGGGCCCGCTGAACTTTCTCCGCGCCGGGCCGGTCTGTGATAGGCAGGTCACGGCGGTCGTGGAAACGGGAGTCTAACTAACATGAAGACGCTCTCTGCGGTGCAGCCTTGAACGTCGTGCGTCACTTCGCGATTTGCGCAGGCCTCTGGGTCGCGTCTGTATCCGCGGCGCCTCCGAAAGAGGAGCCGCCCGAAGTCCGTTACGCAGCCATGCTCGAAGCCGAATACGCGCCGCTCGGCAAGACCACCGCGGAGATACTGGCGCATGAAAAAACGCATGATGCGATCACGCTCGTGGGTGCGCTGGTGTTCCGCATCAACGCCAAACCGTTCGCACGCCGCTCGCTGACGGAACGCAAGCTGGCGGCGGTGTACGGCGTTCAGGCCGAAGTGAACAACGGCGGGTTCGATCAATACTTCTTCAACGACTCGGGCGATGAGTCCGCGATGGCACTGCAAGGGTTGCGCGAGATGGGTTCCGCGCAAGGCGTGAAACTCATGCAGCGGGCGCTCGGCGTGTTCCCGGGCGGCAAGCCGCCGTCCGATCGGGTGAGGCGTCAGGTGCTGGTGGAGCGTCTGCGTCCGCGAGCGAAGGACCTCTGGGCCGCCTGCGATCACGGGTTCTACACGATCGACGATCTCGGCGTTCGCGCGCTGGCATACGCAAAGAAATATCGGGCGCAGATAGTTTTGTGATCTTTTTGGGCTGAACATCCGCCGCTTGGCGGCAATGATGGTTCGGGTGAGCCAAAAAAAGAGACCGCGCGGGAGGCGCGGTCTCTATGTGAGGTTCAATGTCGCATTTCATAAGATGCTAGTTGCCTCACCGTAGGTTCACGCTCGGTCAACCGGGAGGTTGGTTCGTGAATCTACGGTGCCAGTATCTCCGAGCGCGCAAGCCTTGCGAAGTCGAAACGCTCTGAAGCTCGGGTCTCAAATTTCCTACAGGGTGTCCCCGCGCGGTAGCATCCCGACACCACTACGGGGGAGTCATGCAGCATCGTCGAGCGTTTCTCACGCAATCTCTGGCCGCGGGCGCTTTGCTCGCATCGGGTGTCGCCAACGCCACGAAGGCGAAACGGCCGCAACCTCGCAAGTTCCAGTGCCGCTATGCGCCGCACTTCGGCATGTTCAAGGCGCATGCGGGCGAAGACCTCATCGCGCAGCTGAACTTCATGGCCGATCAGGGATTCACTGCCCTCGAGGACAACGGCCTCATGGCGCGTCCTGTGGACGTGCAGACGAAGATCGGCGAGACGCTCGCGAAACGCGGCATGACCATGGGCGTGTTCGTGATCGACGGTGGCGACAACTGGAAGACCTCGCTCGCGACGGGGCTGCCCGAATTCCGGGAGAAATTCCTCGCCACCTGCCGGTCCGCGGTGGAAGTCGGAAAACGCGTGAATGCGCGCTGGGCGACCGTCGTGCCGGGCTACTTCGAGCGCAAACTACCCATCGGCATCCAGACGGGCCACGTGATCGACATCCTGCGCGCGGGCGCGGACATCCTCGAGCCGTCGGGACTCATCATGGTGTTGGAGCCGCTCTCGGACAATCCGGACCTGTTCCTGCGAACCTCGGACCAGGCGTATTCCATCTGTCGTGCGGTAGATAGTCCGTCGTGCAAGATCCTCTACGACATGTACCACATGCAGAGGAACGAGGGCGACATCATCAAACACATCGATCACGCATGGAGCGAGATCGCGTACTTCCAGATCGGCGACAACCCGGGCCGCAAGGAGCCGGGCACGGGCGAGATGAATTACAAGAATCTGTTCCAGCACATCCGTCGCAAGGGATTCGACGGCATCTTCGGCATGGAGCACGGCAACGCGCGTCCGGGCAAGGAAGGTGAGCTCGCGCTCATCGAGGCGTACAAGGCCGCGGATTCGTTCGAGCTCGCGTCATGAGGGGGTTGAAGCTTTCGCGCGGCGGCGTGGTCGCCGCCACGGCCGTGTTCACCATGCTCTGTCTGCCGGGCGTGGAGGCTCAGGAGACGCCGAAGCCCACGATCGTGCCGCTCGACATCTTCACGGTGCCGAAGGACCTCGAAGTCACGGTATGGGCGCAGTCGCCCATGCTCAAGAATCCAACGAACATGGATTTCGACGCGCGGGGCCGGCTCTGGGTCACCGAGGGCGTCAATTATCGCCGTCACCAGACCCGGGATCCCAAGGGCGATCGCGTGGTGATCCTCGAGGACACGGACAAGGACGGGCGCGCGGACAGTTCGACCGTCTTCGTGCAGGAGCCGACGCTCGTGGCGCCGCTCGGCGTCGCCGTCATAGACAACCAGGTGATCGTGTCGAATGCGCCGGATCTCATCGTGTACACGGATGTGAATCGCGATTCGAAGTTCGATCCGTCCGTGGACAGGCGTGAAGTGCTGTTGAGCGGCTTCGACGGCCGCAATCACGATCATGCGCTGCATTCGGTGACGTTCGGTCCCGATGGCCGCTGGTATTTCAGCCAGGGCAACGCGGGCGCGTTCTTCACGGACCGTAGTGGCAAGACGTTCCGGGTAGGGAGTGCCTACGACCCGGTGCCGGACGGCGGCGCGCAGCCGGTGTTCGGTCCGCGGCCGGGGTCATACGCGGGCGCAGCCAGTGACGACGGTCACGTGTACGTCGGCGGTTTCTCGGCGCGCATGCAGCCCGATGGCACCCGCGTAGAGATCCTGGGCTTCAACTTCCGCAACAGCTACGAACAGACGATCACGAGCTTCGGCGACATCTTCCACAACGACAACGACGATCCGCCGGCTTGCCGAACCACCTGGCTCATGGAGTACGGCAACCTCGGCTGGTTTTCGCGCAATGGCAAACGCTTCTGGAACGCCGACCGGCGGCCGGGGCAGGACATCCCGACGGCGCAGTGGCGGCAGGAGGATCCGGGCGTCATTCCGTCCGGTGATGTTTACGGTGGCGGCGCGCCGACGGGCATCGTCTTCAACGAGGGCGACGGGCTCGGCAAGAAATATCGCGGCCTGCTGCTGTCCGCCGAGGCGGCGCGCAACACGATCTTCGGCTACTTCCCGAAGCCGCAGGGCGCGGGGTACGCGCTCGAGCGGTTCGACTTCCTGACGAGCAACAAGGCGCAGGTGTTCGCGGGAACGGACTTCAAGGGCGGCAAGGTCAACAGCGAGATCCAGACGTTCTTCCGGCCTTCGGACGTGGCCGTGGGGCCGGATGGCGCCATCTACGTGGCGGACTGGTTCGATCCGCGCGTGGGCGGACACGATGACAAGGACGACACCACTTCGGGAGCCATCTACCGGATCGCGCCCAAAGGCTTCAGGCCGGTGGTTCCGTCGTTCGATATCGCGACGACGGAAGGCCAGATCACCGCGCTGCGCAGCCCGGCGGTGAACGTACGTGCCCTGGGGTTCCGCGCGCTCGAGAAGCAGGGTGCCGCGGCGATCCCGGCCGTGGAGCAACTGCTGGCCGACGAGAATCCCTACATCCAGGCGCGCGCCGTGTGGCTGTTGGGCCGGCTCGGGCCGCAAGGCGTCGCCCGCGCGGAGAAGTTGCTCACGCATGCGGATCCGCAGTTGCGCATCGCTGCGTATCGTGTGACGCGGCAGTCGGGGTCGTTCCTCGATTTCGCGGGGCGTCTGACGCGCGATGCGTCCCCGGCCGTGCGGCGTGAAGTGGCGCTGTCGCTGCGCGACGTGCCGATCGAAAAGTCGCGGCACCTGTTGCTGGAGCTCGCAAAGGGGTACGACGGCAAGGATCGCTGGTATCTGGAGGCCTGGGGCATCGGCACGACCGGGAAGGAGGCGGCCGTCTACGAAGCGCTCGCCAACGGGCAGGCGCAGCGCGATGCGGCGGCCTGGCCGACTAGCTACTCGGATCTGGTGTGGCGATTGACGCCGGCGGCGGGCGTGAAGGCGCTGGCGCAGCGCGCGCAGGCCCAGTCCTTACCCACGGCCGAACGCACGAAGGCCGTGACGGCGCTGGGATTCATCGCGACGAAGGACGCGGCCGGCGCGTTGCTCGACATCGCGCAGAAGACGGGCGGCGATTTCCGCAGCAACCCGGCGTTGTGGTGGCTGCTCAACTACAAGGATTCACGCTGGGCGGATGCCGGTGTGGATGCGGAACTCAAGAGCCGCGGCTTGTTCGATCCTGACAAGGTGGAGATCAACGAAGTCACGGTCCCGGCGCCGGAGGCTGCCAAGCTGGTGGTGGCGGATGTCATGAAACTCCGTGGCGACGCCAGGCGCGGCGCAACCGCGGCGTCGGCCTGCCTGATGTGCCATCGCGTGGGCGGACAGGGCGTGGAATATGGCCCGGTCCTCGATGGCTTCGGCAGCCGCCAGACTCGCGAGGTGGTGATCACCGCGATCGTCAATCCGTCGAACGACATCGCGCACGGCTTCGATGGCCACGAAGTGACGTTGACCGACGGCCGCAAGATCCACGGCATGGTGTTGAGCAGCGGCAACCCGCTGATCGTGCAGAGCACGGGTGGGGCGATCCAGATGATCCCGGCGGCTTTGGTGAAGGAGCGTAAGCGGCTCGGGCGGTCGCTGATGCTGTCCGCCGATCAGCTGGGCCTGACGGCTCAGCAGATCGCGGACATCGCCGCCTATCTGAAGTAGTGGAGTAATGGAGTAATGGGGACATTCCTCGTTTTCTAGAAAACGGGGACGCGGCTCATCTGAAAGCCCTGCCACTTACTGCACGCAGTGACCGCAATTGCGCGAGGTGCTCGCCAATTGCGGTCACTACCATGGTTCCATGCCAAGGACTGCGCGCGCCGTTGTCGCTGACCATTGCTATCACCTCATCAACCGGGGCAACAAGAAGGCCACGGTTTTCCACGAGCGCGCCGACTACGAGCAGTTCCTTGCACTGATCGCTCGCGCACAGCAGCGTGGGCATCTGCCGATTCTCGCGGCGTGTCTGATGCCCAATCACATCCATCTCGTGGTCCGGCCGACGCAGGCGCACGACCTGGCCCGGTGGACTCACTGGGTTTTCACCACGCACGTTCGCTGGTATCACGCCAAGTACTCGAGTACGGGTCGCGTCTGGCAGGGCAGGTACAAGGCATTCGCCGCGCAAGGCGACCATCACCTGCTGACGGTCATGAGATACGTGGAAAGAAACGCGCTTCGCGCCAACCTCGTGGAGCGCGCGGAAGATTGGGAGTGGGGCAGCCTCTCCTGGCGTCGTGTGGCCGCGCCACCCGTCGCCGTGTCTGCTCCGCCCATCGCGCTGCCGTCTTATTGGCGACAACTCGTCAATGAACCGCAGACAGCCGCGGAGCTCGAGGCCATCCGGGAATGCGTCAATCGCCAGCGGCCCTTTGGATCGGAGGAGTGGGTGAAAGCGCAGGCGGCGAACATGGGGCTGGAGGCCGCGATGTCGCCGATCGGCCGACCGCGAAAGTACAAATCGAGCCGCGTCCCCGTTTTCTAGAAAACGAGGAATGTCCCCACTACGACAGGCGGATCAGGCCGCGCTTGTGCGCCACGGCCACGGCTTCGGTGCGCGAGATCGCATCGAGCTTGCCGAGGATGGCCTTCACGTGCGTCTTCGCGGTGCCCTCGGTGATGTCGAGGCGGCGCGCGATGTCCTTGTTGGAGCGGCCTTCCGCGACGAGCTGGAGAACGTCGAGCTCGCGTGAAGTCAGTGAAGGCTTGCTCATGCGCTGCAACGCCTTGGCTGCGACACTCGAAGAGGTGTACGGCCGATCCTCGGCCACGGCGCGGATCGCGGTGAGGATCTCGGTGCGCGGTGCATCCTTCAACAGATAACCCTTCGCGCCCTGGCTCAACGAACGGAAGATGTCCTCGTCGCCGTCGTACGTGGTCATGATGAGCAAACAGGCTTTCGGATATTTCTCCAGCACCTTGCCCACCACGGCCGCGCCATCCATCTTGGGCATGCGCAGGTCGAGCACCATTACGTCGGGTTTGTGCTGCTCGTAGAGCTCCAGCGCTTCGGCGCCGTCATTGGCTTCGGCCACGACCTGCATGTCCGGCTGCTGATTGACGATCGCCGCGAGACCGTCGCGCACGACGGGATGATCGTCCGCGAGGATCACGCTGATCTTGCGCACCGGCGCTTTGACGGCGGCTTTCATGCGGCCACCTTGCGGCGCGCGATGGTCACGCTGACCAGGGTGCCTTCGCCCGGCTTGCTCTCGATGTGGAAATCGCCGCCGATGGCCCCGGCGCGCTCACGCATGTTGTTGAGGCCATAACCCTGCTGGGCATAGAGATCGGGATTCAGCGTCATGCCGCGGCCGTCGTCGCGTACGGACAGCGACCACGAAGCCTCCGCTTCGCGCAGAACGATGAACACATTCGCCGGATGCGCATGCCGCAGGGCATTGCTCACGGCCTCCTGCGCGATACGCAGCAGCTCGTGCTGCTTCTCGGGGGCGAGGCCTTCGCCGGTCATGCTGCCTTCGAAGTGACATTTCACGCGGCCGTCGACGGTGGTGCGTTCGCAGAGCTGGCGCAGTGCGATCTCGAGGCCGGGCCGGCGCGATTGTTCAGGCCGCAGCGCTCCCACGGAGCGCCGCGCTTCCTGCAGTCCTTCCTTCGCCATGTCGCGTATGCGCGTGAGGATGGCCGGCAGAGGAGAGCTGCGCGCGCATTCGTGCATGGCTTCCTCGGCGGCGCCCAACTGCATGAGGATGCCGGTGAAACCCTGCGCGAGACCGTCGTGGATCTCCTGGCCGATGCGATTGCGTTCGGCCAGGACCGCGGCGTCCTTCGCCGCCATGCCGAGTTTCTTGAGACCGACGCAGAGCGTGGCCTGGTGCGCCACCGTCAATGCGATCTCCGCCTTGTCCGCGCTCAGCGGTTCCTGCTGGCGGAACACGAGGCCGATGCAGCCCACGCTCTTCTCGCCGAACATGATGGGCAACAGATAGACGCTCTTGTGGCCTTCGCGCTTGTGCCAGTCGGCCGCGCCGGGCCAGCGGATGCGGTCGATGGGCTCGAGGCGGTAGAACACGGGCTCGCGGAACAGCTCGAGCACCTCGGCGAGACGTGTCTCTTCGTTCGTGGCAGTCGGCTGGAACGCGGGCGTGCCCACCTTGCCGTCTTCCACGTGGATGAACACCTTCCAGTGCTGCGCCGTGGGATCGAAGCCGACGGCATAGGCCGCGGCAGCGTCGAGCTGGCGCGTGGCGTCGAGCAGGATGCCGCTGATGAATTCGGTGGGATCCGCGTCGCGCGCCAGCTTCACGAAGTTCTGACGCAGGGTGGCGTTCGCGCGAGCGAGATGCGCCAGGCGTTCTTCCGCGGCGAGCTCGCGTTCACGGCGCATGGTGTCGATCAGGCGCTCGCGATGCAGCGCGGAGCCCACGAGTCCGGCGGCGATCTCGAGCGCGGAGACGATGGAGGAATCGAATTCGCGCACACGCTGCCAGTCGTCGAAGCCGATGACGCCCACGTATTCGCCATCCACGAGGATGGGCACGATGGCCGAAGTGCGGGCCTTGTCGCTCGTGATGCTGGCGTTGTCGAAATGCGCCTGCGCTTCGGGGCAGAACACCACGCTCTTGCCGGCCTGGAGCATGTTGCAGAAGCGGTCGGAACGCGGCTCGTTCCAGGGGTCGACCTCGCCGTTCTCTTCGGCGGCGGCGCAGCACTCGGCGATGCGTTCGTCGATCCACTCGGCCTGGATCTTGAGCCATTTCTCGCCGTTGGGGCCTTCTTCGGCGAAGGCCAGGGCGGTCCGGTCCACCTGCGCGGCTTCGCCTAACAAACGCAGCACTTCCGGCATGACCTTCATGGCGTTCGGCGCTTCGAAGAGCAGGCGGCTCGCCTGGGCCGAGGCCGCCAGCAGGCGCTCGCGCTGCTGCAGGTATTGCGTGTTCAGGAGGCCTTCCGCGGCGGCGGAAAGTTCGATCGGATTGATGCTCATGGCCATATGGTATCGCCCGGCGCCTCAATTAGTCTGTGCGACGAATTCCGGGGCCTCCCAGCCACCGCCCAGGGACTTGTAGACCGCGATGAGGCTGGTCGCCGCCTCGGTGCGGCTGCGGGCCAGTTGGTCTTCGGCCTCGAGCAGGGTGCGCTCGGCGGTCAGGACCTGCAGGAAATCGCTGGCGCCGTTTTCATAACGCACCCGCGCCAGGCCCGCCGCGGTGTTGCTGGCCTTCACGGCGGCTTCGTCATGGACCAGCCGCTCGCGCGAGCGGGCGTGTGTCACCAGGGCGTTTTCGGTCTCCTCCAGCGCCTGGAGCACGGTTTGCTCGTAACGCAGGACCGAGCCTTCCTTGCGCCATTTGGCGGCGCCGATGCGCGCCTGGACATTGCCGTAATCGAAGATGCCCCAGGAGATTCCGGGGGCCAGCACATAGGCGTCCGAGCCCCGGTCGCCGAGGCCATCGCGGTCCGTAGCGACGTAGCCGGCGCTGCCCGTGAACGTGACCTTGGGGAACAAGTCCGCCACGGCCACGCCCACGCGGGCGGTGTCCGCCGCGAGCTCGCGCTCGGCGATGCGGATATCCGGCCGGCGGCGCAACAGGCCCGCCGGGTCGCCGACGGGCACGATGCCCGGCAGCGCCGGCAGGTTGCGGGGGACGGACAGGTCGGCGGTCAACGCGTTGGGCTCGCGGCCCACGAGCACCGACAGACGATGGATGGAGCGCGCAACCGCAGCTTCCAGCGGCGCGATGCCGCCGAGGGTGGTGGAGAGCTGCGCCTGCGCACGGGCGGTGTCGAACTCGGTGCCGCTGCCTGCGTCGAGCCGCGCGTTCGCGAGATCCAGCGTCTCCTGCTGGTTGACGATGTTGCGACGGGCCACGTCGAGCTGCTGCTGTTGGCCGCGGAGTTCGAAGTAGGTGCGCGTGACTTCGGCGGTGACGATCACCTGCGCGTCGCGGCGGGCGGCTTCCACCGCGCCGAGCTGCGCATTGCTGGCCTCGAGGCCGCGGCGTACGCCGCCGAAGAAGTCGAGTTCCCAGAAGGCGTCGAAGCCGGCGTCGTAGAGCTCGGTGACACGCGGCTGGCCCGGCACCGTGGTGATGTTGGCCGTACGTTGTTTGGTGAAGCCGCCCGTGGCGTTGATCGACGGCGCGAGGTCGAACGCCGCATCGCGGCGCAGCGCGCGCGCTTCGCGCACGCGGGTCTGCGCGATGCGCAGGTCATGGTTGGCGGCGACGGCGTCGGCCACGAGTTTGTTCAACGTCTCGTCTTCGAAGGTGTTCCAGAACTGCGCGACGGACTGGCCGTTGTCGAAAAGCGCGTTCTGCGAGACCGCGCCGCCGAACTGCTCCGCCACCTGCTGTTCCGGCGCGTGATAGTTCGGTCCCACCGCGCAGGCGGCGAGCACCGCGGCAGCGACGGGAGCCAACAGGAAACGGAGCTTCGACATGCGGAAATCCTTTGTGGACGAGCCGGTGATCAGGTGTACATATCGTGCGGTTTCCGGCGCTCGGGCACATGAACCCGGCGGGTCAGCGGGGTGGTCTCGGGCGGCAGGGGTGGGGGTATCCCTTTCGGGATAGAGGTTTGGCGGCGTGGGATCCGGTTGTCACGCAGCCGTCGTTGACGTTTCGATAATCCTTGAAATATCGTACCGCCCATGAAGACTCCCGCCGTCATCGGCGCCCTGGCCGCGCTCGCACATGAGCACCGCCTCGCCATCTACCGCCTGTTGGTGCAGCAGGGGCCGCAAGGTCTGGCCGCCGGCCTCATCGGCGAACGCGTCGGATTGCAGCCTTCCTCGCTCACGTTCCATCTGCAGTCGCTACAGCGCGCGGGGCTGATCTCGCAGCAGCGCGTGAGCCGCCAGCTCCTCTACAGCGCGGATTATTCGGTCATGAACGGTTTGGTGGGTTATCTCACCGACAACTGCTGTGCGGCGGAGGGCAGCGCCTGTTGTCCCGCGCCCGCCGTGGTGGTGCGCGCCCCGAAGGCCCCGAAGCGCCGCAAGGCGGCTTGAGAATCCAATGACGTTCGTCTTCTCGCAAAAGCCCAGTTTCTCCGGCGCCGTTTCGTTGCTGCGCGCTGCCGGGCTTCCCACGGAGGACCTCACCGAGCAGCACTGCGAGCACTTCTACTACTCGGGGCGGCACTCGGAACCGGAGTCACTGGTGGGCCTGGAGTTGTTTGGCGAGGTCGCATTGCTTCGTTCGCTCGCCGTCGCCGAGTTCCTGCGGGGTAAGGGCACGGGCGGCGCATTGCTCGCGCATGCGGAAGAGCAGGCCCGCCGCGCTGGCATCCGCAGGCTGTACCTTCTCACCACCACCGCCGAACGATTTTTCCTCGAGCGCGGCTTCGTGCGGGCGTCACGCGAGTCCGCGCCCGACGAGATCCGTGCCACTCGTGAATTCGCGGGGATCTGCCCGGCGAGTTCCTCATTCCTGGTCAAGACACTCTGAGGTTTCCATGGACCGCGCCTTCAACGTGCTGATTCTGTGCACCGGCAACTCCGCACGAAGCATCCTCGGCGAATCGCTGATCAATCATTGGGGCCGTGGCCGTTTCGTGGGCTACAGCGCCGGCAGCACCCCGAAGGGCAAGGTGCACCCGATCGCGCTTCAGCTCCTGGAGCACATGAAGATGCCGACCACGAACATGCGCAGCAAGAGCTGGGACGAATTCGCGAAGCCCGGGGCGCCACCACTGGATTTCGTCTTCACCGTCTGCGACAACGCGGCCGGTGAAGCCTGCCCGGTGTGGCCGGGCCGGCCGACGACCGCGCATTGGGGCGTGCCCGACCCGGCGCAGGCGCGCGGCACCGACGCCGAGATCGCGCTCGCCTTCAAGGACGCCTAC
>JBKPPO010000289.1:0-12752 GCA_046733635.1 Pseudomonadota bacterium | reverse complement strand
GGTCCTTACACCCTCGGTACGCCTCTCACGGTTCGCAACCCACGTCGAAACCGGTCGCCCCCGTAAAAGCATCGCGAGCATACATGGGGGCCGCGCGCGCGTCTGCAAGACGCGCCGCGAATGTGCCGGCGCTCAATTCGCCGCGGTCGGGGCGGCCGGCTGGCCGATGTACTTGCCGAGGAATCGCTCGAGCTCGGTCAGCGTACGGATGCGCGACTGACTGCTGGTCTTCATCCAGTGATCCTCGTCTTCGATCTCGATGAGCTCCACCGGCTTGCCGAATTGCCGGAGCGCGCTCGCCATCTGACGCGACTGCGCGGCTGGCACCACCGTGTCCTTGGCGCCGTGGATCAGCAGGACGGGCGCCTTGACCGTGGCCGCCGATCGAGCGGGGGATTTCGCGATGACCTGCGGATCTTCGGGACGACCGATGTGATCCCGCCAATACGCAAAGGAACTGGATTCGCGGCCGCCGCTGTTCCGGAAATCCCACCCCAGCATCACGGGCAGATCCGAGATGCCGGCGATGCTCACGGCGCATGCATACAATTCCGGCGTGAACGCCGCGCCGGCGAGCGCGGAGTAGCCGCCGTAGCTCCAGCCCACGATACATACGCGTTTCGGATCTGCGATGCCCTGGTCGACGAGCGCTTTCACGCCATCCGTGACGTCATCCTGCATGCGCAGTCCCCATTGTCCGCGGCCCGCGTCGGCATGGGCGCGCCCGAAGCCGCTCGACCCCCGGAACTGCGGCTGCAGGACGGCGTAGCCTCGCGAGGCGAGGAACTGCGCCATCCAGTCGAAGCCGGGCTCGTCGCGTGCCTCGGGGCCGCCGTGCGGCATCACGACCAACGGCAGGTTTTTGCCCGTGGCCTCGGGAGGCAGCGTGAGATAACCCATGAGCGGGTAATCGTCGCGCGCCTGGTAGTTGAACTCGCCGACCGGGCCCAGCTTCACGCCCGCGAGCAGTGGATAGGACTCGTTGATGATCTCGGCTTTCTTTCCGGCGAAGTCCACGAGGTAATAGACGGGGACATGGGTGCTGTCCTCAACCAGCACCACCACTTTCTGGTTGTCGGCCGTTCGGCTCACCAGCGTCACGGTCTTGCCGCCGAAGCTGCGTGTCAGCGCGGCGATGCGTTTTTCGGCAGCGGCGTCCAACCAGTGCACCGGTTGTTCCGCGCCGCCCAACCACAATCCCAGCACCTTGCCGTCATAGGGATCGCGATACACGCCGGCCACGTCGAGCGCGGCGTCTTCGTAAACGACCTTGGCGCCCGAGCCGTCCATCGCGATCGACCAGAACTTGTGACGGTCGCCCGTGCAGTTGCTGCCCAGCGCGTAGATCGACGCGAGATCGGCCGAGTAGTCGATCAACGTCATCGTGTCGCAGCCTTTCGCGGCGTAGAGCTGCTTCCAGCCGCTTCCCTGCCGGGAGAAGACGCTGAACTGTTTGTCCTTCGGGACGAACTCGCTTCGCACGATGGCCTTGCCCGAGGGATCCGCGAGCCAGTCGATGGTGAAGCTGGTGCCCATCGAAATGACTTTCCCGGTGCCTCGATCGAGGTCCACTTCGTACAGGTTGTGTGTCCAGCCCGAGTCGCCGCGACGCCCGGCGAGCCGCGTGCCGATCTCGTCCTTGTACTTGGCGGCGGACCAGTCCCAGCTCGACATGAAGACCTTGTCGGGCTCCGCCGTCCGGCGGCGTTGGAGGCTCACGCCCGACACCCATTCACGCGTGGCATCGCGCATGAGCAACATGCGGTCTTCACCACCCGCGACGTCGACAGCCGTCCATCGCTGGAATTCTTCCGTGTAGTCGGTGTCGCCTTTGATGAGGCGCGTCACGCTCTGATCGATGAGCACCGTGTCGTCATCGGCCCAGACCACTTGCCAGAGCTTCGCGCCGGAGGCTACGGAGAGCCGCCGCACCGGTTTGTTGGCCGCGAGATCGTGAATCACGATTCGCGGCGTCTTGCCGTCATCCTCGAGCCAGGCGAGGTGCGTGCCCGCGGGGTTGATGTCCACCGACACCATTGCGGGCTTGTTGCCGAAGGCCTCCACCGGGGGTGGGGCGCCCATGCCGATCAAAGGCGTCAGCACCGAAAATGCCAACGCCGCCAACGTGATCCTTGCCGTCATGACGACCCTCCCAGGCCGATCCGATCAACCTCGTCGCATCACCCGCGCCTTGTCGCGCTGCCAGTCGCGATCTTTCTCCGTTGCCCGCTTGTCGTGCTGCTTCTTGCCTTTCGCGAGACCGATCTCGAGTTTCGCGCGCCCATCTTTCCAGTGGAGATCGAGCGGCACCAGCGTGTAGCCCTTGCGCTCGACGCTGCCGACCAGGCGATTCAGTTCCGCCTTGTTGAGCAGTAGTTTGCGGGTCCGGTTGGGCTCGGCCAACGTGTGTGTCGACGCCGTACCCAACGGGGTCACGTGCGCGCCGAACAGGAAGGCTTCACCATCCTTGAGGTAGACATAGGCCTCGGCGACCTGCGCCTTGCCGGCCCGCATGGATTTGACCTCCCATCCCTGGAGCACGAGTCCGGCTTCCATCCTTTCTTCGATGAAATAGTCGTACCGCGCGCGGCGGTTCTCGGCGATCAGGCGGGGCGTGTCTTTCTTGTCTGGTTTCATGGGGCGGGGGCATTGTAACCGCGTGGGCCGCGTTTCATTTAAATTGCGCCCCATGCGTGAAGTGAAACGTTCGGCGCTCATCGCGGAGTCGCCGGCGCGTATGTACCAACTCATCAACGACATCGAGCGTTACCCGGAATTCGTCCCGGGCTGTACGGCTGCGCGTGTCGAGTCGCGCAAGGACCAGGAAGTCGTGGCCACGCTCCAGATCAAGAAGGGGCCGCTGCATGCGGAGTTCACCACGCGGAACCTGCTCGATCCCGACAAGCGCGTGCTCATGCAGCTCGTGAGCGGCCCGTTCCGCGTGCTCGAAGGCCTGTGGACGCTGACGCCGCTCGGCGATCTGGGCTGCCGCGTGGAACTCGAGATGCGCTTCGAGTTCGCCAATCGCATGGCCGGCGCCTTGTTCGAGCCCCTGTTCGAGGGCACCGCGGCATCACTGGTGGATGCGTTCGTCAACCGCGCGCGCCAGTCCAGGCCTCAGCCGGGTCCGGCCTAACTAAGCAGGTTTCGGTGGAATGAGATGAAACGCTGCCTCGTCGTGTTTGCGCTGCCCGAACGCCAGTGGACCTGGGCGCTGGAGCTCGAGCAGGGCGCCACCGTGGGTGAAGCGTTGGCGATGGCCAGGGCGCGGTCGGATGGCGCTGACGTACCCTGGGACGCGGACGTCGGGATCTTCGGCGAATCCTGCGACCGCGCGGCGATTCCTCGCGACGGCGATCGCATCGAGATCTATCGGCCGCTCAAGTCGGACCCGAAGGCATCCCGGCGGGCTCGGGCTGCTGCGGGGCGGGCGGCAGCGGATCCGGCTGCTTCTCGGCTTCGGTCTTCGTCTCCGAAGACTCGTTAGTCGATTCCGCAGACGTGTCTTCGCCGCGTCCGGTCATGCGCTTCCACAGGCTGGGCTTGCGCTGATTCTTCTTGTTGTCGGCGATCGCCTTCTTCAGGTCGCGCTCGAGCTGATCCAGATCCGCCTGCGTGGGGACGCCCAGGTTCTCGATGCGCTGCACCTTCTCATCCGCGAAATACACCGTGAGCCGGCGTTTCGCGGGCTCCTTGAATTTCCGGGAGTTGAAGAAATAGTAGTAATCCCAGCGGCTCTCGTCGAAAGCATCCGGAACCATCGGGGTACCGAGCAGGAATCGCACCTGACTGCGCGTCATGCCTTCCTTGAGCTGACTCACCGACTCCGGCACGAGGTAATTGCCCTGCTGGATGTTCATCTTGTACACGCAGCCGGTGGAGAGCAGCGCGGCAGCGATCAGAAGCGTTGGTAGTGCAAGGCGTTTCATGGTGGCGCATCATACCCGAAGGTTTTCAGGAGACTGTTGGCTTGGAAAGCAAAGATCTGCGCAAGGCGGGCCTCAAGGTGACCGGTCCGCGGCTGAAGATCCTCGAGATCCTCGAGGGCAGCCCGACCCGTCACATGTCTGCCGAAGGCATCTACAAGCGGCTCATCGAGTCCAACGAGGACATCGGTCTGGCCACGGTCTATCGCGTGCTTACCCAGTTCCAGGCGGCTGGTCTCGTGTCGCGGCATCACTTCGAGGACGGGATGGCCGTTTTCGAACTCAACCAGGGCACGCACCATGACCATATCGTGTGTCTGGACTGTGGCCGGGTGGAAGAGTTCATCGACGAAGAGATCGAGGAACGCCAGGAAGAGATCGCCAAGCGGCTGGGATACGAACTACGCGACCACGCCATGACGCTTTACGGCCACTGCAACAAGCCCGGCTGCCCATCCCACAAGGGCGGCAAGAGCCCGGCAAACAAGAACAGTTGAGCGAGGGCGGCGCGGCCGCCTTCAAGCCTTCTTCTTTCCGCCGCGGGCCTTCTGCTCCGAGCCCGCCATGTGCAGCATCTCGCGGGCGTGTTCCCGCGCCTTCCCGGTGACCTCCATGCCGCCCAGCATGCGCGCGAGTTCTTCGGCGCGTTCGTCCATGGTGAGTTCGGAGATCGTGGTGCGAGTGGTCTTGCCATCCGTGAGCTTCGCCACACGCAGATGGTGATGGCCCTGGCTCGCCACCTGGGGCAGGTGAGTGACGCAAAGGACCTGGCCGGAGAATCCCAACGCCTTGAGTTCGCGGCCGACGATTTCCGCCACGGCGCCGCCCACGCCCGAATCCACTTCGTCGAACACCATGCAGCGCGCGTCCTTGGCGGAACAGGCCACCTGAACGGCGAGCGACAACCTCGCGAGCTCACCACCCGACGCGACTTTCGCCAGCGGCCGTAGTGGCTGACCCGGGTTCGCGGTCACTCGAAATTCCACCGTGTCGAATCCGTGCGCCGTCGGCTCGCCCGTAGGCTGCGTGATGTCGATGAGGAAGCGACCGCCCGCCATGCCCAACGTCTGCATGCGTGCGGTGATGTCTTTGGAAAGCGAGCGCGCCGCGGTCTGGCGGCCGGCCGAGAGCTGCGTGGCGAGCTTCCGGTACGAATCCAGCGACTCCGCCTGCTGCTTCTTGAGCGCATTGAGATCCTTGTCCGCGCTGTCGAGATCGGCCAGTTGCTTCTCGAGGAGGACGGCGCGGCCGGCGAGCTCCGCCGCCTGCACGCGATGCTTGCGGCTCAGCTCTTCGATCGCGGCGAGCCTGCGCTCCACTTCTTCCTGCCGCGCCGGATCGATGTCGAGCGACTCGAGGTATCGCGACAACTCGCGCGCGGCCTCGCGGATCTGGATGGTGGCTTCGTCGACCATCGGGATCACCTTGGCGAGGCGCGGATCGACGCTCGACAACGTCTTGATGCCCGCGAGCGCGCGCGAGGCCGTCGCGTGGGCATTACCTTCGTCGGAGTCGTAGAGCAATCCCACGGCGGCCTGAGCGGCTTCTGCGAGCCGCCCGCGATTCGAATGCCGCGTGCGTTCTTCCGTGAGCTCGGAGATTTCTCCTTCCTTGAGATCCAGCGCCTTGAGCTCGCCCACCTGGTGGCGGAGCAGTTCGATGTGTGCATCGCGATCGCGGGCCTTGCCCTCGAGTTCGACGATGCGGTTCACGAGGCCGATCCAGGTCTTGTGCGCCTCGCGCACCTTGCCCACGAGTTCCGTGTGTTTGCCGAAGTCGTCCAGCAGCTCCCGCTGCGCGGTGCCGCGCGTGAGCGACTGGAATTCATGCTGGCCGTGGATGTCGACGATCAATCCACCCACCTCGCGCAACAACTGGAGCGGCACAGAGACGCCGTTGAGATAGCCGCGCGATCGGCCGTCCGCGGCGATCACCCGCCGCACCGTGAGCTCGTCGTCCGCTTCGACGGATTGTTCGGCCAGGATCTCGCGCAGAGCCGCGGGGCTGTCGCCGATGTCGAAGGTGGCGGACAGTTCCGCTCGCTCCGTGCCCGCGCGGACGACCTCCGCGCCGCCCTTGCCGCCGGCCAGCAGTGCCAGCGCGTCGACCACGATGGACTTGCCGGCACCGGTTTCGCCCGTGAGTACCGTAAGGCCGGCGCGCACCTCCAGTTCCACCAGGTCGATGATGGCCAGGTCGCGAATCTGAAGGTGGGTGAGCATGGTTTACTCGGACGTGTTGAAGCCGCCGCGACCCCAATGGAGCTTGGAACGCAGCAGGCGGTAGTAGTCGAAGGTGTTCGGATGCAGCAGCGTGATCTTCTTCGCCGTGGGGTGCACCTGGAGAATATCGCCGGGGATGAGTTCGCCCAGCGAGACGCCATCACAAGTGACTTGCGCCCGGGTGTCCGGCCGGTCCACCAGCTTCACCGCAATCACCGAACGCGCCGAGACGATGATGGGACGGTCGGACAGCGTATGCGGGCAGATTGGCGCCACCACGAGCACATCGAGATGCGGCGATACGATGGGACCGCCGCACGAAAGCGCATAGGCCGTGGATCCCGTGGCGCTCGCGACCACGAGGCCATCGCCGCCGTGGTTGTTGACGTAGACGCCGTCGATCCAGGTCTCGAAATCCAGCATGCGGCCGGTTTCCCATTTCTGGAGCACGACATCGTTGAGCGCGAATGCGTTCTCCACGACCTTGCCGTCGCGAACCACGCGCGCTTCGAGCAACGATCTTTCGTCGCGTTCGCAGCGGCCTTCGATCGCAGCGTCGACGGAAGTGAGGATGTCCTTGGGCAACACGTCGGTGAGGAAGCCGAGTCGTCCGCGGTTGATCCCGATCAGCGGCACGCCCCGATCGGCGACGAGCCGGGCGGCATAGAGCAGGGTGCCGTCACCGCCGATGGCGATGACCAGGTCCGCGCGGTCGGCGATTTCTTCCTCCGGCACGCGCACGGCCAGATCGGCCGCGACCTCGAGCGGCTCGTGAGCCGGCAATAGCGCCTGGATCCCGCGCTTCTTGAGATGCGGTAGCAATGTGAGCGCGGATTCGGCGACGCGCGCGTCACTGAACCGGCCGATGAGCGCGCAAGCTTGCGCCGGAAGAGCCATGTTGCTTTGTAGCACGGTGCCTACAGGGGGCCAATGCACTGAATCACATCGAAAAGCCCCGTTTGGCCGCGGGGCTGGTTTCTTGACGGGTTGATTACGTCTTGGGTACGTTTTCGCCCGTGACGAACGAGGCCCCCGACGACGGACTTTCCGAGCGAGAGCAACTGCTTCTGCGCGTGCTCGTGGGCAGCTACATCCGGGATGGCCAGCCGGTGGGCTCCCGCTCGTTGTCGCGCGAATCCGGCCTCGCCTTGTCGTCGGCCACCATCCGCAACATCGTCGCGGACCTCGAGTCGCTGGGCTTCGTGAGCTCGCCGCATACCTCCGCGGGCCGCGTGCCCACGGACAAGGGTTATCGCTTCTTCGTCGACTCGCTGCTCAAGTCGCGTCCGCCCACGGAAAACGATCCTGCGTTCGCCGACCTGCGCCGTCAGCTCGATGCCGCGCGTGACGATTCCAAGGCGCTCGTCGCCGCGGCTTCGCAGTTGCTGTCCAACGTGACGCGCCTCGCCGGCGTGGTCACGCTGCCGCGAGCGCAACAGGCATCGATCACGCAGATCGAGTTTGTGGGCCTTTCCGACAACCGCGCGCTCGTCATCCTCGTGTTCAACGATCGCGAGGTGCAGAACCGCATCATCCAGCTCGAGCGCTATCACAACCCGGACGAACTGCGGCGCGCCGCCAACCTGCTCACCGAGCGGTGCCGCGGGAAGACGCTGGGCCAGGTGCGCGCCGACATCCTGCGCGAGATGCAGGAAGCGCGCGAGAGCATGAACTCGATGATGAAGGACGCCATCTCGGTGGCGGAACACGTGTTCAAGCCGGAAGAATCGAATCGCATGGAATACGTGATGGCCGGCGAGACCAATCTCATGGGCGCGGGCGAACTTTCCTCCGTGGACAAGTTGCGCCGGCTGTTCGAAGCGTTCAACGAGAAGCGCGACATCCTGAACCTGCTGGATCACAGCCTGCGTGCCGATGGCGTGCAGATCTTCATCGGGCAGGAGTCGGGCTATCGCATCCTCGACGACGTCAGCATGGTCACCGCGCCCTACAGCGCGGACAACGAGGTCGTCGGCGTGATCGGCGTCATCGGTCCCACGCGTATGGCATACGAGCGTGTGATCCCCATCGTCGACGTGACGGCGAAGATTCTCGGCGCCGCGCTCGCGCGGCGCTGAAAATGGGAAAAGCCGCCGCGCTCGCGCGGCGCTGAAAATGGGAAAAGCCGCCGCGCTCGCGCGGCGCTGAAAATGGGAATAGCCGCCGCGCTGCGCGGCGCTGGTCTCCCGGCTTTAATTTCAATCGCGCCCTTGATTCCCGGCGCGCGATCCCCACAATGCCGCCAGCGTTTTGACCGCGATCCCTAAATCGCTGATTCACTTGAGGTCGTTGATGCCCGATCCGAACATGGCCGCTCCGGGAGCGGATGAGAAAACCGAAGTGCTGCCGGAAACGGCAGTGCAACTGGTGGAACTGGAGCGACTCAGGACCGAGCTGGCCGCCGCCGAAGAGCGCGCCAAGAATCATTGGGAACAGTACCTGCGCGCGCTCGCCGACGTGGACAACGTGCGCAAGCGCGCCGCGAAGGATCTCGAGAACACGCGCCAGTACGCGGTGGAGAAGTTCGCGCAGGAACTCATCGGCGTGAAGGACTCGCTGGAGCTCGCCGTGGCCAATTCCACGGGCGCGAATGCCGGCAAGGCCGATGTGGCGAGTCTCCTCGAAGGGCAGAGCGCCACGTTGCGTCTGCTGTCGAAGGCTTTCGAAAAGGCGCAGATCGAAGAGGTCAATCCCGAAGGGGCCGCCTTCAATCCGGAATTACACGAAGCGATGATGGCGCAGCCCAGTGACGCGCCTGCGAATACGGTGCTGGCCGTCATCCAGCGCGGTTATCAGCTGAACGGCAGATTGCTGCGCCCGGCCCGCGTGGTCGTCGCAGCCCCGAAGAACTAAGAAGTCTTGAAAGAAAAGACCCGGGCTCCAGAAAGGGGGCCAGTGGGTCAATACCCAAAAAGAGCGAGTGGAGATCATATGGGCAAGGTAATCGGCATCGACCTGGGAACCACCAATTCCTGCGTCGCCATCATGGATAGCGGCAAGCCGCGCGTCATCGAGAACAGCGAAGGCGATCGCACCACGCCGTCCATCGTTGCATTCACCAAGGACAACGAAGTCCTCGTGGGCCAGTCGGCCAAGCGTCAGGCGGTCACGAATCCGCAGAACACCTTGTTTGCCGTGAAGCGTCTCATCGGCCGCCGGTTCGACGACGCCGTCGTGCAGAAGGACATCAACATGGTGTCCTACAAGATCGCGAAGGCCGACAACGGCGACGCCTGGGTGGAAGCCCAGGGCAAGAAGATGGCGCCGCCGGAAGTTTCCGCGCGCGTGCTCATGAAGATGAAGAAGACGGCGGAAGATTTCCTCGGCGAGGAAGTCACCGAGGCCGTCATCACCGTGCCTGCCTACTTCAACGACTCGCAGCGCCAGGCGACCAAGGACGCCGGCCGCATCGCGGGCCTCGAAGTGAAGCGCATCATCAACGAGCCCACGGCGGCCGCGCTGGCCTACGGCCTCGACAAGGCCGGCAAGGATCGCAAGATCGTGGTGTACGACCTGGGTGGCGGCACGTTCGACGTGTCCGTGATCGAGATCGCCGAGATCGATGGCGAGCGCCAGTTCGAAGTGCTGTCGACGAACGGTGACACCTTCCTGGGTGGCGAGGACTTCGACAACCGCGTCATCAATTTCCTCGCGGAAGAGTTCCTCAAGGAATCCGGCGTCGACGTGCGCAAGGATCCGTTGGCCGTGCAGCGCCTGAAAGAAGCTGCCGAGAAGACCAAGATCGAGCTCTCCTCGAGCCAGCAGACCGACGTGAACCTGCCGTACATCACGGCCGATGCGTCCGGTCCCAAGCATCTCAACATCAAGGTGACTCGCGCCAAGCTCGAGTCGCTGGTGGAAGACCTGGTCAAGCGCACCATCGATCCCTGCCGCACGGCGCTCAAGGATGCCGGCATCGGCACGCAGGACATCGCCGAGGTGATCCTGGTCGGTGGTCAGACGCGCATGCCGCTCGTGCAGAAGTACGTGAAGGACTTCTTCGGCAAGGAGCCCCGCAAGGACGTGAACCCGGACGAAGCCGTGGCCGTGGGCGCGGCGATCCAGGCGGGCGTGCTGGCCGGTGACGTCAAGGACGTGTTGCTGCTCGACGTGACGCCGCTGTCGTTGGGCATCGAGACGGAAGGCGCAGTCGTGGACAAGGTGATCGAGAAGAACACCACGATCCCGACCAAAGCCACGAAGACCTATTCGACTGCATCGGATGGTCAGACGGCCGTGACCATCCACATCCTGCAGGGTGAGCGCACGCGTGCGGCGGACAACAAGTCGCTGGGCAAGTTCGACCTCACCGAGATCCCGGCGATGCCGCGTGGCCAGCCGCAGATCGAAGTCACGTTCGACATCGACGCCAACGGCATCATGCACGTGACGGCGAAGGAGAAGACCACGGGCAAGGAACAGAAGATCGTCATCAAGGCGTCTTCGGGCCTGTCCGAGGAAGAGATCAAGCGCATGGTGGCGGACGCCGAAGCGAACGCCGAGGAAGACAAGAAGGTCCGTGAGCTCGTCGAGTCGCGCAACCGTGCCGAACAGGTGATGCACGGCGTCGAGAAGACGCTGACCGACCTCGGCGACAAGGCCGACGGCGCTGAACGCGCCAAGGTCGAGTCCGCCATCTCCGATCTGCGCACCGCACTCAAGGGTGACGACAAGGCGGCCATCGACAAGAAGCTGGAGGCGCTCATGGGGGCGGCCAGCAACATCGCGCAGCAGGCGCAGAGCGCCCAGGCAGGCGGCGCCGAGGGCGCCGCGGGTGGCGCCAATGCCGGCGCGGGTGCTTCGGGCAAGGGCAACGACGATGCCGTCGATGCCGAGTTCGAAGAAGTGAAGGACGACAAGAAGAAATCCTGATCCGGGAAATGAGCGGGCCTCCGTCAGGAGGCCCGTGTCCTCGGGAGGGGACATTGCCGAATGGCCAAGCGTGACTACTACCAGGTGCTCGATGTTCCGCGCACCGCGACGGAAGCGGACATCAAGAAGGCTTACCGCCGACTGGCCATGAAATATCACCCGGACCGCAATCCGGGCGACAAGGAAGCCGAAGAAAAATTCAAGGAAGCCAAGGAGGCCTACGAGGTCCTCTGCGAGGCCGACAAACGTGCGATCTACGACCAGCATGGTCACGCGGGCATCGATGCGTCCCGTAATGCGGGCGGCGGGCGCGGCGGGTTCCAGGGCGCCGACGCCTTCGGAGAGATGTTCGGCGAGATGTTCGGGGACATCTTCGGCGGCGGCCGGCGGGGCGCCGGTGGGCGCCAGGTATTCCGCGGCGCGGATCTCAAGTACGAACTCGAGCTGGACCTGAACCAGGCGGTGTTCGGTCATTCGGCCGAGATCGACGTCGCCAAACTACTCGAGTGCGACACCTGCGGCGGCAGCGGCGCGGCCAAGGGTCACAAGCCCGTCACCTGCGAAACCTGCAACGGCGTCGGCCAGGTGCGCATCTCGCAGGGGTTCTTCCAGCTCCAGCAGCCGTGCCCGGCCTGCCGCGGTTCCGGCAGCATCGTCAAGAATCCCTGCGACACCTGTCTCGGCCAGGGCCGCGTCCGCCGCAGCAAGAAGCTGGCGGTCAAGGTTCCCGCGGGCGTCGATACCGGCGACCGCATCCGTCTCTCGGGTGAAGGCGAAGCCGGCCGCAATGGCGGGCCGCCGGGTGATCTCTACGTCGAGATCCACGTGCGCGAGCACGAGATCTTCGAGCGTGACGGGGAGAATCTTTCCTGCCAGGTGCCCGTGAGCTTCGCGACGGCCGTGCTTGGCGGCAACGTGGAAGTGCCCACGCTGGATGGCGCGGTGTCGTTGAAGATCCCGTCGGAAACCCAGTCCGGCCGCGTATTCCGTCTGCGCGACAAAGGAGTCAAGCCCGTACGCGGCGGTTCGCGCGGCGATCTGTTCTGCACCGTGGTCGTGGAGACACCGGTCAATCTCAATGGCGAGCAGAAAGACCTGCTGCGCCAGTTCGAGGAGTCGCTGCAGAAGGGCGGCAAGAAACACGCGCCGCGGGGCGAAAGCTTCTTCGAAGGCGTGAAGCGCTTCTTCTCGAGCGAGCCTAGTTAGAGGCGCCTACGGGCGGCAAGCGTAGCGCTGGCCGCAGCTCCGCGGCCGCGGCATCCGCGTCGGCGCGGAATTCGGGATTGCGTTCCATCGTCGTGAGCAACTGGCGGGCCGCGAGCCGCCCGGCTTCGAGGTCGCTCGGGAAGTGCACGCCGCACACCGCTCGCTGCCGGGCGAACTCCGCGGCCCGCGCCTCGAGCTGCCTGCTGCGCTCGGGCACCAGGCGTGACAACAGATAGGCCATGGACCACGCAAAAGCCGCATGGCCGCTGGGATACGACAGGTCCGCCTTCACGTCGTCGATGCAGTTGTCGATGCGCGGCTCGATCTCGAATGGACGCAGCCGGCGGAAATGTTCCTTCGCGGCGCGCACCGAGATGCGTACATCGTCCTCCACGTCTTCGGCGAGCCGTTCCAGCTTCGGGAGGTCGGGCGGATTCTTTGCGTCGAGGCCGAGCGCGGCATAGAACTGCCAGACTTCGGTCTTGCGATCGGCGCGGGCCACGGCCACCTGTGCGGGCGTGCGCGA